>NZ_JAJFEB020000015.1:0-111543 GCF_020709765.2 Clostridium pacaense
AGAGGTGGAAGTGCAGCAATGTACGGAGCTGACTAATACTAATCGGTCGAGGGCTTAACCAGAAGGTTCAGGGAGAAGCAGGAAGTTTGTCAGTTCGGTTTTCAATATGTGGTTTTGAGGGTACGTAAATAGTGTAATTTGTGCTTGAAATTTAGATTGAATTATTGTATAATGATTTGGTCAGCGCAATAAACGCTTAGTTGTACCATTATTCCTCGATAGCTCAGTCGGTAGAGCACGCGGCTGTTAACCGCGCTGTCGTAGGTTCAAGTCCTACTCGGGGAGTTTTTAGTGGAAGTCCATGGCGACCACTACCTTATTCAGGCCCCATGGTCAAGCGGTTAAGACATCGCCCTTTCACGGCGGTAACACGAGTTCGAATCTCGTTGGGGTCATTTAGCTTCAAGATTATTGGCATGAATATGCCGATGTGGCTCAATTGGCAGAGCAGCTGATTTGTAATCAGCAGGTTATCGGTTCGAGTCCGATCATCGGCTTTACTGTGATAACAGTAAACTTTATAAGAGATAATATAGTTCGGACCTTTAGCTCAGTTGGTTAGAGCAACCGGCTCATAACCGGTCGGTCCTGGGTTCGAGTCCCCGAAGGTCCACTCTTTCCTAACTAAAGCAGATTGAGAACTATATAATCTAAATAATGGCCCGGTGGCTCAGCTGGTTAGAGCGCCGCCCTGTCACGGCGGAGGTCGACGGTTCGAACCCGTTCCGGGTCGTTTGCATTTTATAATGCGACACAATTCGTATACATTTTGGGGTCTTAGCTCAGCTGGGAGAGCATCTGCCTTACAAGCAGAGGGTCACAGGTTCGAGCCCTGTAGGCCCCATTTGTATTATGCGGGTGTGGTGGAATAGGCAGACACAAGGGACTTAAAATCCCTCGGTAGCGATACCGTGCCGGTTCAAGTCCGGCCACCCGCATTGCAATTAAGTTCTGATGCTGAAAAGTGTTGGGACTTTTCTTGTAATTATATTAGATTTGCGGCTGTGGTGGAATTGGCAGACACGATGGGTTTAGGTCCCATTGGGAGACCGTGCAGGTTCGAGTCCTGTTAGCCGCATAGAGGAGCCTTATGAATAGGCTCCTTTTATATTTGAATAATGATGACATACAGATGTCATGTTTCTCCTGTTATAATGTGAAAAACAGGAAGAGGGAGAACGCATGAGACTAGAAGGATTTGGCATTTTCGTGAAGGATATGGGGACCATGATACGGTTTTACCGTGATGTCCTTGGGTTTGAGATTAAGGAAGATGAAGACAGTGATAATGTATTCCTGGAAAAGGACGGCACATTGTTCCTGCTTTATGGGCGTGATGATTTAGAGAAGATGACTGGCCGGAAGTTTTGTTATGCAGGTAAGGTGAGTGGTCATTTTGAGATTGCATTGACAGTAGCAGATTATGCTGCGGTAGATGAGGCATATAATAGTGTGCTTAAAAAGGGGGCTGTTCCAATCATGGCTCCTGTCACGGAACCATGGGGACAGCGGACCTGCTATGTGGCTGACCCGGAAGGCAATCTGGTTGAGATTGGGTCATTTGTTAAGGGAGAATCGTAAAATGGGTGATAAGCCGGTATTTAAACAGGTCACATTGGAAAATCTGGAGACAGAACATATATGCTGCTGTATTTCCGATAAGAAAGGTGAAAACTGTGTTCCATCCAAGAAATCATGGCTTCGCGGCAGGATGCAGGAAGGACTTGTGTTTAATAAGCTGGATGTGCGGGGAAAAGTGTTTATAGAATACATACCGGCAGAATTTGCCTGGGCGCCCATTAAGGCGGATGGTTATATGTATATTGACTGTTTATGGGTTTCCGGGCAATATAAGGGAAAGGGCTTTGGAGACCAACTGATGGATCAATGCATTGATGATAGCAGGGCCAAGGGAAAAAAGGGTCTTGTCTGCCTGTCATCTAAAAAGAAGATGCCGTTTCTGGCAGACCCGGGATATCTGAAGCACCGGGGGTTTAAGGTGGCGGATACAGCCAGCCCTTATTATGAGTTGTTCTATCTGCCTTTTTCGGATCCGGGTACAGTTCCGGCCATTAAGGATGTGGCAAGGAATGGCTGTGTGGATGAGAAGGGATTGATCCTGTATTATTCAGATCAATGTCCACATACGTCTAAATATGTACCGCTTCTTGCTGGGAATCTGAAGGAACTTGGGCTGGAGTGCAGGTTCAGGAAGCTTGAAACAAAAGAGGATGCACAGTCTGCACCTGTTCCATTTACAACATATGCGTTATTTTATAATGGCAAATTTATTACCAATGAAATCCTATCGGAAAAGAGCTTTGCAAAAATATGGGAGCGGATTAGGAAGATGTAAGGGTAGTAAGATCTGGGGATGGATTGGCATATGTAGGGATGGAAAAATATGGGGATGAATTGGCGGGGCCGATGCGGGAAAAGGAATTGGCCGGAGGAAGAATCAGAGGAAGAATCAGCGGGGCGATGTGGAAAGAAGAATACACAGAGTGATGGGGGAAAGCGAATAGAGAGGTCAGTGGACAGTCAGAAATGGCTGTCTTTTTTGGGGGATATATAGTAAAATTGTTTCATGATATGATATGCTAGAGCGTGTTTGAAAATTCATTCCCGCCGTCTGCACGCCCCACTTCGCGGTATATTTGGCCCCGATTCAGTCAGCGTAGCCCGCTACGCCTCCATCATCGGGACCAAATCTCCCACAAAGTGGGACGCACAGCCGACGGAAAGCAATTTTCAAACACGCTCTAGGATAAGAAGATATGGGCAGGCCAGGGATTAAGGCCGTCCATTAACTGGCTGTGACAGGGGAGTCTGGAAAATATATGCTGTATGATAAAGATATAAGGGAGCCGCTTTTCGATTTCCTGGAGGAAACTTATGGTAAGATAAGGATTATAGAAGAAAAGCAGGTAGGGAAATCAAGGGCGGATATTGTGATGGTCCTTCCCGGACTTTTGACGGGAATTGAGATTAAAAGTGATGCAGACACCTATGTACGTCTGTCCCGGCAGGTTAAGGATTATGACCGCTTCTTTGACCGGAATATGGTGGTGGCTGGTTCCAGCCATGCGGTCCATGTCAGGGAGCATGTTCCGGAATGGTGGGGAATCATTACAGTGGAGCAGACGGACCTGGGCATTGATTTTTATGTCCTGCGGGAGCCTCGGGAAAATCCTCAGATGAACTGGAAACGTAAGCTCAGCCTTTTATGGCGTCCGGAACTGGTACATATCCAGGAACTGACCTGTATGCCCAGATATAAAGAGAAGAGTAAGGCATTTGTCATCGACAAAATGCTATTGAAGGTCCCAAAGGAGCAGTTGTCCGCCCTGGTGAGCGATGAACTGTTTGAACGGGATTATACACGGATTGAGGAAATCATCAGGGAGTATAAAATACAGAACAGGCCGGAGTTGAAGGACCAGACAGGGAAAAAGAAAAGGAAAAGAAGCAGGATAAAAGGCAGAAGGAAAAGCACGATAAAAACCAGATGAAAAGCAGGACGCAGCCAAAATGAAAGCAGGATGAAAGTTGGATGAAAGCTGGATGTAAAACAAAATAAAGAATAGGAGGGCAGAGGTTTGGGTTTGTTTAATTGGAAAAATAAGCGGAAAAAAGAGAAGGAGGAGCCTGGGAAAAAGGAGATGAAGGAGGCAGTACTGACCTTATATGCATGCAGGAAAGATGGGGAGGCAGTGCCTGGGATAGCGAAGGACTTATTTTCACAGGTGATGGAGAGGATTTTCTTTACGGATGAGCAGGAATTCCAAATCCTGTTTAAGGATGGGACAGCCATTCAATTTCATGTGACAGCAAATAAACCGGAAAATAAGGCCCAGTCAGAGGGAATGGTCCGTTTTTTTGCCCAGGCGCCCCTTGAGGATGATACAATCAGGGATGCAATCCTGCGCCAGATTAGCCTTTTTAATTGTATTGTGGGGATTCAGTTCCAATTGGATGACAATGAACAGAGGACAAATCATATTGTTAACACCATATATGGGATGGCAAAGGAACTGGGAGGATTTGTCCTGCACCCGGATATGTGCCTGTACAGCCCGGATGGGAAGCTGCTTATATCCATTGATGGAAAGACGGATTATGAGGAGTTCCGTCCTCAGGCCCATTCCAGCCTCCTGGAACGGGATGCGGAGGAGACGGAGGCGGACAGGGCAAGAAAAGAACGGTCAATCGCCCTTCTGAAGGAAAAAGGCATACCGTATATTGAGCACCTGCAGGCCGCGGTATTGAAAGAGGAATGCAGGATTCCACCGAAAGACGTCATCATCCACAGGCTGT
This sequence comes from Clostridium pacaense, assembly GCF_020709765.2. Lineage (NCBI taxonomy): Bacteria > Bacillati > Bacillota > Clostridia > Eubacteriales > Clostridiaceae > Clostridium > Clostridium pacaense. Next base: position 4,318 of record NZ_JAJFEB020000015.1, read on the forward strand.
CAGCTGTATTTGCGGCGGCAGTGGTGTCTGAGATTTATGGAGGCGGTCAGTTTGACAACTGCCGTGAGATTGCTGAAGGCCAGATGAAGCAGATGGAGGAGCGCTATCAGGTCACCCGCTGGCTCTCCCCTGAGGAAAAGGCGTATATTGAAAATCCATTGCAGGAACCGCTGCAGCACGTTAAGTTTGGCTGGAGATATGAATGCTGCTCCGTCCTTTTGTGGGCGTTGTCCATGATTGGGTTGAAAGAGCCGGATGAAATCTGTGACGCTGCCAAACTGGGGTCAATTATGTGGAATCATACATTTGACAGCCTGATGGAAAAAGCCGTGCTCCGCGGCAGGGATGAAATCCTGGATATGCAGGATCTTGTATTCCGATATGACTGGGCATGTGTGGATGCACGCATACACCATGGGAAAGTGGATGGGCTGGATGGGGAAATCATATTTGAATGGCATTATGCGCTTAACTGGCTGACAGGAGCAGATGGGATTACGGAGTGGGATAGGGTGAGTACTACTACGTGATATGTGGATTGTGATGTGTTTAAGGAATTTAAGGCAGTATAAGAAGCATGTAAAATGTTTTCATAAGAAAGTGATTGACGTTCCACTGAGATTTTCGTATAATTTTTATTAACGGTTGGCAGAAGTCAACATCTGTGTGGAGTATGGATTCTGCATGGACCTATGGTCCGGACGATAATTAACAGTAATGATATCAGGAGAATACCAGGAAGGTAATGGATATCCCTAAGGGATAGGTCTGTTTTCCTGGTATTTTTGTGTGTTAAAGGAGCCGGATGAGGGAGATGCAAAAAGATGGACCTGAGACATGTAGGATGGTTTTCAGGAATTATAGGAGGACGGGAATGAAACGAAGTTTTAATTTTACAATGGCAGCCATGGCTGCAGCAGCCATGCTGGTGACTGGGTGCGGGGGAAATGGTTCCGGTGCGGCAGGAGGACCGGCATCCGGACAGGAGCAGCAGGGAACACAGGGGACAGCACAGGCGTCCAGCCAAAAGGAGCAACAGGAAAATGGACAGGTGTCCGGAACCCAGGGAACGGTAAGGGATGACGTGATTGTTGTCATGGGGCCTACGTCCGAACCGGAAGCGGGATTTGACCCGGCTTATGGATGGGGGGCAGGGGAGCATGTGCATGAGCCGTTAATCCAGAGTACCCTGACGGTGACGACAACGGATCTGAAAATCGGCTATGACCTGGCGACCGGCATGGAGGCCAGTGACGATGGCCTGACCTGGACAGTGACCATACGGGATGACGTGGTGTTTACGGATGGGGAGAAGCTGACTGCGGGGGATGTGGCATTTACCTATAATACGCTGAGGGATACCAGTTCGGTTAATGACTTCACCATGCTTAAAGAGGCTGTGGCAGTGGATGACGCAACGGTGGAATTCCATATGAACCGCCCGTATTCCATATGGCCATATACAATGGCTATTGTCGGAATCGTGCCGGAACATGCCTATGGGACGGGATATGGGGAGCATCCGGTTGGTTCGGGCCGTTATATGCTGAAGCAGTGGGATAAGGGGCAGCAGGTAATCCTGGAGGCTAATCCGGATTATTATGGGGAGGCGCCAAAGATGAAGAAGGTGACCATCCTGTTCATGGAGGAGGATGCGGCCTATGCGGCTGTCATGTCGGGACAGGCGGACCTGGCCTATACGGCTGCTTCTTATTCGGACCAGACACTGCCGGGATATGAACTGCTGGCATTTGAAACCGTGGATAACAGGGGATTTAACCTTCCTGCCGTGCCGGATGAAGGAAAGACAATGGATGGGATACCCGTTGGAAATGATTTTACAGGTGATGTGCAGGTGCGGCGGGCCATCAATCTTGCAATCGACAGGAATGAGATGATTGATAATGTGCTGAACGGCTATGGAAGCCCGGCCTACAGCGTCTGTGATAAGATGCCCTGGTATAATGATGCTGCCCGGGTCGGGTATGATGCTGCGAAGGCAGCGGATATACTGGATAAAGCCGGGTGGTTGACCGGAAGCGATGGAATCAGGGAAAAGGACGGCGTCAGGGCATCCATGACCCTTATGTACCCGGCCAGCGATTCTGTCCGCCAGGCCCTGGCAGCAGATACGGCCAATCAGCTAAAGGAAGTTGGCATTGAGGTTAAGACAGAGGGCGTTGGATGGGACACGGCTTATGACAGGGCGCAGGCAGAACCGCTGATGTGGGGCTGGGGCGCGCATACGCCTATGGAGCTTTATAACATTTACCATACCATGAAGGAATCGGGGCTGGCGGAGTATTCTCCTTATGCCAATGAGACCGTGGACCGTTATATGGATGAGGCCCTGGCCTCCAGCGATTTGGAACAGTCCTATGAGCTTTGGAAAAAGGCACAGTGGGATGGGAACACGGGAATTACCCAGGATGGGGATATACCATGGATCTGGCTGGTGAATATTGACCATCTGTACTGGGCCAGGGAGAATCTAAAGGTGGCGGATCAGAAGCTGCATCCCCACGGGCATGGATGGTCCATTGTGAATAATGTGGATCAGTGGAGCTGGTTGTGATGAAAGGACGATGACATGGGTTTGAGACAGGTTGGTAAGAATGTTGCACGGATGGCAGTACTGCTTGTGCTGGTCAGTATTGCGGCCTTTTTCCTGGTCACGGTGTCGCCTCTTGACCCACTAAGGACGAATGTGGGGCAGGCGGCGCTGGGAAGCATGAGTGAGGAGCAGATTGCACAGCTTGAGGAGTACTGGGGCGTGAACACGCCGCCTGTTAAACGGTATGTGTCCTGGGCAGCGGATTTCCTGCGGGGGGATATGGGGACATCCCTTCTGTACCGCCAGCCTGTTTCCAAGGTGATTGGAGAAAGGCTGGCTAATTCCCTCTGGCTGATGGCATCGGCCTGGCTGATATCCGGCGCAGTGGGATTTGTGCTGGGCGTGGCGGCAGGGGCCAGGAAAGGGGGGCTGGCAGATAAGCTGATTTCTGCATATGCGCTGCTTACTGCCAGTACCCCGGCCTTCTGGCTGGCGCTGGTGCTGCTGATGGTATTTGCGGTGTGGCTGAAGGTGCTCCCGATTGGACTCAGCGTCCCCATCGGGATGGAAGCGTCCGCTGTCACGCTGGGGGACAGGCTGGTCCACGGCATCCTTCCGGTGGCTGCCTTGTCCATTACCGGCATTTCCAATATCGCACTTCACACAAGAGAGAAGATGGCAGAGGTCATGGAGAGCGATTATGTGCTGTTTGCAAGGGCCAGAGGTGAGTCGGAGTGGGGGATTGTGAAGCGCCATGGCATACGCAACATCCTGCTTCCGGCCATGACCCTGCAGTTTGCTTCGGTCAGCGAGATATTCGGAGGGTCGGTCCTGGTGGAGCAGGTATTTTCCTATCCCGGACTGGGGCAGGCGGCTGTTACGGCTGGCCTGGGCGGGGATGTGCCGCTTCTGCTGGGAATCACTGTCATAAGCGCGGCCATTGTGTTTGCAGGGAATTTCACCGCCAACATACTGTATGGCGCAGTGGACCCCAGGATCAGGAAAAGGAGGGCAGGCTGATGGGATGGTTTACGGCGTGGAACCGGCGCAAGACCTTGTTCGTTTTCCTGATAATGGCAGCCCTTATGCTGGCAGCCATTACCATTGGGGGCAGGGTATTGGAAAATGAGGCCATGGTGACGGATTTTTCCAGGAAGAATCTGGCGCCATGTCCTGCATATCCTTTTGGGACGGACTGGATGGGACGCGATATGTTTGTAAGGACCATAACCGGCCTCTCCCTGAGTATACGGATTGGACTTTTGACAGCGGCAGTGAGCGCGGTCATTGCATGTTTTATGGGAACCGCGGCAGCCTGTCTGGGAAAGGCCGCGGATGGATTGGTGGGAATTATCATTGACCTGGTCATGGGGATTCCGCATATCCTGCTGCTGATTTTGATTTCCTTTGCAGCAGGCAAGGGGTTCTGGGGCGTGATGGTGGGGATATCCCTGACTCATTGGACATCCCTGGCAAGACTATTGAGGGCTGAGGTCATGCAGCTGAAGGAGCGCCAGTACATAAAGATTGCTGGAAAGCTGGGAATGGGTAAAATGCAGATTGCGTGGAAGCACATGATGCCCCATCTCCTGCCGCAGCTTCTGGTGGGGGTGGTGCTGCTGTTTCCCCATGCCATCCTTCACGAGGCCAGCATTACATTCCTTGGTTTTGGCCTTTCCCCGGAACAGCCGGCCATCGGGGTCATCCTGTCTGAGAGCATGAAGTATCTGACCATGGGAAAATGGTGGCTGGCCCTGTTTCCGGGACTTTTGCTGGTGTTGGTAGTGGCCCTGTTCCATTTTATCGGCGATACCATGATGACGTTGATTAATCCTAACAAGGCTCATATGTAGGCGGGGGAACTGGATTGGTCAGCGGAGTATGGGAGGGAAATGGGAATGGGTAGTGGAATCTGGTGCGGGGATGAAGCTGGGTAGTGGAATCTGGTGCGGGGATGGAGCTGGTTAGTGGAATCTGGATTTGGAAGGAAATTATGGGGTGGAATCTGGGGCTGAAAGGAGATTGGCGGAATGGAAACAGTATTGTCAGTGGAACATCTGATGATTTCATTTTCCCAGTATGAGCGGGGGTGGAGGAAGATACAGCTTCCGGTTATTAGGGACCTGAGTATTAATGTTAAAGGTCATGAGATTGTGGCTGTGGTGGGATCCAGCGGTTCGGGGAAGAGTCTCCTGGCCCATGCGGTCATGGGGCTTCTGCCTGCCAATGCTTCCTGGAAGGGAAGGATTACCTTTAAGGGGGAGGAACTGACCGGAAAAAGGGTGAAGGAGCTGAGGGGAAGGCAGATGGTGCTGGTACCTCAGAGTGTTTCCTATCTGGACCCGCTTATGAAGGTGGGGGACCAGGTGAGGAACGGGCATAAGGATGGGAAATCCAGAACCCGAAGCAGGGAGGTACTTGGCAGATATGGGCTGGGGGAGGATACGGAAGGACTCTATCCGTTTCAGCTGTCTGGCGGAATGACACGCCGGGTGCTGATTTCCACCGCTGTCATGGAGAAACCGGAACTGGTGATTGCGGATGAACCGACCCCGGGGCTTCATATCAGTGCGGCTAAGAGGGTGTTGTCGCATTTCCGGGAGATTGCGGATGAAGGGGCGGGAGTGCTGCTGATTACCCATGATTTGGAACTGGCCCTTAAGGTGGCTGACCGGATTGTGGTGTTTTACGCAGGAACCAATGTGGAGGAGGCTGCCGTGTCTGATTTTCAGAGGGAGGAGAGCCTGCGCCATCCATATACAAGGGCGCTGTACCGTGCCATGCCGAGCCATGGATTTGAGGTTCAGCCAGGGGTGCAGCCCTATGTGAAGGACCTGCCCAGGGGATGCCCCTATGGACCCAGATGTCCCATGGCAGACCAGGGCTGTTTGGAAGAAATCGAGTATCGCGCTTATAAAGGCGGTATGGTAAAATGTAGGAAGGCAGGAGTATGAGGCTGGAAGCAGGGAACATTTCCTTTCAATATGACAATGGAAACAGGAAAATACTGAATAATGTAAGTATATGCCTGGAGCAGGAGGAACGGGTGGGGATTACTGCGCCCAGCGGGTTTGGGAAGACCACGTTCTGCAAGATTCTGGCCGGGTATGAATCGCCTGATTCCGGGCGCGTGCTGTTGGACGGAAAACCTTTGTCCGGATTTGGCGCGTACTGTCCGGTCCAGATGGTGTGGCAGCATCCGGAGCTGTCGGTGAACCCAAAGCTTAAGATGAGGGAAGTCATCAAAGAAGGGGATGAGGTGGAGGAGCGGATCATCAGGGGGCTGGGCATTGAACCGGACTGGATGAACCGGTATCCAGGGGAGCTTTCCGGAGGCGAGCTGCAGAGGTTCTGCATTGCCAGGGCGTTTGGCAGACGGACACGGTTTTTGCTGGCAGATGAAATCAGTACCATGCTGGATTTGATAACCCAGAGCCAGATATGGAATTTCCTTTTAGAAGAGGTGAGGCACCGGAAGATGGGATTGCTGGTGGTGAGCCATTCCAGGGAACTGCTGGAGCGGGTATGTACCAGAATTGTGGATTTGAAGGAGGAAATTTGAATATGGACGTAAGGGAACTGCTGGAAAAGGTGAAGTCAGGGGCGGTTAAGATAGAGGATGCGGAACATGCTTTGAAGGACCTGCCGTATGAGGATTTGGGATATGCAAAGCTGGACCATCACAGGAAACTCAGGTCCGGTTTCGGTGAGACTGTGTTCTGCCAGGGAAAGCCGGATGCTTACCTGATGGAGATTTATAAACGGTTTTATGAGCGGGACGGCGAGGTGCTGGGAACAAGGGCGTCTGAGGAACAATATATGCTGGTGAAAGCAGCGGTCCCGGAAGTGGTCTATGACCCTATTTCCAGAATCCTTAAGGTGGAACGCCCGGGCAAGGAAAGGAAAGGACTCATTGCTGTGTGTACGGGAGGCACGGCAGATATACCGGTAGCGGAGGAGGCTGCACAGACAGCGGAGTATTTTGGCTGTGCGGTGGACCGGATCTTCGATGTGGGGGTGGCGGGAATCCACCGGCTGCTTTCACAGCGGGACAGGATCATGAAAGCCAACTGTATTGTTGCGGTGGCGGGAATGGAAGGCGCTCTGGGGACTGTGATTGCAGGACTTGCGGATTGTCCGGTGGTTGCGGTTCCCACATCGGTGGGATACGGGGCCAGCTTTCATGGACTGTCGGCTCTTTTGACCATGCTGAATTCCTGTGCCAACGGGATTTCAGTGGTGAATATTGACAATGGATACGGGGCCGGTTATCTGGCCACGCAAATAAACAGATTGGCGGTAAGATAAAATGGGAAAAATATTGTACTTGGAATGTAATTCCGGAATCAGCGGGGATATGACAGTCGGGGCGCTTCTGGATCTGGGCGCGGACAGGGATGTGCTGGAACATGCCCTTGAAAGCCTGGGGGTGGGAGGATATCATCTGCATTTTGGGCGGAAGAATGTTTGTGGATTGGATTCGTATGATTTTGATGTGCATCTGGAGGAGGATGGGCATGACCATGGAGAAGGGCATGGGGATAGCCATGGTCATGGAGAAGGATACGGGCATAGTCACGGCCATGAAGCGGGGGATGAGCACGGTCGTGGCCATGGTCACAGCCATGGTCACGGAGAGGGCCATGAGCACAGCCATCCCCACGAAGAACCGCATGACCATGCCCACCATAATCACACAGAAGCCCAGGCCCGTGTTCACGACCAATGGGAAGTCCATAAGCATGTACATCCCCATGAAGAAACCCATAATCATACGGATCCTCACACCCATCCCAATGAGGACGCCCACACTCATTCCCATGCCCATCAGCACGGGGACGGTCATTCCCATGTTCACAGAAATCTGTTCGACATATATCAGATTATTGACAGACTGGATTCCAATGACCGCGTGAAGGGACTGGCGCGAAAGATGTTCAGGATAGTGGCGGAAGCAGAGTCAAAGGCCCATGGCCTGCCTCTGGAGCAGGTGCATTTCCACGAAGGGGGGGCCATTGATTCAATTGTGGATATCATCAGTGTGGCGGTGTGCGTGGATAATCTGGGAGTGGATGATGTGGTGGTGTCCGCCCTGGCAGAGGGACACGGACATGTGCATTGCCAGCATGGAATCCTTCCTGTTCCTGTACCGGCCACAGCGAATATTGCTTCAGCTTATGGGCTGGATCTCCGGTTTACGGATAATGACGGGGAGATGGTCACGCCTACCGGGGCAGCGATTGCGGCGGCCCTGGGCACCAGGGACAGCCTGCCGGATTCCTGCCGCCTTCTTAAGGTTGGTATGGGAGCCGGAAACAGGGTATTTAAGCAGGCCAATGTGCTGCGTGCCATGCTGATGGAGACGTCTCAGGCAGAGGCGGGAAAAGCTGGGAATCTGACATCGGATGGCTGTTCCATGTGGGTAATGGAGACCAATCTGGATGACTGTACAGGGGAAATCCTGGGCTTTGTCATGGAACTGCTTCTGGAGGCAGGGGCTGCGGACGTGTGGTATACGCCGATATTCATGAAAAAGAACAGACCCGCCTACACGCTGTCTGTCCTGTGCAGGGGTGAGGACAGGGAGAAGCTGGAGGAAATCATACTGATCCATACCACGACCATTGGAATCAGGCAGTATCCTGTGACAAGGACTGTACTTGCCAGGGAGAAGATGACTGTGGACATGGACTGTGGACAGGCGGACGTGAAGGTATGCACATATAAAGACAGGAAATTTTATTATCCGGAATATGAGAGTGTACGCCGTATCTGCCGGGAGACGGACCGGGATTTTAAGGCTGTGTACCAGGCTGTGCGCCTGGAAGCAGAGCGGAAAGGATTGTGAGGATGAGCGACAGGGAAATGCTTCAGGCCAGGATGAGGGAGCTGGTATCGGAGGATATCTGCCTTGCATTTTCAGGCGGCGTGGACTCCAGCCTTCTCCTTAAAGTGGCTGCTGATGCGGCTGCTGAAACAGGGAAAAAGGTGTATGCAGTGACATTTGACAGCAGGCTCCACCCATCCTGCGATTTAGAGATTGCCAGGCGGGTGGCCGGTGAACTGGGAGGAATCCATCAGGTCATAGAAGTGGATGAACTGGAGCAGGAGGAAATACGGATGAACCCTGTTAACCGCTGCTATCTGTGCAAACGCCATCTTTTTATGTCACTTAAGAAGCTGGCAGGGGAATATGGGGTCAGCCGGATACTGGACGGTACCAATGAGGACGACATGCATGTGTACAGGCCGGGGATACAGGCTTTGAAGGAACTGGGGATTATAAGCCCGCTTGCAGAATTGCATATCACGAAGGACGCGGTGAAGCAGATGGCAGCTGAGTACGGGATTTCAGTGGCATCAAGGCCCTCCACCCCCTGTATGGCCACAAGGCTGCCTTATAATACAAGGATTGATTATGATGTGCTGGACAGGATTGCCCGGGGAGAGGCGTATCTGAAACGTATGCTGCCGGGAAATGTACGCCTGCGCCTCCATGGCGGGATTGCCAGGCTGGAGGTGGACCGGGATTCATTTACCAGAATCCTGGATATGGGGGAGGAAGTGGTGCGGAGGCTGAAGGAACTGGGATTTACTTATGTAACCCTGGATATGGAAGGATTCCGGTCGGGGAGCATGGATGTGGGGATTGGGAAAAGCAGTTAAAGGATACGCCACGCCTGCAAAGAGAGGTTCCATTATAGATTCTTGTGTTTATGGAAAAATAAGAGTATAATGGTCTAAGATTTGCTGTTGGCAATACAGGGAAAATATACCGGATCAAAGGGGGATAATCCTATGTTTCTTCTGTTATTGGCGGTGTGGCTTATATTGAATGGTAAAATAACGGTGGAAATCTGCGTCTTTGGCGTATTGATTTCCGCCGCTCTTTTTTATTTCATGTGCAGGTATATGGAGTACAGTCTGCGCAAGGAACTTCTTCTGTTCCGCCTGACGCCGCTGTTCATCCAATATTTCTGGGTTCTGGTGAAGGAGATAGTGAGGGCAAATGTGTGCGTGCTGAAAATCATCGTGTCGCCGGAACTGGAACCGGAACCGGCTTTTGTGTATTTTGATGCAAAGTTCAGGACCGGGATGGCTAAGGTGGTGCTGGCTAACTCCATTACCCTGACCCCGGGCACCATTACGGTTTCTGTGGAAAATGACAGCTTCTGCGTGCATTGTCTGGACCGGGAACTGGCAGAGGGGATGGAGGATTCCGTGTTTGTGGAGCTTTTATTGGAAATGGAGGCAGTGGAAAGCAGATGGATGTGATTGGGCTGGTATATGATAAGATGCTGGGCGGTTCGGTCATTGTACTGGCTGTCCTGATTATTTTAAGTATCATCCGTTCGGTCCGGGGTCCGGGGATTGCGGACCGGATCATTGCGGTTAATATGATTGGAACCATGATCATCATGATAATAGCAATCCTTTCCGTGTACCTGGATGAGAATTATCTGGTGGACGTGTGCCTTATATATGCCATGCTGAGTTTCCTTGGGGTGGTGGTCCTCTGTAAGGTGTATACGGGTGTTTACCTGCAAAGGAAGAATATGAAGGCTGACCTGGGGGCCATTGAGGATAATGTAAGCAGACAGGGGGTTGATACGGCGGATGCATCGGACCCTTCTGAAAGGGAGGAAGGCATATGACGTGGAGATGGATACAGCTGGCAGCAGCGGCTGCCTGCCTTCTGGTTGGAATCATATTCATGATTCTGGCTGTTTTCGGTGTGAACCGCTTCCACAAGGCCCTGAACCGTATGCATGCGGCGGCCATGGGGGATACGCTGGGAATCCTGTTTGTATTTGCAGGACTGATTGTGATGAAGGGTTTCTCCATGGATTCCCTTAAACTGTTCTTGGTCATCCTTTTTTTCTGGTCGGCAGGACCTGTGTCAGGCCATATGATAAGCAGGCTGGAGGCCATGACAGATGAGGAATTGGGGAAAATCCTGATAATACGGAAGACGGGGAAGGAACGGGGATATGGGGAGGAAGAGTGCAGTGCGGACGGATGCGGTGTAGGCGGATATTGTGCAGTAGGGTACGGTGCAGACGGATGTGGTGCGGATGGATGTGGTGCGGATGGATGCGGTGCAGACGGATGTGGTGCGGACGGATATGGTGCAGACGGATGCGGTGCAGATGCGTGTGAGGCAGAAGGATACAGCGCAAAAACATGCATGACAAAGTCGCACAACACAGGAAATCACAACGCTCCGGCAAAGGAGGAAAGCACAGATGAGGTTATTTGAAATCATACTTCTAATCAGCCTGGTAGTATGCGCGGTATCGGTTGGGTTTGCCAGGGATTTGCTGACCTCGATTGTTATTTTCATGTCCTACAGCCTTATTATGTGTGTTATATGGATCCTGCTCCAGTCTCCGGACCTGGCTATTACGGAAGCGGCTGTGGGGGCCGGGGTTACCAGCATCCTGTTTTTCATTACATTGAAGAAAATAAGGGCCATAAGTAAGGCCCGCGATGCAGTGGACGGCGGGACCATCCGAAAGGAGGGCCAGGATGAGCAGGAGAAGGGATAACTATGAGAACAGCCGGTGGATGAAATTCAGGAAATGGGTGGATGGGGAAGTAGACCCTTTGGATCATGGAATGGAGATAAAGATACCGGGAAATGAAAATGACTGTACAAAAGTTCAGTATACAGCTGAAGCAGGGGGAGAAGGCAGGACAGCCGGAACTGTCAGGGGCGATGAAGTGCTGACAGGCAGCGCCGAACCGGGGAAGAAGGCTGTATCCGGTTTTTTGCAGGAGCCTGTGGATCAAAAGCTTATGAACCAGGAATCTGTGGATCAAAAGCCTGTGAACCAGGAGCCTATGAACCAGGAGCCTGTGAACCAAAAACCTATGCACAAAAATCCCATGAATCAAGGGCCTGGAACCCCGCCGTCCGCCACTCCATCCCTCCTGCTCCGCGAAGAACGTGGAATCAGGATTTTCCACCGCTTTTACCAGGTCATGTCGGTGCTTCTGTGCTTCAGCATCATATTTGTCCTGCTGTGGACCATTGCCTATCTGCCGGTATTCGGAAATGCGGGCAATCCGGATAACAATGAGGTGTCGGCGCGCTATATTGAGAAAGGATTGGAGGAAACAGGGGCAGTGAATATTGTGACCGGGATGATACTGGATTACCGTGCCTTTGATACATTTGGGGAATCCTGTGTCCTGTTTATTGCATCCTGCTGCGTGTTTGCGCTGTTGCGGATTGACGCGGCCAGCAGGGACAAGCAGACGGCCAAACGGCTGGCAGAGGCCAACGACCGTTTATTTGAGCCTAAAAATGATATCATCCTTCAAAAATGCGCCTGCGTGCTGGTGCCCCTTATCCTGGTCTTTGGCATCTATATTGTGCTTAACGGCCACCTTTCGCCGGGCGGGGGATTTTCGGGCGGGGCGGTTCTGGGATCCGGACTGATCCTTTATCTGAATGCATTTGGTTTTCAGAAGACAGAACGCTTTTTTACGGAAAAGGTTTACCGCAGGATTACGCTGGCGGCCCTGACTTTTTACTGCCTGGCTAAGAGCTATTCTTTTTATACGGGAGCCAATCATCTGGAGAGCCATATTCCGTTAGGGACGCCGGGCGCAATTTTAAGCAGCGGCCTGATCCTTCCCCTGAACATCTGCGTGGGCCTGGTTGTGGCCTGCACCATGTATGCATTTTATACCCTGTTCCGGAAGGGAGGTATGTAGGATGGTTTCACATCTGTTCATGAATGTGGAAGAAACCGTGTCGGTCATCCTGTTCGGCATCGGATTTACCATGCTTTTGCTGCACCAGAACCTGATTAAGAAAATCATGGGCATGAATATCATGGATACGGCCGTGTACCTTTTCCTGGCCGCCAAAGGGTATATCCGCGGCAGGATGGTGCCCATTGTGGTGGATGGGGTCAGGGAGGTGTCGGCCTACATCAATCCGGTGCCCAGCGGCCTTGTACTCACCGGAATCGTGGTTTCGGTGAGTACCACGGCCTTGATGCTGGCTTTGACCATACGGCTTTATGAGCGGTATGGTTCCCTTGATCTGGATGAAATCCTTACACGGGCAAAGGAGGAAGAAAAGGCATGACACTTGTGCAGAATTTTCCTTTCTTTTCCATCATCATCGCCATGTTTTCCGGCATCCTTTCCCTGGCCCTATCCGGCAGGCGGGCCAGGAACGTAAGCCTGGGCGCAATCAGCATTGTGACGGTTATGTCCTTTGCCGTGTTCCTGTACTGTATGGATGCGGGGGAAAGCTATACCTACATGATGGGGCATTTTCCTGCGCCATGGGGCAATGAAATCCGGGCAGGGGTCCTGGAAGGGTTGACCGCAACGGTATTTGGCGTGGTAATGCTGCTCTCGGTTGTGGGCGGCATGGACCATACGTATGAGGATGTGGAGGGGACCAAGCTTAACCTGTTTTTCATTATGATTGACATGATGCTCAGCTCCCTGTTGGCCCTGATTTATACCAATGATTTGTTTACCGCTTATGTGTTTGTGGAAATCAATACCATAGCGGGCTGCGGGCTTATCATGATACGGCAGAAGGGGCGGAGCCTTTCCGCGGCCATCCGTTATATGATCATGAGCCAGCTGGGGTCGGGCCTGTTCCTGATTGGCCTGAGCCTGCTTTATGATGTGACCGGACATCTGCTTATGAGCCCGGCCAAGGAGGCCGTGGCCCTGATAGAGGCAACCGGGAAGTATGGGATTCCCATGCTTGTCATCCTTGCGGTCATCAGCGTGGGCCTTGCCATCAAAAGCGGCCTGTATCCGTTCCATTACTGGATACCGGATACGTATGGCTATGCCACGCCAACGGCCAGCGCAATCCTGTCCGGCCTGGTGTCCAAGGGATATATATTCCTGCTGATTAAGATATTTTACAGGGTGCTTGGACGGGAAAATGTGATTGCCAGCCAGATTGTGAATGTCCTTTACCTGTTCGGCCTGGCGGGAATGATTATGGGGTCGGTGCATGCCATCATGGAGGAGGATACAAGGCGGATGATAGCCTATTCCTCAGTGGCCCAGATTGGCTATATCTATATGGGAATCGGCCTGGGAACCCAGGCCGGGATGGTGGCGGCCGTGTTCCACATGTTTACCCATTCCGCCACCAAGGCCCTTCTGTTCATCAGCGCGGTGGGGCTGTATGAGGTTTCGGGAGATAAAAAGGATTACCGCAGCCTGCGTGGGGCAGGGTACCGCAATCCCCTGGCTGGAATCGGTTTTGCAGTGGGGGCACTGTCCATGGTGGGGTTCCCCATGCTGGCGGGATTCATTTCCAAGCTGCTTTTTGCCACCTCGGCGCTTCAAAGCCCCCACAAGATGATACCCACCCTGATTGTGCTGGCTGTCAGTACCACCCTGAATGCCATCTACTTCCTCCGGCTGGTCATCACCCTTTATTCGGGCGGTGGAAGTGAGAGGAAGGGGAAGGCGAGTTCCTGGAAGCTCAGGGCAGCTATCCTGTGCTTTATCCTGCTGAACCTGGTGCTGGGGCTTAAATCCCAGCCGGTTGTACAGGCTATCTGGGACGGGCTTGCCATGTTTGATTAAAAGGAGATACCATATGGACGGAAATGTGATATTGCTGCTGCCGGTCCTGATTCCCATTGTAATGGGGAGTCTGGTCCTGACAGTAAAGGGATTCAGGAAAAACAGGAATGTGCTGATTGCAGCCGTGGCCGGAACCCTGGCCGCGGGCGTCCTTCTGACATGGGCGGCCCTTCTGACAGGCGGACGGCTTATGCTGTGGCAGATGACGGAGCATATAACGGTTGCACTGGCAGTGGATGGGGTCGGCAGGCTGTTTGCCGCCCTGACATCAGGTGTCTGGCTTCTGGTGGGGATATACTCCTTTTCCTATATGACCCATGAAAAGGATGAATTCCGTTTTTTCGGCTTTTACCTGATTGTGCTGGGGGTCCTGATTGCACTTGATTTTTCTGCCAACCTGGTCACCTTCTACGTGTGTTATGAGATGATGACGCTGACCTCCCTGCCCCTGGTGCTGCATGAGATGACAAAGGAAGCAGTGATGGCAGGGCTTAAATACCTGTTTTATTCTGTGGCCGGCGCATTCCTTGCGCTGTTTGGCATATTTTACCTGTACTCAGTGGCGGAAAGCCTGACGTTTACCCCGGGCGGGGTTGCCATGGGATTTCCTGCCAATGGCCATGATGGGCTGTTCCTGGGGGCTGTGTGCTGCATGCTGGTGGGATTTGGGACCAAGGCAGGCATGTTTCCGCTGCACGGCTGGCTGCCCACGGCCCATCCCGTGGCCCCGGCGCCTGCCAGCGCCGTACTTTCAGGGCTGATTACCAAGTCAGGCGTGCTGGCGCTCATCAGGGTTGCGTATTACATTGTGGGACCGGACCGGCTGAGGGGGACATGGGTCCAGGATGTGTGGATGTTCCTTGCCCTTCTGACCGTGTTCATGGGTTCCATGCTGGCGTATAAGGAGCCGGTGCTCAAGAAACGCCTGGCGTATTCCACGGTGAGCCAGGTGTCGTATATCATATTCGGTCTGGGGCTTTTTAACGGGACAGGCTTTGTGGGTGCTTTGTCACATGTGGTATTCCATTCCCTGGTGAAGAACGGGCTGTTCCTGGCAGCCGGGGCCGTCATCTTTAAAACCGGGTGGACCAGGACCAGTGAAATGGACGGGCTGGGCCGGGTGATGCCTGTGATGCTGGGATGCTATACCCTGGTTTCCCTGGCCCTGATCGGGATTCCCCCGGCCAGCGGTTTTGTAAGTAAATGGTATCTTGCCACCGGCGCCCTGGCTTCCGGTACAGGTGTCTGGTCCTGGCTTGGCCCGGTCATCCTGTTAATCAGCGCGCTGCTGACAGCGGGGTATCTTCTGCCCCTGGCCATAAGGGGATTCTTCCCGGGGGCGGATTTTGATGAAGGGGAGATACGGGCCAGGGGTCTTGCGGGCCAGGAGCCTTCCTGGCTTATGATGGTTCCCATGCTGGCACTGACCGCAGGGGCAATCCTCTTTGGCTGCTTCCCGGGACCATTGATATCCATGCTTAAGTCCATTGCAGCCACAGTGCTTTGACGGAGGTTGGCATATGAGCAGAATGTTACTGGCGGTTCCGGCGCTCCTTCCCATTGTCGGGGGTGTGGTCCTGCTGATCATGAATCATTTTAAGGGAAATGCCGTCTTCCGGTACAGGGGGCTGGCATTGTTTGTGGAAGGAATCACCCTGGTGAACAGCCTGGTCATTGGGTGGCTGATTGTCCATAAGGCAGGAACCGGTGAGCAGATGGTGCTGTTTAAGCTCTATGGCGACCTGAGGGTCATGTTCAGCCTGGACGGTCTGGGCAGTGTGTTTGCCGGGCTGATTGCGTTCCTGTGGCCCCTGGCGGTGCTGTATTCGTTTGAGTATATGAGGAATGAGGAGAGGCAGACGGTTTTCTTTGCCTATTATCTGATGACCTACGGTGTGACGGTGGGAATTGCGTTCGCAGGGAATCTGGTAACCCTGTACCTGTTTTATGAGCTGCTGACCCTTGTGACCTTCCCGCTGGTGCTTCATCCCATGACGAAGGCAGCGGTGCGGGCAAGCAGGAAGTACCTGTATTATGCCATTGGCGGTGCGGCTTTTGCATTTATCGGAATCATATTCGTACTTAATTTCTCCACCACGGGCAATACCCAGTTTGTTCCGGGGGGAATCATGGATGCGGTGGCAGGGCAGACAAGGAGGGGGACACTGTTATTTGTGTATGTGCTGGCATTTTTCGGATTTGGCGTAAAGGCCGCGCTCTTTCCCTGCCATGGCTGGCTGCCGGATGCCACGGTGGCGCCCACGCCGGTCACGGCCCTGCTTCATGCGGTGGCAGTGGTGAAGTCCGGCGCATTTGCAGTCATGCGCCTTACCTATTACAGCTTTGGCACCGCCCTTTTAAGAGGGAGTTTTGCCCAGTATATTGTCATGGGGGCAGCCATGTTAACCGTGGTTTACGGTTCCACCATGGCGGTGAAGGAGATTCACTGGAAACGGAGGCTGGCTTATTCCACCATCAGCAACCTTTCCTATATCCTTCTTGGGACTGCCATGATGAGCCCTCTGGGGCTGATTGCAGCCATGAGCCATATGGTGTTCCATGCTTTTATGAAAATCTGCTCCTTCTTCTGCGCGGGGGCAGTGATGCACCAATCCGGTAAGACCTATGTCTATGAACTGGACGGCATGGCCAGGAAAATGCCGGTTACCTTTGCATGTCTCACCATTGCCAGCATATCCCTGGCAGGAATCCCTCCTTTTGCCGGATTCATAAGCAAATGGAACATTGCCCAGTCAGCCTTTGACTGCGGCCGAATCCTGAGCGGGGCGGGAAACGGGGGATACTGGCTTCCCTATGCAGGGGCGTGTGTGCTGCTGTATTCAGCGCTGATGACAGCGGTTTACATGTTTACGGTCCTGGTAAGGGCGTATTTCCCAAAGGAAGGGACGGCTCCCGGCGGGGATGTGACGGACCCCAACTGGATGATGCTGGTTCCCCTCCTGATATTCGCAGGTGTGATCATCTGTTTCGGTTTTCATTCCGTTCCACTGATGAAGATATTGTGGGCAATAGGAGGTAAGGCAGGATGATGGATACAATGGACCTGGTGATTCCGGGATTCTGCGGCATGGGAATGCACCTGAGGCTGGATGGCTTCAGGCTGGTTTACGTGCTCATAGCCATTGTGATGTGGACGGTGTGCGGCCTGTTTTCCCTGGAATATATGAGGCATTATGAGAAGCGAGGAAGATATTATGTTTTTTTCTGGATAACCTTCCTGGCAACGGCAGGCGTATTCCTGTCAGCGGACCTGTATACCACTTTCATATTTTTTGAAATCATGTCATTTACCTCCTATGTGTGGGTGGCCTTTGATGAGAAGAAGGAAAGCCTGAGGGCGGCCGGGACCTACCTGGCAGTGGCGGTGATTGGCGGACTTGTCATGCTCATGGGGCTGTTCCTGCTGTATGATATGACCGGCACCCTTGAAATCGATGGACTGGCCGGGGCCG
This sequence comes from Clostridium pacaense, assembly GCF_020709765.2. Classification (NCBI taxonomy): domain Bacteria; kingdom Bacillati; phylum Bacillota; class Clostridia; order Eubacteriales; family Clostridiaceae; genus Clostridium; species Clostridium pacaense. The sequence goes on from NZ_JAJFEB020000015.1 coordinate 21,928, forward strand.
CGGAAATCATATTATCCGGAAATGGGGTATATGGCCCTCAGGGGCCTGTGAGGCTGTACGTGGCCGGAGGGCTTTTGCTGTTTGGGTTTGGGGCCAAGGCAGGCTGTTTCCCGCTTCATATCTGGCTGCCCAAGGCGCATCCGGTGGCTCCAGCGCCTGCCAGCGCCCTGCTGTCCGGGATACTGACAAAGGCAGGTGTGTTCGGAATCGTGATTGTGTCCTGCGTGATGTTCCAGGCAGATAGGAACTGGGGCCTGCTGGTTGCGGTGCTGGGATTCATCACCATGTTTCTGGGCGCCCTGCTGGCCCTGTTTTCCGTTAATCTCAAGCGGACCCTGGCATGTTCCTCTGTGTCGCAGATAGGATTCATCCTCACAGGGACAGGGATGTGCTGCCTGCTAAAGTCCGTGGGCGCCGGCAATGGGCTGGCTGTCCGCGGCACCTTCCTCCATATGGTGAACCATTCCATGTTTAAGCTGGTACTGTTCCTGTGTGCGGGCGCGGTGTTCATGAACCTGCACCAGCTGGACCTGAACGATATCAGGGGATTTGGAAGGAGGAAGCCGGCCCTCCTGTTCTGTTTCCTCATGGGGGCCTTGGGCATCAGCGGGATTCCCATGTGGAGCGGATATGTGAGCAAGACATTGCTCCATGAGGGGATTGTGGAATACGGGGAAATGCTGGCGCAGGGGATAGGAACGGCTTTTGGCGGGGGTATTGGGTCTGCGGGAGGGGGAACCTATCTTGCTGGCGGGATATATGGATTGGGCGCGGTTCTTGGATCCCCAGCCCTGTGGAAGGCGGCAGAGTGGCTGTTCCTGTTAACGGGAGGGATGACACTGGCTTATATGCTGAAGCTGTTCATTGCCCTTTTCGTGGACCGGCATCCGGTGCGGCAACAGGAATTTGATGCCATGTCCTCGGGCTATATGAATCCGGTGAGCCGGGCGGCACTGTGTATTTCTGCGGCTGTGATTCCGGTATTCGGGTCATTCCCTCAGCTGTTCATGGACCGGGCGGCGGATTTGGGGCAGGGATTTTTTCATGGGGATTTGCAGGGGCATAAGGTTTCCTACTTTGCGGCGGGGAACCTGAAGGGGGCTGCAATTACCATTGGCATAGGAATTGTCCTGTACGTGGTTGTGGTGCGCGGCCTGCTGATGGAGAAGGCGGAAGTTGGGGAACAGGTGGAGGAATGGGGGATTGATAGTGGGGTCGATGGAAGAGTCGATAGTAGAGCCAATGGAGGAGCCGATAGTAGAGCCAATGGAGGAGTCGATAGCGGAGTCAATAGAGGAGCCGATAGCGGAGCCAATGGAGGGGCCGATAGTGGAGTTAATAGAGGAGCCGATAGCGGAGTCAATAGAGGAGCCAATAGTGGAGTTAATAGCAAAATCAATAGAAAACTTGGCAGCGTGTACAGATATGTGGACCGCTGGCCTAAATGGCTGGATTTAGAGGAACTGGTTTACCGCCCGATTCTGGCAGTGGCGCTTCCGGGCATATTTGGAGCCATCTTCCGGTTTGTCGACCGGTATCTGGTGTCCACGGCTGTGAATCTGTTCCTTCAGATATCCGCGGTCCTGTGCCGTACCCTTGACCATATGGCGGATGGCATCATCCTGCTGGCCAGGAAGACTACCCACAGGCAGAGGAATGGGGAAAAGGTCCTGGGCGGAAATGACAGGTTGGCTTTTATCCTGGGACATTTTATCGATGATGTGGCCAGCCTGGGACGCCGCCTGCCGGGAAGAAGGAAAGAGCGGGAAGGAAAAGATTCTGTCATTCCCCGCCTGATTGAGGGAGAGGAAGTGCTGAAACGTACCGGAAAGCTGGTGGAGGAAAGTTTTTCATTTGGACTTATGCTGTTTTGTATCGGACTTTGCCTGACGCTGGGATATCTGCTGGTGGTGTTTTTTAGGGGATAGGATTTTCAGGTAATAGGTTTTTTGAAAAATAGGATTTCAGAAGGCAGGGCAACTGACTTAGCCAGCTTCCCCAGGTAAAAAATACCTATTTACCAAAAATGGAAAATATAAAAGGGCAATTTGCTGCAGTAAAAGCCGGGAAAAAGGACAGGGGGCCAATGATATCCGATATTGGATATTATTGGCCCCCGCATTATCTATTTTTGATAATCTTCCTTCTATGTTAATGAAATTAAAACTTTACTACTATTTAAAACCGTGTTAGAATTAAAATCGTGAGTATGTAAAGTATACGTAAAGATAAAGTAAAGAATAAGAGAGTAGGTAAAAAAGAATTATGGATATGTCGTTTTCCTTTTTCCTGCGGCAGCTGGTGACGAATCCGGCCTTATTGATAACGGTATTGCTGACCTTGGGGGTCATCTGTGTGAATGGTATCACGGATGCGCCCAATGCCATTGCCACCTGTGTATCAACCAGGTCCCTGGATGTCAATGTCGCTATTGTCATGGCTGCTGTGTGTAACTGCGCCGGAATCGTGGTCATGACCATGATTAATGCAACGGTTGCTTCCACCATTACCAACATGGTTAATTTTGGAGATGATACTTCCATTGCCCTGGTGGCATTGTGCGCGGCCCTGTTTTCCATTGTGGTGTGGTCTTCCTTCGCAGTGTCCATCGGCTGTCCCACCAGTGAGAGCCATGCGTTGATTGCCGGCCTGACAGGTGCGGCGATTGCAATCAGGGGCGGATTCTCAGCCATCAATGGGGCTGAGTGGATGAAAGTAGTTTATGGCCTGGTGTTTTCCGTGTTACTTGGATTCTTCAGCGGATATTTATCCTGCAAGCTGGTTTCCTGGACATGCCGTAACATGGACAGGCGCAGGACCACCGGATTCTTCAAGTATGCGCAGATTGGCGCGGCCGCGGCCATGGCCTTCATGCACGGCGCCCAGGACGGGCAGAAGTTCATGGGTGTCATGCTTCTCGGAATCTGTATGGTAAATGGCAGCAGCAGTACGGCAGGCGTACGTTTTCCGCTGTGGATGCTGCTTCTGGGTTCCGCGGCCATGGCGCTGGGAACTTCCATAGGAGGAAAGAAAATCATTAAATCCGTTGGAATGGACATGGTCCGTCTGGAGAAGTATCAGGGCTTTTCCGCTGATATGGCAGGAGCCGCCTGCCTGCTTGGCTTTTCCATGTTTGGTATCCCTGTGAGCACCACCCACACCAAGACCACCGCCATCATGGGCGTAGGCGCCGTGAAGCGGCTGTCAGCCATTAACTTCGGGGTGGTTAAGGATATGGTGATGACCTGGATCATGACCTTCCCGGGCTGCGGCCTCATAGGATTCCTCATAGCTAAACTGTTCATGATGCTGTTCCACGGTTAGATAAAGGAGAAGATGAGATGTCTAAGAAAAGCGATAGTTACTATTTTCAGAACTTTATAGAATGTGTCCAGTGCGGCTGCGAGGCGGCAAAGATGCTGGAGGAAAACCTGATGAGCTTTGATGCGGGATGCCTGCAGGAGAAACTGGACGAGCTTCACCAGATTGAGCATGATGCGGACAAGAAAAAGCATGAGATGATGGGAGTGCTGGTCAAGGCATTCATCACACCCATTGAGCGCGAGGACATCATCCTTTTGAGCCAGAGCATTGATGAGGTGACGGACAAGATTGAGGATGTGCTGATCCGCATTTACATTAATAATGTGCATGACATCAAGCCGGAAGCGGTTGCATTTACCAAGGTAATCATCCGCTGCTGCCAGGCATTAAAGGAAGTGATGGAGGAGTTCTGCGACTTTCAGAAGTCCAAGACACTGCACGGGCTGATTATTGAGATTAATGCCCTGGAAGAGGAAGGCGACCGCCTGTTCATTGATTCCATGCGTAAGCTCCACACCGAGGAGAAAGACCCCATTCAAATCATTGCATGGAGGGAAATTTACGTCTACCTGGAGAAATGCTGCGATGCCTGTGAGCATGTGGCGGATATTGTGGAAAGCGTAATCATGAAGAACACCTGATGTACTGAACGTTTTAAATATATGATATGGTAAGGCATTGTTCCTGTGATAAAACAGGGGCAGTGCCTTTTTCACATTGTTAACACAAATTTAACAAAAGCCTGACACATTTTCCCGCTAACATAATAAAAAATCAAATTCATCAGGGGCAGTCATGATGTCCCCGGAAGGAGGAACGATGGCGCAGGAAGTATTCAAACGGTATGAGAAAAAATATCTGCTGACACAGGAACAGTATCAGAAGCTTATGCTGATTCTGGGCGGGGTCATGGATATGGATGTATATGGCCATCACACCATCTGCAATATTTATCTTGATACTCCGGATTATGAGCTGATCCGCACTTCCATTGAGAAGCCGGTCTATAAGGAAAAGGTGAGGCTGCGGTGCTATGGCGCCAGGGTAAATGACAGCTCCCCGGTGTTTCTGGAACTGAAGAAAAAGTATGATTCCGTGGTCTACAAACGCAGGGTGGGGATGGATATGGAAACAGCCAGAAGATATGTCTGCTATGGAATCCATCCAGGGCAGGACGGACAGATTTTCAGGGAGGTGGATTATGCCGTCAGGCGGTACGGTCTGCGGCCCATGGCCTACATTTCCTATGAAAGGGACGCCTATACCTGCCAGATGGACCGGGAACTGAGGATTACCTTTGATAGCAGCATCCTGGGGCGGCTGGGGGACCTGGACCTGCGGGTGGGACCTTACGGTAAATGCCTTCTGCCACAGGAGCAGATCCTGATGGAGGTTAAGATACCAGGCGCCATGCCGGTATGGCTGAGCAGGATTTTTGCTGAGCAGGGGATTTTTCCGTCAGCCTACTCGAAATACGGGACATTTTATGAAACCTATATCTACCCGGCAAGGATGACGGGATATGAAGAAATGGCGGGTTATCACACAACGCGGCAGGAATATATGCAAGGAGGGATTATCTGTGCTTGAGAGTATTTTGAATGAAACGGCAAGCAGTATTACCATGACACATATGGCAGTCTGCACGGTGGTATCCCTGGGATTGGGATCCGTGCTGGCAGGAATCCACACATACAGGAACCAGAGCAGCAGGAATTTCCTCATGACGCTGGTGCTGCTGCCGGTAATCGTGCAGATGGTCATCATGCTAGTAAACGGAAACCTGGGGACGGGCGTGGCTGTCATGGGGGCGTTCAGCCTGGTGCGTTTCCGCTCCATGCCGGGCAATGCAAGGGAAATCAGCAGTGTATTCCTGGCAATGGCGGTTGGCCTGGCAGATGGGATGGGATACATAGGAATCGGGATATTGATGATGGCAGTGGTGGGGATAGTGACAGTCATACTCTTAAAGATACCGGACGGCAGCGGCCAGCTTCTGGGCCGTGAGTTGAGGGTTACGATACCGGAAAACCTGGATTACTGCGGCATTTTCGATGATATTTTTATGAAATATACGAAAAAGGCTGAGATGGTGCGGGTAAAGACCGTGAACATGGGAAGCCTGTATGAACTGAGTTATATGCTGGTACTTAAGTCTCAGGAAATCGAAAAAGTCATGCTGGATGAGATACGGTGCAGGAATGGGAATCTGACCATTGTATGCGGACGGATGGCAGCGGGAAATGAAAATCTGTAAGGAAGGTGGATGAAGGAATGAGGAAAAAAGGCATGGAGGATACAAATAGGGGTGGGAAATATGGTAAAAGGCCCGTGAGAAGGGCGGCCACGGTGCTGGCTGTGCTGATGGCGCTGCAGCTTACCGGGTGCCAGGGGAATAACGGTACGGGGAATGCTGGTGCGGATCATGTTGTCGGTACGGGCAGTGAAGGTAATGTGAGTGGATTGGATGGCAATTCCCGGGCCATGGGCGGGGAGGATGAAAGCGGGGATGTTGGGGGCAGTGGAGGTGGTAATGCCGGGAATGGGGGGACTTTTGATGGGAGTCTGGCTGGTATGACTGGAAAAACGGCGGTTTATGAGGAGGAGGATTTGGACGCTGGGTGGAGTGAAGAGGAGTCGGTTGTCATTACATGCGATGGGACTGAGGTGGTGATGGAGGATAGCGGCGTTGAGGAAACGGGAAACGCGGCGGCGGAAAGCGGGATTATCCGGATAACCGCAGCAGGGACCTATATCTTGAGAGGGACCTATAACGGGCAGATTCAAGTTGATGCGGGAAAGGATGACCTTGTAAGGCTTGTCATGGATGGGTTCAACATTTCCAATGAAAGTACATCTCCTATATATGGGAAACAGAGTGGGAAGATTGTGCTGATTCTGGCGGACGGTACAGAGAATACCGTGACAGACGGAACCGGGTATGTGTTTGAGTCAGCGGATGAAGATGAACCGGATGCAGCCATATTCAGCAAGGATGACCTGACCATAAATGGGCAGGGGACCTTGACAGTGGAAGGTAATTACAGCAATGCAATACGTACAAAGGATAACCTGAAGGTGATATCCGGTACCTTTAATATCACGGCGGTGAAGGATGGGCTGAAAGGAAAGGATTCCGTATCCATCAAGGACGGAATCATGCAGATTAAGACAGGTCAGGATGGGATTAAATCCAGCAATGAGAAGGATTCGGAACAGGGATATGTGGTGATAGAAGGGGGAACGATTACAATCCAGGCAGGTGATGATGGAATCCACGCTGAAACATGGCTTACGATATCCGGGGGAAATATTGATATCCGGGAAAGCTATGAGGGCTTGGAGGGACTGAAGGTGGATATAAATGGAGGAACCATAAAAATCAAATCCACGGATGATGGTATCAATGCGGCGGGAGGAGACGGAGGAACAGGGCAGGCGCGGGCGGAATCAGGACAGGCGCGGGCGGAATCAGGGCAGGCGCGGGCGGAATCAGGACAGGCGCGGGCGGAATCAGGGCAGGCGCGGGCGGAATCAGGGCAGGCGCGGGCGGAATCAGGGCAGGACCAGGCAGAACCGGGACAGGAACAGACAGGCCGGCAACGGGCAGATATGGGGAAGGCATTGGACAAGATGGGCGATGAACATCAGAAAATGCAGAATAATCCGGAAGCATATGTGCGTATTACCGGGGGTACCATAGAGGTAGATGCCATGGCAGATGGAATTGACTCCAATGGAAACCTCTATGTGGAAGGCGGAACCATCTACATAAACGGCCCTGTCAGCGATGGGGACGGAGCACTTGATTATAATGGGACAGCAGTTATCAACAATGGTATTTTCGTGGCAGCGGGAAGTTCCGGGATGATGCAGGGATTTTCGGAAGAGTCCGGGCAGGATGTCCTGATTGCATACTACAGCGAACGCCAGGAGGCAGGAACTTCTGTCATATTGACCGATGAAAGCGGCAGGGAACTGCTCAACTTCACACCGGAAAAAGAATTTTCCTGTATACTGATCAGCATGCCGGATTTGGAGCAGGGGAAGACATACAGATTATCCACGGCAGATGCTTCGGAAGAAGTTGTACTGGACGGCATTGTCACCCAGCTGGGGGAACGGACAGGAGGCCATGACAGGGGGCGCGGTCCTGGCAGCGGAACCGGGAACGGAAGCGGGGCAATGTCAGGAGGAAGGACAGGCAGACCTGAAAAAGGAAGGTCACAGGATAGTGATAATGAAAGTTGACCATGCACAAGTTACAGGCAGATGATGGGAAGGGATGGAAATAGCGTATCAAAATGCCTGGGCGTGTTATCCGTGCCCAGGCATACTGACATTATCCGAATATTGATACTATAGAGCGTATTAAAGTCCATTCTCCCTATCGGTACGTATTAATAGACATTGGCTGCTGTTCTGACCAGCTTTTCCAGCAGTGACTGCATTTTTGGTATGACGGGGTGACCGGACAGCCCGTACTCTTGTGCCATATTATCCAACCTTGGGAATGCCAGCCAGGTACTGCCGGCCTCATCTTCCCAAATTGAAATCCGGAGGGGCAGCTCCAGGGAAATGCTCTGGTCAGCCTGCATAAGTCCTGTGCCCACCTTGGGCGAACCGAATACAAGGACGGTTGTGGGGCGCAGGGTAAGACCTGCGTCTGCAGCATTTTTTGCATGGTCAAATTTGGCGAAGAGAGGGATGTCCTGGGCTTTGAGGGCGTTTTCCAGACGTTCAACTGTTTCCTTTACAGGAAGCTGGCCTTCCGTCAGATACAGGCGGTTGTCGTCGTAATTGGTGGACAGAAGGTCTCCGTATGCCCCGGCAATCCTGCGTCCAAGATTGGTAAAATCCACCCCTTCCCTGTTGGCCAGCAGGGTGACGCAAACCAGTTCCGAGGAATCTGTGAAACGGCTGAGGAAGGAAGAGTAGCCGGGAACAGAACCCTTAATATCCATCAGTCCTCTGTGATGGTAAAACTGCCAGCCAGCCACAGCAGGAACCGTCCGCCCATCCGGCAGTTTCCATGGTGCGTATATCAATGCCCGGTTTTCGGGATTATGTATCAGCACAGAACCAGCCAGCCCAATGTCCCAATGTGAGATATCCTGGGCAGATGCCCATATGTCGGAGAACCCGGGGAGGGAGGCTGCGTCAGCCGGATTAAACAGTGTACCGTCCTCATGGTAAGAAGCGGCTGGTTCGGTGGGGTTGATATACTGTTTATCCGATTTGAAGGCCTGGTGGACATTATCCGTAAGGCTTACATCCTCATGTGGAAAACTCTCCAGGTCCTCATGGAAGCCGGTATGCTGCAGGTCAAGATAATGGATTTGATGTTCTGTTACAAAATCATGATAGCTCATGCCGCTGGTCCGTTCCACAATCTCCGTAAGCAGCAGGAAATTGGTTGCGCTTTGTTCCACATCCGTGCCAGGCGTGAAATGCAGCGGCTGGCAGATGACCGGTCCCAATCGTTCCGTCAGCGTCCCGCCACGGCGTGGGTCAAATCCCTCTGCCGTCCTGTAGTCCGCAATACCTGATGCATGGCGGAGCAGACAAAGTACGGTAACGGCTTTCCAGGTATCGGGCAGCTCCGGTAAATAGTTTCCAGCCGGAGCATTGACATCCACAATTCCCTGTTCGTAAAGCTGCATGATTGCTACGGCTGCAAATGCCTGTGAGACAGGTCCCACAGGCCACATGGTGTTAGGGGATGCAAGCCTCTTCTGTCCGCGGTCAGAGTAACCATAGCCAGTCACCCGTGGTATGTATGGGGCCTGGACAATGGCCAGGGTCAGCCCGTCAATCTGCTCCTTATCCATGAAATCCCACACCATCTGGTCAACGGTACGCCCTAAATAGGAAATATCCGCGCTGCCCCTCATTTTCATGATACTGTGTCCACGTGTATTCATATTACGTCTCCTTTCGGTGAAATACCATTTCAGGTATTGGTTAATGTTTGTCCTATGGGAATATGTAAATATAAATACACATCCTATACTGTAACCATAATACTTACAGTTTGGCTTGTCAAGGGATCCAGACATATTTTAACAGCCTTGCTGGAATAAAGACACAGTTGCATAAAAATGGATAATGAATTATAATGTAACAAGTGCAGGAAGTTTTGATTCTGCCCTGAATAGAGCAGATGCGGTGGTTGATGAAAGGAGATTCAACATGAAGAAACGTTTGGCAATGACATTGACAGCCTTGGCGCTGAGTGTGATTATGGCAGTACCCGCCTATGCAGGTACATGGAAATATGTGAATGATCAATGGAAATATCAGAGAGGCGCTAACAAATTTGCTTACAATGAGTGGGTTAAGGATAATGGGAACTGGTACTATCTTGATAAAGATGGTTATATGAAGACCGGCTGGCAGCAGATAAACGGCATATGGTATTATATGGATCAGTCGGGCGTTATGCAGAACGGCTGGTTCAAGGACAACGACAAGTGGTATTTCCTGCTTCCAAACGGGGCAATGGCAGTCAATACAACAATCGACGGCCGGCAGCTTGGACAGGACGGCGTATGGGTTCCGGCAGAGGGACAGGTAGAGCCTGCCAACACCATGGACCTTAACACCCCTTACCTGATTCAGAATATGTCAGAGGGATTTTCCACAAAAGGATATAATATAATCACTTCCGGCAAGAATGCCAGCGGGGAACGCTGGACCAATGCAATCCGTCTGAAAGGAAAAGGCAGTTATGTAAAGTATGACACCAAGGGTGAATATAAGCTGCTTGCAGGAGCCGTGGCCCCGTCATCCCAGTTTGACAGCGCCCTGATGGCAAGGATAACGGTGTATGGGGATAATGATACGGTCCTTTATACATCACCGGATATCCATTATAATGAAAAGACCATTTATTTCGGCGCGGACGTTTCCGGACAGAACACGGTGCGCGTGGAGGTTTCCCTGGTGACGGATAATTTCTATGATGACCCGGTTATATTGATGGATGGGCTGGCTGTTTATAAGTAGGATTGGAAGATGGTATGAACCATAATAATACAAGTAGAAGTTAATGAATGGAATTCGGGCTGTATATCTGTTAAGATGTCCAGTCCGGATTTTTATTTCGAGGACAGGGAGGCCCTTGGCCGGATAAGGCGGAACTGGAGGCGAGGCATATTTTACGTATCGGGACAGTTCCATAGGAGGATTCATATCAGATTCGGCTGACATGGCTTGATGATTAACTGGGAATGCGATATAATGGAAAAGATTCATTTTCATTAAATTCTGGGAAAATGTTAGCAGAGTGTTAGAAGAATGTTAGAAAAACCACTTATGTAAACTGGAAAGAGGATAACAAAAAAACCCTTGATTTCCAGTAAAATCAAGGGTCTGCATCGTCGGAGTAACAGGATTTGAACCTGCGACCTCTCGGCCCCCAGCCGAGCGCGCTACCAAGCTACGCCATACTCCGTTACTATTTGTGAACCTCTAGTATTATAGCAAAGATTTTTCATTTTGAAAAGCCCTAATTTTAATTTATTCAGGAGAATGTAAAATGACACAGGAAAATGCTGTTAAGAAACGGATATTCAGCTTTGATTTGGATATGACGCTGCTGGACCATGCAACATGGGAAATCCCGGCCAGTGCAATGGAAACGCTGGAGCATCTCAGGAAGGATTCCGTGATTGTCATTGCCAGCGGCAGGAACATGGACCATGAGATGAGTTCGATGTACCGGGATATGATTAAGCCGGATGCAGTCATCCATATGAATGGAACCAAGGTGGTTGCAGAGGGAAATGTCCTGTATGAGCATTTAATGGATAAGGAACGTCTGGAGCGCCTTCTGACCTATGCGGATGAAAACGGCATTTCCATTGGAATCGGTACAGGGGGATATGATTATTATATCCATCCCGAAGGGGTTGTGCGCATGGATGAACTGCGCTGGGGTGTGTCAGAGCGTAATTTCAGGGATGGATGGGAGCTGATGGAACTGCCGGTGCGGACACTGGTATACATAGGTGGGCCTGACCGGGCAAAGGAGTTGGAGGAGCATTTCCCTGAGTTCAAATTCCCTATGTTTTCCGGGAAAATGGGCGCGGATGTGGTGGAGAAGGAGGCGTCCAAGGCAGAGGGGCTTCTGCGTATCTGCCAGCACTACGGAATCAGCATGGAGCACACGGTTGCATTTGGCGACAGCATGAATGACTATGAGGTGGTCCAGGAGGCGGGAACCGGCATCGCCATGGGGAACGCGGTGGAGGAACTGAAGATGGTGGCGGATTATGTTACGGATGATATTAACCGGGATGGGGTATGGAAGGCCTGCAGGCATTTCGGATGGATATAATATAACAGGATGGGAGATTTACATATGGCTAGGAAATATGATGTTGTGATAATCGGCGCAGGACCGGGAGGATATACGGCTGCCTTTAAGGCGGCGCAGTTTGGACTTTCTGTGGCGCTCATAGAAGCAAAGAAGATTGGAGGCACCTGTGTGAACCGGGGGTGCATCCCGACCAAGGCGCTGCTCCATGCATCGGATATGTTCCATATGATGCAGAACTGCGATGCGTTCGGAGTGTCAACAGACTTCATTGCATTTGATTTTGGTAAGATGCAGAAGTATAAGAAGCAGGCGGTGGCAAAGTACAGGGAAGGGATTGAAGCCGGTTTTGAGCGTCTGGATGTGGATATTATCCATGGAACCGCCAGGCTGCGCAGGGACAGGACAGTGGAGGTGGAACTGGCAGAGGGCGGCCGTGAATTCCTTCAGGGAAATGCCGTCATCCTGGCAACAGGCGCCGTGCCGATCATGAACGACATACCGGGAGCCAGCCTGCCTGGGGTATGGAACAGCGACCGCCTGCTGGCAGCGGAAAGCTGGAATTTTGACCGCCTGACTATCATGGGCGGCGGTGTGATTGCGGTGGAATTCGCAACCATGTTCAATAATCTCTGTTCCCAGGTGACCATTGTGGAAAAGCAGAAGCACCTGATGGCCCCCATGGATGATGTGATGTCAGTGGAACTGGAAAATGAACTCAGGCGTAAAGGGATTAAGGTATACTGTGATGCCACGGTAACAGAGATCCTGGAGGAGGAAGGCAGCTTAAGCTGTGTCATTACGCCAAATGACGGAAGCGAACCGGTTAAGACGCGGGCAGGACAGATCCTGATGGCAATCGGCCGCAGGCCGGATGTGTCACGTCTTCTGGGCAAAGACATTTCCTTGGACATGAAGGACGGCAAGATTGCGGTGAACAGTGATTTTGAGACCAGTGAGCCAGGCGTGTATGCAATCGGGGATGTGGCTGCCAGGACACAGCTGGCCCATGTGGCGGCTGCCCAGGGTACCTATGTGGTGGAAAAAATCGCAGGAAGGCCCCACAGCATTAAGCTTGAGGTTGTACCCAATGGTATGTTTGTATCGCTTCCAATTGTGCCAAACTGTATATATACAGACCCGGAGATTGCCACGGTGGGAATCACGGAGGAAATCGCCAAAACGTGCGGACTCAAGGTGCGCTGCGGACATTTTTCCATGAGGGATAATGGCAAATCCATTATCACCGGCGAAGAGCATGGCTTTATCCGGCTGCTGTTCGAGGCATATTCCAATACCATTGTGGGTGCGCAGATGATGTGTCCCAGGGCAACGGATATGATTGGCGAAATTGCAACAGCCATTGCCAACGGCCTGACAGCCCAGGAAATGTCCTTTGCCATGAGGGCGCAGCCCACCTATAACGAGGGAATCGGGGCAGCCATTGAGGATGCCATGCGCCATGATCCGGTTTAGATGCAGGGAATATAAGCTAAGAAAAGAGAGGGAAAAACAATGAACGTGATTCAGGAGAGACTGAGCGCGCTCCGCGCTTTGATGAAAGAACAGGGCATGGACGCATACCTGGTGCCTACGGCAGATTATCATGAGACGGAGTATGTAGGGGAGCATTTTAAATGCAGGAAATATATAACCGGATTTACCGGTTCATCCGGAACCGCAGTGGTTACCATGGACGAGGCCTGTCTGTGGACGGATGGACGGTATTTTGTTCAGGCGGCCCATGAGCTGGAGGGTTCATCTGTCACCATGATGAAAATGGGGCACGAAGGCGTTCCTGAGGTTGAGGAATATCTGGACCACAAGCTTCCGGCCGGGGGCTGTCTTGGGTTTGACGGCCGCGTGGTCAATGCTGCCGTGGGTCTGAACCTGGAAGACATGCTAGAGGACAGGAATATCAGGATTTCCTATGGAGAGGACCTCATTGGAAGGATATGGAAGGACCGCCCTGCCCTGTCTGCACAGCCAGCCTGGGTACTGGCGGAACAGTATGCAGGTAAATGCAGCAAGGAAAAAATCGCAGATGTGCGCGAGGCCATGAAGAAGGCACATGCAACCGTCCATGTGCTGACTGCATTGGATGACATTGCATGGCTTTTGAACATCCGCGGGGACGATATCCTTTATAATCCGGTGGTGTTGTCTTATGTAGTCCTGACCATGAATCAGCTGTATCTGTTTATCAATGAGGATGTAATCCGTGGCAGGGCATATCCATATTTGGATAATGAGGATAGTACGACTACCAGGGAATATCTGGAGGGTATAGGGGTTACCATACTCCCATATGATAAAGTGTATGACACGGTGGAGGGACTCAGGAATGAGAAGGTGCTACTGGAAAAAAGCCGGGTGAACTATGCTATCTACCGACTGCTTGACGGTTCCAATAAGATAATAGACAGGATGAACCCAACTGCGTTGATGAAGCCCATAAAGAACGATGTGGAAATTGAAAATGTGAAAAAAGCCCATATCAAAGATGGCGTGGCTGTGACAAAATTCATTTACTGGCTGAAGAAGAACATAGGAAAGATACCCATGGATGAACTCAGCGTATGTGAATATATGGAAAACCTTCGTAAGGAGCAGGAGGGATGCATCAGCCCCAGCTTTGCAACCATATCCGCATACGGAGCACATGGGGCTATGTGCCATTACTCGGCAACCGAGGAAAGCAACATACCATTAGAGCCAAAGGGGCTGTATCTCATTGACTCCGGCGGACAGTATTATGAGGGGACAACCGATATCACCAGGACCATTGCAGTGGGGCCGCTGAGAGCAGAAGAAAAGGAGCATTTTACCCTGGTGCTTATGAGCATGCTGCGTCTGGGGGCGGTGAAGTTCCTCTATGGCTGCCGCGGTCTGAGCATTGACTATGTGGCAAGGGAGCCATTGTGGAGCAGAGGGCTTAACTTTGAGCATGGCACGGGCCATGGGGTCAGCTATCTTTCAAGCTGCCATGAGAGGCCTAACGGAATCCGTTTTAAGATGGTGCCTGAGCGCCAGGACAATGGGGTTCTGGAGCCGGGAATGGTAACATCCGATGAGCCGGGATTATATATAGAGGGAAGTCACGGCATCCGTACGGAGAACCTGACCCTGTGCGTAAAGGACGAGAAGAATGAGTACGGTCAGTTCCTTAAGTTTGAATTCCTGACCTATGTGCCCATTGATTTAGATGCTGTTGAGAAGTCATTGATGACTGAGCGGGATGTGGAGCTTCTCAATGAATATCACAGGCAGGTGTATGAGAAGATTGGTCCCCATCTGACAGAGGATGAAAGGGAGTGGCTGAAGGAGGTTACGGCTGCGATATAGGATGACTGGATGGAGAGATTGTGGATGTGGGAAGAAACCAGGAGGACTGGTTAGAGGTATTGGGGATGTGGGAAGAAACCAGGGGGACTGGTTAGAGAGATTGAGAATATCGGAAGAAACCAGGGGGACTGGTTAGAGAGATTGGGAATATCGGAAGAAACTAGGGGGACTGGTTAGAGAAATTGGAAATATGAGAAGAAACCGGAATGTGGTTCAGGATTTGCTGCCTGGGTGGGAAGATGGAACTTTCCAGGAGGGTGGACTTGGGCGGTTCCGGTTTCTTGTTTTGGTTATATATGTTTTTCTGGAAAAGGATGGGGAGATGGCGGCTGGGATGAGGCGGTTAGACTGTTGATTGGTTGAAGAGTAAAAAAATGGGGAAGCCAATTGTTGCAACAGATGGGGGGTGAGGAGGGGGATTGTTCAGAACAGGTAGCTGTGATTTCAGTGGTAATTGAAGTGGTGATTGCAACGGTGATTATAGTGATAATTATCGTAGTAATTATGGCGTTCCTGTTTCGTTATATTTACACATTAGATGAAATGTATGGTAAAATGTCGATAGGGTTTTATTACAGATATATTTTGAATTATGAAGATGATTAATTAGAGTGATAGGAGAACGAGGGAATGGCTCAGAGTGCTGGGAATCATAAGAGTGGTAACGGGAAGGTTGGAAGTAGGAGTGCTGGGAACGGCGGTATGGGTAATAGAAGAGTGGGTAAGGGCAGTGCAGGTAATGGCGGCATGGGTAATGACGGTCTAGCTAATAGAGGCGCGGGTAATAGCCGTGTGGATAATAGGGGGAAGGCTTATGGCAATGCAGGTAATGGATACGTTGGTAGCAGCGTAAGCAGTGTGGGAAACAGGGGCATGAGTAATAGCAATGCGGATAAGAGGAGCACTGCTTATAAAAGTGTTTCTAATAAGATGGACGGGAAGGCTGTAGTTCCGGGAAAGACGAGAAAGCCAAGAAACCCAAATAGCAGTTTTGGGGAGTTTGGCAGTGGTATAAGAGTAAGGGAAGAGGATGGGAAGAGTAATCCGGGATATAGGACGAAAGCAGTCTATGGGATAAAGGGGAAGGACACAGAAGACAGGGGTAAAAGAGTTGGATTCGATAATGAAGAAAAAAGGGTGGGGCGTAAGGCGTCAGAAGGAAGAGGAAAGGTAGAAAAGAGAGGGCATCTGCGGACGGAAACACTGGAAGATAAAGCAAAAAAATATAAATTGCAGAAGAATAGTGCGGAAAAAGATGTGGTCCACGGGAACGTCAGCGGGAAAAAGACAGAATGGAAGAAGACAGGGAAGAAGAGAAGCCTTTGTCCGGTTGAAAAATATTGTGGCGGATGCCAGATGCTGGATATGGAGTACACGGAGCAGCTAAAGCGCAAACAAAAGGTAGTGGAAGATTTATTTCGGGGAGTATGTCCCGTAAAACCGATAATAGGAATGAAGGATCCATTTCACTACCGCAATAAGGTACATGCTGTATTTGACAGGGATAAAAGAGGAAATATTATCTCTGGTATCTATCAGGAAAACAGTCATGATGTGATTCCTGTGGAAACATGTATGATTGAAGATAAAAAGGCTGATGAAATCATCGGTACAATCAGGGGAATGCTTAAATCCTTCAAAATCCGCACATATGATGAGGATACGGGATACGGGCTTCTTCGCCATGTGCTGATTCGGAGGGCATTTTCAACGAATGAAATCATGGTGGTGCTGGTTACCGCGTCCCCGGTATTTCCATCTAAAAATAATTTTGTGAAGGCACTTCGGGAGAAGCATCCGGAGATAACTACCATAATACAGAATATTAATGGCCGCGGTACCAGTATGGTTTTGGGGAATAAAGAGAATGTGCTGTATGGCAAAGGTTATATTGTGGACGAACTGTGCGGGTGTAAATTCAGGATTTCGTCAAAGTCTTTCTACCAGATAAATCCGGTGCAGACCGAAGTCCTGTATGGAAGAGCACTGGAACTGGCTGGGCTTAAGGGACAAGAGGTGGTGATTGATGCATACTGCGGCATTGGTACAATCGGTATTATCGCCAGCAGACAGGCCGGACAGGTGATTGGCGTGGAACTGAACCAGGACGCGGTGAAGGATGCAGTGAATAATGCTAAGATGAATGATATTGATAATATCCGGTTCTACTGCAACGATGCTGGCCGGTTCATGGTGAATATGGCTGAACGCGGGGATAAGGCGGACGTGGTGATTATGGATCCGCCGCGCAGCGGAAGTACGGAAGAGTTTATGGATTCAATTGCTAAGCTTGGCGCAGGGAAAGTGGTTTATGTGTCCTGTAATCCGGAGACGCTGGTTCGGGATGTGCGGTATATGAAGAAGCTGGGGTATGCGGCGGAGGGGGTGTGTCCGGTGGATATGTTTCCGGCTACGAGGCATGTTGAAACCGCCGTGCTTCTCGTGCGGAAAGGTTGATTCCACGCGGGTTTGTGGGATTATTTGGAGTAAATAGAGTTGTGTTTTTGCGAAAGGTGAGATGAATAAGCTTCCGCAGATAGGGGGACGGGGATAACGCTGGAT
Source organism: Clostridium pacaense (assembly GCF_020709765.2). Taxonomy (NCBI): domain Bacteria; kingdom Bacillati; phylum Bacillota; class Clostridia; order Eubacteriales; family Clostridiaceae; genus Clostridium; species Clostridium pacaense. The sequence continues at coordinate 39,479 of NZ_JAJFEB020000015.1, forward strand.
AGTTTGAAAATGAGGGTTTTGTTGGACATAAGATACAATCTGGCAAAACCCTTACTTGGGGGCAAAAGGAATACTTCATAGCAAAATTCTTTTTGACAGTAAGCATCTGGAAAATTTTTGCGAAACGCTGGTGCGTTATGGAATAATTAAAGAGAACTATGAAAGGATAAGCGCATGATAAATGATATACGATACTTCACAAAACAACTTTTGATAGAGTACAATAATGCAGCTATTAGGGAAAAAAGGAATAGGTCTATAAAAGAGGAGGTTCTAGAAAATCTTCAAGAAGGATTTATCTTTCCGATTACATTTGATATGTATCATAGTAAAGATGAAATGAGAGTAATGATTTCGCTTTTTGAAGTAGGTACAGTATTTCTGGATATGACAACGGAAAGGTATTATATGTTACCTATTGCGAAATGGGATAAAAAGGCACAAACATTAATAATTGAAGATGAAGAAAAAATTAGAAACAAATTTCCGTATCGAAATAGAGAATGGACAGAAAAAGTAATAAAACAACCATATAGAAAACAGGGAAAGTTTAGAAAAGATATTTTGAAAGCATATAATAGTACCTGTGCAATTTGTGGTATAAAAGAGCCAAAAATATTAAGAGCCGCTCATATTGTACCAGTGGCAGAAGGTGGTAGTGATGAAATACAAAATGGATTATGTTTATGTACAAATCATGAAATTGCTTATGACAAAGGATTATTAAAGATAAAGCCAGATGGGACGATTGAAACTCAAAATGAAAATTTTAAAGATATTTATAAAAGAATTCTTTATCCGCAAAATAAAGAATGGTATCCTTCTCCAAAATACTTAAAGGAAAAATATACAAACAGCTTTGAATAATTATAAAGTCTGCTAATGATATATTTAGTGTTTGTTTGCTAATTAGTATTTCTATTTTTGATATAACATATGTATATGTGATCAAATTATGTAAAGTTTGTAAGTGTGAATAATTATAGAAGAACAGCTGTTATAAGAATTGTAAAGAGAGTACCGGGTAATGGACTAAGGAAAGGTAACTTTAACTTAGCAAAGTTCAATTTTTGTGGGAAGGATATTAAAGGGGTAAATTTATTCACAAAGGGGTGATTTTCATTCAAAAGGGGTAAGAGAGGCAAAATTCACGAAGAAATTTACCCTACCATAATGTAATGAAAATACTTTTGCCATGTAGTATAAAACCTCCGTCCCACCGCATGTGGAGGCAATTGTCGAATAGTGTCGAAATATAGAAACGATAAAGAAATGTATTTTGGTAAGTAATTGCATAATAGGTAATGAGACAATACTGTAATGTGGTGTTCATATTGATATATCCTTTAAGGCCAAACTACGCCTTGAAGGAATATTATTCACACACTCAATACATGTCGAGTCGGTGATTATGATGCGGAATTGTGGCTTTAAGAAAAAATAGGGAGTAATACCACAGGTTATAGTGACTTTTTTGCCTTTCCACAGATGTAGGAAGGTATCTAAGCGATATATGGAAAAAATTCAAGGTCAGCCAACGAAAAAATGGCTGGCCTTTTTACATGATATAATTAAAAATGGATGATTGGGTTCGCGTAGTGTAAAACGAATCAGAATAATACCATAAGAAATGAAAAGACATATGGAGGTATGACCGGACTTCGGTGGGGATTTAGTAACCAACAGGTCTATATATGGAACTATGCAACTTCATAAAAAACAACAAACACTCTTATAATGGCTATGTAATCGAGGATGGTCCCATATACATAGAGAGAAGAGGCAAAGACGCTGAGGGCCTGAAATCCATGGCATGGTTGTAAAAATCAGTCTGGGCTGTGGCCTGGGTTTAAGAAGAGGAACATGACGTATCTGACTGGCAGGAAGGACAAGATGAACCAGGCGCAGATGATTGGGATAAATTATAAAAAGTAAAGTATTTGAGCGTTATATGTGGCATGAATAATCATCAGGGTGTTTCCTGCGTACAATATTGAAAAAAGGGTATATAATAATATACTTTACAAACATCAAAAAATTAAAGATTTAAAAAATGTATTTTACAAACTTTACAAAAAGCAAGAATATGCTATTGTGGATTTACAAAATCTACGAGGAGGTGTAACAATTGATTGAAAGAAATGAATATCTTGAAGATTTAATCAGTTTTAAAGATAAAAAGTTGATAAAGGTAGTAACCGGAATCCGCCGCTGTGGTAAGTCAACAATGTTTGAATGGTTTCAATTCTATCTAAAAGAAAATGGAGTGGAAGAGGAGCAAATCATAACCGTTAATTTAGAGGACGGTGACTATCGCAGTATCCGCACATTAGAAAAGCTATATCAATATGTGGAGAGTAAGCTGATAAAGAGCAATAAGAATTATGTATTTTTGGATGAGGTGCAGCAAGCCGAAAATTTCCAGAAAGCAGTAGACTGGCTTTAGAGAGAGTTTCAAGTTTTTTGAGTTTACACAAAATTTGAAACGGTCTCCTGTTGATACACACACAACCGATAATACTAATATTTAAGCCATCATAAAGCAACCCAGCCCCCCTCCAACTACACATCCCCCGGATAAGCAAACTGCACCTCATCCACATAAGTCAGCCCATTCATATCATTAAGGCTGTAGCCGCAATCATTTTCATGATATCCATTCATATGGTTCAAATCAAAATGGGCGGATGGGTCATAGGTCAGTCCATTCTGGTTTTGATAATCAGGACAAATGGGATATATCATCATAAATATCCCCTCCTTTCCGGTCTTTCTGTTAGGATGCCGGAAAGGAGGGGATTTTATTCTTTAAGGCCGGATGTTCTGGGGAGAATCCCTGTCATCATGGCTGTTATCAATATTACATAATTAATCCCTTCTATCCTCGACCATTAACGTCTGAATCGTATCCGGCGATGGATTCCAGTTTAATATATAAAGTGTATAAATACGTCTTGGGCGCATGGAAACAGTGGTGGTGACCAATGTTGTTTCCGGTCTGGCAGAACGGGAAACATGGACCGTATAGTTTCCGCTCATCATGGAACTGAAGCTGGCGGCCTGCCTGAAGCTGACTGAGTTAAAGTACACATTTCCAATGGCGGCATTAATGGCGCCGCTGTAATACGCCAGATTGCATACCCGGAAACATGCGTTGGAATATGACATGGGGCATGTGGTATCTGGAATTGAAATCAGATTCAGTCCCCTGGAAGAATTGATGATTGCAATGGTAGCCATTCCATCCCCGACATACAGGGACTTGCGGAGATAGGTGTACCCATTTGACGCTATGGAAAAGGTATGATATCCCTGGGATATCCGCTCATAGCGGGTCAGCTCCGGAAAATCAAGGTTCCAGGAAACAGGGCGGTTATCAATATAGATAGTAAATGCATTATAGCCTGTTGCAGCATTGAGAAAACGGACAGCCCCGCGCTGCCAGTGATTGTTGTTACAGAAAAGGCAGGGCATGGGTGCCAGATTAACGGGCGGATAAATTGGACGGTCTGGATAATATGGCGGCATGACTGAAAAGTCCGGGTCGATATCATCATCATATGATGGGACCATAACCTCGTAATCCGGGACTGAGAAATCCGGGTCAACTAAAAAGTCCGGGTCAACAGACAGATTTTCAGTAGAAGAAACCTCCGGGATTATAGAGTCCTCAGAAAGCTGCGCAGCAGTTAGTGGTAGTGATTTGAATTGATTCATGATAATTTCCTAATGGTTGATTTATGATTAATATATTCTGTATTTTTTATATAGTGACCCTATCATGAATGATTTTTAATATAAGCGACAGTACCGCTGTTTTCTGCTATAATTGTTTTATAATCGTCAAAATAAATGGCTGGAAAGAGGGAAGTCTGTGTCCGAAAGAGAAAGAATAAAAACCACAAAAGGGCAGATAGTGGATTATTGGATTGGTCATGAGGATGAGTGCGGGTTAAGCGTGGATTTTGCTGAAGCCCACGAAAGGTGCTGGCGATGTGGGTGCAAAAGAGGGCTGGAGAGATGCCATATCATACCCCATTCCCTGGGAGGCCGGGATACCCCTTCTAATTTTGTCCTGTTATGCAGCCGCTGTCATCTTGATAATCCCAATGTGTCGGACCCGGAAATCATGTGGGACTGGCTGCGCGCGTATGCTGTGCCATTTTATGATACATTCTGGAATATACATGGGATGAAGGGATATGAAAGGATTTATGGGGTTTCTTTCCGTCAGGAGATGAAAATCCGGAATATCACGAAAAAGATTCAGGATGAGATGAATGACATACTAAAAGAGATGATTCAAAATGCATCTTATCATTTTGGGGACCCACATCTTAATATAGCTACATTGGCTGGAATATACCGTATGGCAATCAAGGAATATGATATGCGGCATGGTCTGGATACGGAAAAGAAAATACATCCATGTATTAATATAGCGGAGTTTCTTTGAGATTGAATACGGATTCGGTAACCATGGAAATGATTGGGAAGATGGTTGATAAAAACTAAGTAAGGAAAGCCAAAGATTCATTTGGGTGGTGGATAATGAAAATTTGTACATACTGCAAAAGTGAGATAGAGGACAGTTGTTTACAGTGCCCGAACTGCGGGGCAGCTGAGTTCGTACATAAATGCCCTGTATGCGGAAACAGCTACAGAGGTGAGACCTGTCCGGAGTGTACCATGCAGGCAATCAGTGAAGTGGTGGAATCCGTGGCTGCTTTGACTGGGCGTATGAAGGATATGATTGGGGAAGCGGAAACAAAGGGGAAAGTGGGAGTAAAAGGAGATGTGAAGGCAAAAGGGGAAGCGGAAACAAAAGGTGATATGGAGGATAGCAAAGCGGAAGCAATAACAGGAAAGACCGGCCATATAAAGACTGCCCCCAAACATCCAACCCGTACACACTCAACCCGTACACACTCAAACCGTACACACTCAACCCGTATGCAATCAGCCGGCACCGGTACAGAACGAAGGAAGGAATCCCTGTTTGCCAGGATAATCCGGTATATTCTTCTGGGTATATTTTTTTATTTCCTTTTTCTTGTTATAATCGCAATTCTGGTAGCCGTATATATAGCCATAACCGGTAATATGCCGGGATTTGTGATGGGATTATCAAGCTGAATCAGGTGGATGGGAGGGGTAATGAAGAAGGTAGATTACTTGTATTATATCGTCATGCTGGCTCTTTGGCCGTTGGTGGATTGTCTGCTTAGTACCGGAACCAGGATCAGCCCTCTGTTTTTCTGGCTGCTTCCCCTATATGCTGCATGGTTCATCGGTTCCCCGTTCCTGCTGTATTGGCTCAGGCAGGGGCTGCCGTTTAAAAAGTCCTTTCATGCCAGCCAGGAATGTAAAATGGAATGGAGTACATTCTGGCTTGATGAGGAGCGCGGAGAGCTGGCGGCACTTTTTATTTTGAATCCTTTTCATATCCAGTATATAGCGGTGCCGCGTATTGACAGTATGGATGTAAGGCTGGATGGACTGACAGCGGACAGGGAATATGTGCAGCAGATCTGCGTCCTTCTTGTAATTGATGGAAAAACATATAGAATGCGGGCTTGCTCCATGGGCCGTTTTGGACCGGTGGGAATGGATGGATATGGCGGAATGGTGTTACGGCAGGTTCAGGGGTTTGCGGGAGCCATATTGGAAGTGAAACAGCGGATGTGTGAGGATGGTAATTGTAATCCCGCATTACCAAAGAGGTTATGAAATCATTTTCAACCAGCGGGGCGGCTGGGGAATATGTAACAGAATGGAGGAAATGGACATGAAGCGATTACTGATTTGGGGAGCAGGGGACCAGGGAACCGTAACACTGGACTGCGCCCTGGCAATGGGGCAATATGGTGAGATTGATTTTCTGGACATGAAGGAAAAAGGCCACAGGGAGATTCCGGGATACCGGATCCATGAAGAGGCGAAGGTTGATTTGGAGCATTTCCTCCAATCATATGATGAGGTTATTGTTGCGGTTGGCAGCAATGAACTGCGTGAGAAGAAAATCACCCAACTGAAGTCATGGGGGATTACCTTGGCAACCATCGTCCATCCCACTGCCATAATCAGTCCGTCATCCTGTATCTCACAGGGGTGTACCTTACTGGCCCGCGCGGTAGTCAACCCCAATGCACGCATAGGGATTGGATGCATTGTAAATACCGGTGCGATTGTGGAACATGACTGCGTGGTGGAGGATTTTGTGAATATCTGTCCGGGAGTGTCCATAGCTGGACATACACGGATTGGAAGGAAGTCCTTTATAGGAATTGGAAGTACGGTTATTGATGATATCAAAGTGGGAAAAGAAGTTGTGATTGGAGCCGGTGCAGCCGTAATCCGGGATATCCCTGATTATGCGGTCGCGGTAGGGGTTCCGGCTAAGATTAGATAGCGGTTACTTTCTAAGGACAGGAGAACCCGGTTCCATGCCGTTGGACTGTCTGGATATCAGCAGGCTGCAGGATACGGGAACGGGTATGTCTGCATTGGACATCAGAGGAGGAAGCACCATGACGGTACCGGCAGGAAGCAATGGCAGTATGCGGCATTTCAGAAGGATTGTGGTAGATGGCATTGAATACAGGTGGCTGTTCCGGTATGAGGATTTTAAATATACTAAAAATCCCTATCTGCTGGTTGGAATGCCATCCCGGCCAAAAGCATGGGTACGGATGGTATTTGAACTGGGGGACCATTTCATGCTTAACAGCGGATATCCGGCATTGTTTTCAGGAGAGGAAGTTCTGGTTAATATGAATCAGCCGTCTATGATAGCAAAGGCCATCCGTCAGTGCAGGAAGATGGGGATAAGCTTTGAAGGGACGGGGGAAATTGTTCTGGATGGTGTGGATGTGCTGGAGGAAATGGGATATTCAATGAAGAAGGATATTGAACCAACCGCAGCAGGACGATAAAGTGAGGGGGAACCATGTATGTTTCGTATGTTTCAGAAAAAGAAAAGCCAGGAACCGCTGTTCATATACCGTATTGAAGATACATTTGCCATGAAAAGCGGGGATTGTGTGGTGACCGGACAGGTGGTTCAGGGAAGCGCAGGTGTAAACGATACGGTCTGGTATATGGATGCCCGCGGCACCAGACAGTTTTGTGTTGTAATCAGCGGGATTGAGTATGGCAGGGAAGAGATGAAAAAGACAGCTATAGTCAACCCGTCCGGCACATATGGTTCCCATTATGGCATTCTCATAAAAGGATACCCCAAGGAAATGTTTGAAATCGGAGGAACGCTTCAGGCTGGGAACTGTTAGCCTGGGACCTCTAAACCCGGGACCTGCAAACCTGGGACTGATAGTTAACGGGGGAGGGTGAATATGACATATCTGGATGAATTCCTGAAACATGTGCTGGAAAATGTAGATGACTACACAGGTGAAACCCTGGCGGAGGAGGCTGCGTCCATTCTGTATAAAAAATACGTGTTTGCCTATCTTGACAGACAGTTGGATGTCATAAAGACGGAGAAGGAAAGAATAGGTCTGCTGGGGACCGATGCGGTTAAGGTATCCCCGCCCACAGCGGATCCAGCCATTACAGCGCTGACAAAGGCTAAAATCAAACATCTGGAAGACGGATCAGAATTAATTGATTTTGCCAATCATGCCGCTGAACGGTTATCAAAGGAAGACTACCAGGGATTCCTGTCATTATTTGATGATGTAAGGGGAACTGGGCCGGATGGAATCAGGCTTGCCTTACAGGGCCTTGATGCGGACCGACCTGCAGTAAAGATTGACAATCCATTTACGGCAGGAAATATCACGCCGCTGGCGGAACTGTATCCATATAGGGATGGAAGCGGTGTGGGCCTGGATTATTTCCTTAAAACAGATGGTGTGATGAATGATTTTGTACTGTCTGTTTCATTTGAGAAAACAGGGGATGGGATCAAAACAGTGTTTGTGGATCTGCGGGTCCAGTAATGGATGGACCCGCCCTGTCTAGTGGACCTCCACCTTCAGCTGCAGCTCCGTCACCTGTTCCTCCACATGCTTGGTGGTATGGATATCAATCCATAAAAGCTCCAGCAGAGGACCGCGGATTGCCATGCCATTGTCCCTGGCGTATTGGAGGAGCTGGGGCACATAGGTGCGGGTCTGTCTGAAACTGCCGCAGTAGCATACGGACAGATAGGAGCCGGCCTCGATGCGGTGTTCCCCATCCGGGTGAAGGATGAAGACAGCGTCATACTGCTGGCAGCGCCCGTCCAGGGCGTCTGACAGGTTGACGAAGGAACCCATCTGGTTGTTGCCGATGATATACTGCCGGTCCGGCCCAAAGGAAACCAATTGTTTAATCAGGATGTCCATTTCCTCGTCCGTCTCATAGCTCTGCATGATCCGGTGGCAGGGACGGGGCGGCATTTCTTTTAAACTGATTTGGCCAAGGACAAGTTCTCCGGCCTGGGTAATGGTTTCACGTCTGGTTATGATGTTCTCCCGCAGGGAGTTCAGCCTTGCAATCTGCTGGTCTATCACATGCATTTCCTTCCGGAACAGTTCCAGGGTGGAACCGATGCTTCTGTTTTCAATATAGGAGCGTATCTGATCCATGGAAAACCCAAGCTGGCGCAGGTCGCGGATGACATTGAGGCACCACAGATCCTCTGTGCGGTAGACACGGTAGCCATTGGGCGCCCGGCGGGGAACCAGGATGCCAAGCTCCTCGTAATAGCGCAGGATGTCCGTGCTGATGCCGTATAATGCTGCAATCTCCCCGATTTTATAAAATGTTGACATGATAGCTCTCCTAAATATGGCAAAAATTGCTGTTTACCTTGGTATTATACCAAGGTTTATACTTTATTTGCAAGATTAGTTGTGTGAATATGAAGGAGAAGGATCATGAATTTCGAAGGAGTGTCGCTGAAGAAAGCATTTTGGAGGTTTGTCTGGCCGTCTGTTCTGGCGCAGTGGATATTTGCACTGTATACCATGGTGGACGGGATGTTTGTGGCCAGGGGCGTGTCGGAGGTGGCTTTGTCAGCTGTTAATATTGCATCCCCCTTTGTGAATTTCCTGTTTTCCGTGTCCATCCTTTTTGCAGTGGGAACATCCACCATTGTGGCTATTTTCCTGGGACAGGGGAAGCACAGGGAGGCCAATCAGGCTAATACGCAGAACCTGGCAGTGTCGGGTGTCATTGCATCTGTTATTATGGCTGCGGTGTGGCTGTGTCTGGATCCGCTGGTAATGTTTTTAGGGGCAACGGAGTCCACGGTGGGATATGTGCGGCATTATATCCTTTCCATCCTGCCCTTTACCTGGTTTTTTATCAGTTCCTATACGTTTGAGACCCTGGTAAAGACCGATGGGTATCCGCGCTTTGCAGCCATTGCGGTGACAACGGGCGCGCTGACAAACTGTGTCCTGGATTATCTGTTTGTCATGGTATTTTGCTGGGGGATAGGGGGAGCCGGTGTTGCAACCGGGATTTCGCAGATGCTGACCGTATTCCTGTACCTGAAGCATTTCCTTGGGGAAAAGGCAACCATCAGGTTTGCAAGACCTGACTGGAGCTTCGGGCAGTTCTGCAGGGTGGTGAAAATCGGGCTTTCCTCAGGACTTACGGAATTATCGGCTGGTTTCACGGTGTTCCTGTTTAACCACGCCATCTTACGTTATATCGGGGAGCAGGGGATTGTCAGCTATACAATCATTGCTTATGTGAATACCATAGTGGTCATGTCCATGGTGGGGATTGCCCAGGGAATCCAGCCGTTAATCAGCTTTTATTATGGGAAAGGACAGCGGGCGGCGTGCAGCAGGCTGCTCAGGTATGCGGTTACAACAGCGGTGGGTATGGCGGGAGCGGCATTCCTTGGCTCCATGGCAGGGGCGGATGGGATGGTTTCCCTGTTTATTTCTGAAAACCTGGAAAGCCTGAGGGTGTATTCTGCCGCCGTGTTCCGGATATTCAGCATATCATTCCTGGTACTGGGTTTCAATATTGTGGGCGCGGGATATTTTACAGCCATTGAGCGGCCAAAGGAGTCGCTTGTCATTTCCCTGGGAAGGGGGATGGTAATCATGGCTGCGGCCCTGGCCGGATGTATCGCCCTGGCCGGCGGCAAGGGAATCTGGTGGGCGCCAACGGTTTCGGAGACCGTGTGCCTGGGTATCACGCTTATATTGGTGTGCCGCCATATCAGGTGTGAAACGGCAACGGCAGATGTGCCCCATGGCGCTGTGACACCGGTCATGGACGAATCATGATCTCCATCGTATAAATCCAGGACGCTTCCTCTTGTGCAGGGGAGGCGTTTTGTGGTATGTGCCCTGCGCCTTGTGACCTGTACCATGTGCCCTGAAATTCATTGCAGACAGCATATAAAACATTTATAATAGATACCGCAGGGCATCCGAATGGCCCTGGAAGCACCATGGGTTCCATGGATATAAAACAGAATAAGAGATTGGAAGGTGGAAAAATGGACAAGCAGGTCTTACTGATTAATGATTTGGCGGGCTATGGAAAGGTGGCGCTTTCTGCCATGATCCCGGTCCTGTCCCATATGGGATATAACCTATATAACCTGCCCACGGCGCTGGTATCCAACACATTGGATTATGGTAAATTTGATATTTTAGAGACAACCGGTTACATCAGGAATACCATTGGCGTATGGAAGGAACTGGGGTTCTGTTTTGACGCGGTTTCGACTGGTTTTATTGTGTCTGAGCTTCAGGCAGGGGTAATCGCGGAGTATTGCAGGGAGCAGGCGGGGAACGGGACACTGATTTTCGTGGACCCCATCATGGGGGATGAGGGAAAACTCTATAATGGGGTTACGCAGCAGACCGTAGGACACATGCGCAGGCTCACCGAAGTTGCGGACTATATCGTGCCCAACTACACGGAAGCCGTGTACCTGGCCGGGATGCCGTACAAAAAGGACGGCATCACAAAGGAAGAGGCCGGGAATCTGATTGACAGGCTGAGGCAGATTGGCGCTAAATCCGTGATTGTCACCAGCGCATGTGTGGAGGGAAATGACACCGTGATAGGGTATGACCATAAAACAGGACAGCGCTTTTTCCTTCCTTTTACACTGATTCCGGTCCGTTTCCCGGGAACTGGGGATATTTTCTCATCCGTCCTTATGGGGAAGGTGCTGGCAGGGGAAGGGCTGCGGGAAAGCACCCAAAAGGCCATGGATATCGTAAAGGAGATAATCCTGCGCAACAGGGATAATGCGGATAAGTTCAAGGGGATTCCGGTGGAGGTCTGTCTGGAGCTGATTGACATTTAGTGTGGGTCATACTAGTATGTGCTGTGCCAATCCAAGTGAAGCCTGACATGACAGCTGCCGCAGCCATATCCATATGGTTAAGGATCCGGCTATCCGGGACAGGATTTTTAGTGTATAATAAATACAGTCAGCAGTGCGCAGAATATACCAAAAGAGGAGAAGAATGAGATGCCGCCGTTAAATCTTTTAATAAAGCCGTCTTCCGGCATGTGCAGCCTGAACTGCACCTATTGCTTTTACCACGATCTGATGAGTAAGAGGGAGGTTCCGTCTTACGGCTTCATGTCGGATGAGATAAGCGGGATATTGATCCAAAAAGCGCTTACATATGCTTCCGGCCAGTGTTCCTTTGGGTTCCAGGGAGGGGAGCCTACCATGATAGGCCTGGATTTTTACCGGAAATTCGTGGAACTGGTGAAGAAGCACAATCACAAGAACCTGGAAATCAGCTACTTCATACAGACCAATGGATACCTTCTGTCAGAGGAATGGGTGCGGTTCCTGGCAGAGAACCATTTCCTTATAGGCATTTCCCTGGACGGAACCATACATACGCATAACCGCTACCGCAAGAATTATGACGGGAAGGATTCATTTGCCCAGGTCATGGATACCATTGAGCTTTGCAACCGGTATAAGGCTGAATATAATATCCTGACCGTGGTCAATAAGGCCACGGCCATGAGTGTGCGCAAAGTATACCAGTTCTACCGCAGGAAGGACTTCCGTTATCTGCAGTTCATTCCCTGCCTGGATCCCATTGGCAAGGAAAAGGGAAAGGAGGAATATTCCCTTCTCCCGGAGGAATACGGGCGTTTCCTCTGTGAACTGTTCGATCTGTGGCATGACGACTACTGCCATGGACGCCTGATATCCATCCGCAATTTTGACAACTATCTGGGCATACTGAGGGGATATCCGCCCGAGGCGTGCGACATGCGGGGACAATGCAGCATCCAGCATGTGGTGGAGGCTGACGGAAGCGTTTACCCCTGCGATTTCTATGTGCTGGACCAATGGAAGCTGGGCAATATCCGGGAAGAGGAGTTCGGTGATTTTGCCGCAAAAGAACGGGCGGAGGAGTTCATTGCCCTGTCCCGGAACCAGGACGCGGAATGCAGGAACTGCCGGTACTTCAACCTTTGCAGGGGCGGCTGCCGCAGGGTGCGGGAGGAAACCGGACAAGGCCGCAATTACTTCTGCCAGTCCTACAAAATGTTCTTTGATCATGCCCTGGAGCGGATGATGAAGATGTGAGATATGGAAGGAATCAACTGAACCGCAGCCGACAAGTGAGGAGAGGAAATGTCCAAGACAAAATATATAGCCGTATTGTTAGCCGGAATTATCAGTGCTGCCGGCCTGACCGCGTGCCTGAAAGCCAATGGCAGTCAGATGAATGCAGCGGATACCGCTGATAATGAAACGCTTTCCCTTGAAATGGAAATGGACGCAAATTACAGTGATTCAGACCCGTTTGAGAATGGACGCCTGTTCTGTGTGTCCGAGGATATGGAAGCTTTAAACGCAGAGGTTTCATTTCAAATGGATGGGGAACATGGGATTGTGGAAATAAAGGACAGGGATGCAGACCAGGTGTTATGGAGCAACGCCTGGGATGGAAGTGTCAGCAGTGATACGCATGCAATCCTGCTTACGGACCTGAAAAAGGATAAAGAGTACGATGTACGGTTTACCGGGACAAAAATCAATCATGCGGTTGTAAATGTTACCTTTGAAAGCGGCTTGGTCCGGGAGAAAGAAAGACCCTCAAAACAGGCCTCCAATTGAATTGTTTGAACAAAAGCCGTGGCATATCAGGATGCCGCGGCTTTTGTCCATATGCTTTTCTGTATGAAACCTAAGATAAAACAACATTCCTACACAATGAACTTCGCGATTTTCTTCCTCAAATCCCCGCATCCATCCTCGTCAATATGAAGGACCAGTTCCACGGTACGTGAAATTGCAAGATAAAGAACACCCAGTATGGACTTGGCGTCCACAATCTGGCGGCCATATTTGATATCAGCGTCATAATCAAAGCGGCTGATGGTATTGACAAAATCAACTACCTGATTTGGCTGTTCGAACCTGACTAACATGCTTGTCATAAGTATACACTCCTTTGTAGAACATTCAATTCATGTTGTTATTAGTATAGGAGGTATGGCCGGGTTTTTCCATGGTAAGATTTTATGATTTCATGCAAAATTTAACGAAGAATACGGAAAATCCGGTCTAATCCGGTCTTTTTATGGGAGAGGGGGGATGTTGGCGCAACGGTAACCATTGGATTATTAAAAAAATATAAAGTTTTCAATGGCTCTTGACAGTATATGAAATGCGTGTTATATTACATATAGAACAAATAAAACAATAACTTTATTTCATAGAAAAGGAGAGATGACTTATGTTGATGCCTAGTATTTTTGGAGAAAACTTATTGGATGACTTTTTTGATTACCCATTTGGCAGAAGCAGCACCTTTGATATGATGAATACAGATATCAAGGATACGGATGCAGGCTATGAGATTACCATGAACATGCCTGGTGTAAAAAAGGAAGATGTGAAGGCGGAGTTAAAGGACGGTTATCTTACCATCCGGGCCACAGCCAATACCAGCAAGGACGAGAAGGGGTCTGACGGCAGATACATCCGCAGGGAGCGCTATTCCGGTTCCTGCAGCAGAAGCTTCTATGTGGGCGATGCGGTGACCGAGGAGGACATCAAGGCTAAGTTTGAGGACGGCACCCTGAAGATGCTGGTCCCGAAAGCAGAGAACAGACCGGCGGTGGAGGATAAGAAGTATATCCCCATTGAAGGATAAGGGCTGCGGAATCCCGGCGGGGTAAGTTTCAGGGACAGAAGGCAAGAGCAGGAAATTAAGGGCAGGAAGATAAAAGCAGGAAGATAAGAAAAGATGGTGTACGGGCCGCAGCCGGTTGGTACACCATCTTTTTTCCTGTACGAATGAATACAACACCTTGATCTTACAGTTATTTTACAGAATATGACCCGGTAATTTTACATGGATTTTGTATAATGGATTCAGACACTTTTGAATTGTATCAAATGAATGCAAAGGAGGAATCCCATATGAAGCTGATAAAAGAATACTGGCCCCTGGCAGTGTTGGGAATGATTGGTGTATCATTGTTTGCAGGTGCAGCAGCCTTTGTGTTGCAGAATCCGTCTGTTTTATAAAATATATTGGGAAAATAAGCCAGAAACTCCCCTTTTCATTGCCTTTTATTGGAAGGATCGTTATAATGGATTACATAACTACTTTACCAATAAAAGGATAGCGGGGGCAATATGATGTCAGATTCTAAAATCCGGCCGGCAAAGCCTGGGAGAACAGGTGCAGACAGGTGGAAATCATCCGTCTCATTTAAGATTATCCTGAGTGTGCTGGCTGTCTTAATTCCATCCCTGGTGATTTTAATCGTAACCTCCTGTATCGTGGCCTCCGGCTCGATTTCAAGGCTTAGCGGAAAAATGCTGGATATACAGACCGATTATGCGGTGTCCATTGTGGATGAATTTTTTAACAGCAAGGCCGCGGCAATCAGTGTATTTGAAATTGACCATGATATACAGGCTTATTTTGATTCAGTGTCCCGGCCTGAGGATATAGATGTATATGAGGACAGGGAAATCATCCTGAGGGAACTTAAAGGGGCGTTGGACAGGATGTCGGGATCCATGGTAATCCAGGTGTGGATTGCCGATGCAAAGACAGACAGATACCTGCTGTCCACGGGCGGGACGGTGAAGGCTGATTTGAACAATACAAAGTGGTACCATTCCGTGCTCTCCAGCAAAGCCACGGTCATATCGGACCCGTATCTGGACCCGGCTACCGGTAAGACGGTGGTTTCCGTGGTCACGCCTGTGTTTTCTGCTGACGGGGCAGGTATCATCGGATTTGCAGGGGTGGATGTTGATGTGGACAGCCTGTCTGAACTGCTTGCAGGCATCAGGGTTGGGGAAGAGGGATATCTGGAGCTTTTGTCCAACCAGTCGGATTACATATACAGCGATGACCCCACAGCCATGGGAAAGAATGTCTCAGATCTGGATATTTCAGATGATTACAAGGAAAAGGTCCGTTCCAATTATAATGGTGTGGTGGATTTCAGCTATGGCGGGGTAGGATATACTTCCAAATTCAAAAACTGTACAAGCACGGGCTGGCTGGCCGTTGCCACCATACCCGTGTCCGAGGTGAATTCCACCCGGGACAGCATGATAGGAATCATGATATCCATGTCCGTGTTCATCCTGGTTTTGCTGTGCGCAGTCATCATAGTACTGATACGGCGTGTGATGAAGCCCATGGCTATAATCAGCGGCAATATGGAGGCGTTTGCCCAGGGGAACCTGGATGGGGACATACAGGTACAGGGCAGTGATGAGATTGGGCATCTGGCGGACAGCGTACGCTCGTCCACCCATTTGCTGAAAGAGATGATAAACGATGTGTCCCATATATTGGGAGAGATATCCAGGGGCAATCTGGAAGTAGGGACAGCGGACAGTTATATCGGGGATTTCCGGTTTATCCGGGAAGCATTGGAACAGATCATAGGGTCCCTTAATTATATCCTTGGGCAGATCAACATCTCCGCGGAGCAGGTGTCCTTTGGCTCCGAGCAGGTGGCGGCAGGAGCCCAGGCCCTGTCACAGGGGGCTTCGGAACAGGCAGGCGCCCTGGAGGAACTGGCTGCCAGCATAGAGGATATTTCCGGGAAAATCACGGTCAATGCAGACAATGCGGCCCAGGCCACAAAAAGGGCCAGCGAAGTGGGAAGGGAGGCAGTGGAAAGCAACAGGAGGATGCAGGAAATGCTTGCAGCCATGCAGGATATCCGCGTCAGCTCCCGGGATATAGCAAAGATATTAAAGACCATTGAGGATATTGCGTTCCAGACCAATATACTGGCCCTTAACGCGGCGGTTGAGGCTGCCAGGGTAGGGGAAGCAGGCAAAGGCTTTACCGTGGTGGCAGGCGAGGTAAGGAACCTGGCCGTTAAAAGTGCGGAGGCATCCAAGGGAACAGCGGCCCTTGTGAAGAATTCACTGGAAAAGGTGGACGAGGGTGTGCGGATCGCGGACGAGACTGCAAAGTCCCTGAAGAATGTGGTGGAAGGCGTGAAGGATGTGGTTGCGGCCGTGGATATCATATCTGCCGCATCCAATGAACAGGCCGTGTCCGTGAAACAGGTTTCCAGGGGAATTGAACAGATTTCCAGTGTGGTGCAGGTTAATTCGGCCACGGCTGAGGAAAGCGCGGCTGCCAGTGAGGAACTGTCCGCCCAGGCCATACTGTTAAAAGATCTCATAGGGAAATTCAGGTTTAAGAAATGATTCTGGCCTGAGGAAGGATCCTGGCTTGAGGAATAAAGGAATAAAGAAATAAAGGAATCCTGCGGCGCCCAAATGGTACATGGGCGCCGCAGGATCCTTTTATCCGTACCGTGTGTTAAACCAGGTGCCCTGCCTCGAATACCGGGGCATCCGTCCGCTCCTCAATCCGCATCCGGTGGGCGTTATGTACCTTTTCCCGGCAACGTGCCAGGATGTCCGGAACCTCCGCCCAATCCTCCAGATGCGCGTTGCTGGCCAGCTTTTCTTCCTGCAGATGGGCCTGGATGACCAGGCTGTAGTACAGCTGGGTATCCACATGTTCAGAACTGCATATACGGGTCAGAAGCTCCGTAAGGGTCTGGTATTTGGTCAGGAGGTGCCTGGTAGCCATGGAACGGCTGTAGGGGATTATGTAACAGTTGGCAATCAGTCCAAGGACTGCCCCTGCCAGGATATAGCCCAGCCGGATGACGAATATATTCCCCACCTGCCAAAAGCCGAATGCGTTCATGAATACAGCGCCCCCCAGTGCGCCGATGGTGGAACATGCAAATGTTTCAGCATAATCGGTAAAATAGAATGAAAGGTAACCGGAGAGCATCATGGCAGCGGTGCGCCCGGCAGCCGAAGGAATCAGGGAGTAGATCACAACAGAGGCCAGGCCTCCGGTTATGGTTGCCAGGATACGTTTCTTTGTCTTGACCGGCACATCATCTGCATAGGGCAGGGATACGGAGGCCAGGGTGAACAGGAGCCATCTGCCGTGGGGCATCCCCAGTGCCCGTACCAGGCAGGCGGCTGCCGACAGCACAAGGGCTGTGCGCAGCGCATAGACAGCCCGCACCGGGCTTACGTCCAGGGCAGCCATGAGGCGGAACCGGAAGGACAGGGAGGTTTCGCGGTAGCGGGACCTGTTCTGGGGATCTGTCATGTGCAGCAGCCTGTCGCGGATATAATTCAGGCTGTTATGGAACAGGACAGCGGTTTTGCTGTTTTCAGTGTCCGGCGGGCCGGAGGGATCCGGAAGGGGAATGGTACCGGTTTCCTGTTGGAGGAAGGAATAAAAGGCAGCGAGCCAGGAGCGCACGTTCATAAGCAGGCCGCGGTCATTGGGGGATAAGGGGGCGGGCAGTTCATTTATAAGGACCAGCAGGTGTTCCAGGCCGCGGCCCGCATCAACCATGTAGAAACTGGCGTCGGAGATGCAGAGGATCCGTTTCCTGCGCTCATATACGGTCCGGCTTAACTGATACAGGCGGCTGCGCATGTACGGGAAGTCCGGCGCTTCCCCGTTGCCCTCCAGCCGTCTGTCAATGTAACGGCTGATCATATCAACCATCCCGCTTAAGACATCCTTGGCTGTCTCCACCACCCGCTTCCTTCCCATGAACCACTGGTACAGCATGATGGACACGGCCCCGGCCAGCATGGCCACAAGCCTTCTGGGAAGCTGGGCTGCGCTGACAGGGGAAATATATATCAGGAACAGATAGGATAAAATATAAGGAAAATACAGATGGCTGGAATACTCATAGGTAAATGCGTACAGGATTCCCAACAGTGTGGTAAAATTAATGATAAACGACAAGGGCATGGGAAGGGCGTTTACCCAGTAGGCGGCCAGGGCCATTAAGACCAGTACCAGGGACTGGACAATCAGATGGCGGATGGGGGCGGCGGTCAGGTCACGGGCCATGAACGCGGACATCATGATTGTGAAGATGACGCCCACAATGGAATTTTCCGGGCCGAAAATGTGCTGGAAGACATTGATGTATGCAACGATAAAAATAAAGCTGAGTGTGCCGAAGCGGAATTTGTCCCGTACCGGCGCAGGGATTTTAAACCGGATGTTCATGAATGTATGCATCTCCTTTGTTCTGGCTGATGGTTGGATAGTGATTGACTTTGATTACATTTCATATATAATCAAAGAGAAAAAGTCATAGAAATATGATAGTCATGTTTTATTTACTAATTAACAAGGATAACATTTTAACAGGATTTTGTCAATGGGAGAAAAAGATGAAGAATGCAAAAGCATCGGAGATGTTTGTCCAAAACCTGCTGCTGGTGATGCCGGACTGGCATTCCAAACTGGTTAAACCTTTTAGGGACACGCTGGACAATGAGATGAGCCTGGAGACATACTACTGCCTGGAGACGCTGCGGGCATGCGGCACCGCCACCATGTCGGACCTGGCCCACCAGATGAAGGTACCCAAGCAGCAGATGACAAAACTGGTTGACAGGCTGAGCCAGAGCCGGTTTGTGGAGCGGGTGCAGGGAAAGGATGACCGCAGGGTCACATGGATTCGGCTGACGCCGCAGGCAGTCTCCTATCTGGATGAATATTACCTTAAGAATACGGCATTCATCCAGATGCTGGAGGAAAAGCTGACCAGGGATGAACTTCAGAGGCTGAATGATGCGGTGGAGGCCCTGGAGGAGATACTGCCTAAGTTGACATGAAGTCCCAGCTGTCGGTGACATCCGGGCTGTTAAGCCTGCCAAGGGATACCATCTTCCTGCCGTAATCCCTGCCAGGTTCCAGGTATGCGGAAAATGTCCGGCTGTTGTCATAAGTGCGGAAGGAGTACTTCCTTGCGGACAGGTCAATCATTGCAGTGTACTGTGTGTAATCCGCGGTTTCCCGGTCCGTCATGACAGCGCCTTTGGGGATGCTGACATTTTCCAGTATATGGAATCCTGTGTTTAGCGCCTCTTCCTGGCTGGACGGGATGGGGGAATGGCTTTTCAGATAGGCGGCCCTTACAAATCTGGAGGGAGGGGTAAAATCCCCGGGCAGGCCCAGCGTGCCCGCGCCCTGCCCGAATGGCGCCAGCCTCACGGACCCCCAGTCAGCGTCCTGAGGCTGGTAAGGCGACAGGTCCATATAGTTGCGGAGATTGGTCATATGCCATTGGAAATCGGGACTGTTGGCCAGTACGCCCATTGGATCATCCATGAGCCGCAGTCCGTCCCCGGTCCGCTCTACAGCCATGCAGGCCCCGTCCTGGTCCGCAAGGATCCAGTGCAGGGGCGCCACCGTATTGGTAACGCTGTCCTTCTGTCCCACAATACGTATGGTGTCAAGCAGGGTGGCTGCCTGGCTTACGGATGCACAGAGTCCCAGCAGGAAGCTGACAAGTTCAATGGCCGCAATGGGAGGCCTTGGGTCCTTAAGGCCGTCCCCGGAGTCCACGGTATCGTATTGTGCATAACCGGGAAAATAAAGGACAGCCGCCCCAAAGCCCATCTCATTGACTCCGTCTGCGAAAATCACAGGGGGAAGATCCTGGCCTGCGCCTATGAAACTGTAGCGGCTGCGGATCCTGTGGGTGGCTGCCAGGTTGTTCCATTCATAGCCCCTTGGGGATATATAAAGTTCTGGGTCAAGGGGATAGGAAAAATCCATGGTACGGCCAAAACAGGTATTGCCCTGTGCGGTCCGTATGGTGATTGCGGTACACATTTGCACCCCTCCTTACTCGGATGATCGGATTCAGTTCCGTTATGTCATGTATATTCCGCAGCGGATGAAACATTCCGTTTAAGTGGCTTGCTACGGAAATGTAAATGCGATAGAATAGACATGTGGCTTTTAAGGAAGCGCCTGTCCCGGGGAATGACCATGGACAGCCGTGGAATACCAATATGGGAGGAAGTGTGACATGACAAAAGAAGAACTGGCGTTGGAAATCATAAAACGCCTGAAAAAAGAATATCCGGACGCAGGCTGTACCCTGGATTACAACCAGGCATGGAAGCTGCTGGTCAGTGTCCGCCTGGCTGCCCAGTGCACGGATGCCAGGGTTAACGTGGTGGTCAAGGAACTGTATGAAAGATATCCGGACGTAGGGGCCCTGGCAGAGGCCAAGGTTGAGGACATTGAACGGATTGTGAAACCCTGCGGCCTGGGGCACAGCAAGGCCAGGGATATAAGCGCCTGCATGAAGATCCTTCAGGAAGAATACGGGGGCAGGGTCCCCGATGATTTTGACGCCCTTCTCAAGCTGCCGGGTGTGGGACGCAAAAGCGCCAACCTAATCATGGGGGATGTGTTCGGCAAGCCGGCCATTGTCACGGACACCCACTGCATCCGCTTGGTGAACCGCATGGGACTGGTGGATGGGATTAAGGAACCAAAGAAGGTGGAGATGGCTTTGTGGAAGCTGGTTCCGGCCAAGGAGGGAAGCGATTTCTGCCACAGGCTGGTCTATCATGGAAGGGATGTGTGCACGGCCAGGACAAGGCCTCATTGTGATGCATGCTGTCTGAGTGACATTTGCGCCCGGAATGGGATCTGAGAGGCGGACATAAAGATAAGTAAGGCATAAGAGGATGTCCACATAACAGAGAAGGCGGTTTTTAATAGTGAAGAATTGGGATGGAAGAACAAACCACAGGCGTCTGGAAGAGGCAAAGGAGATGGCCAGCCGGATGATGCATATGCATTACTGTGAAAATGACGTGAATGGGATTGCTTCCCTGTTTGCCCCGGATGTTCTGTGGATGGGGGCAGGGGAGGAAGAGTATATTGCGGGCCGGGAAGCGTGCGTGGAGGCATTTGCGCAGATGAAAGGCAGCATTCCGCGGTGCAATATATGGAATGAGGAATATGACGCCATACAGCCTTCAGATGGAATCTATATCGTTACAGGACGGATGTGGATTGCCACGGATCCCAGTACCCGGATGTACCTGAAGGTACATCAGCGGGTGTCCTTTGTATTTCAGGACCAGGGGGACAGGCTGTCCTGCGCGCATATCCACTGTTCCAATCCATATCAGGAGATGATGGAGGGGGAAAAGTTTCCTGAAAAGATAGGCCGCCAGTCCTTTGACTATGTAGAGGAGCGCATGAGGATCCTGGAGGAGGAGATGCGCCAGAAGAACCGGCAGATGGAGGTAATCATGTCCTCCATTGCAGGCGGGCTGAAAATCAGCAATGATGATGATACCTACTCCTATGCCTTTGTCAGCAGGGAAGCAGCGGCCCTGTTTGGATATACGGTGGATGAATTCATGGAAGTCACAGGGGGTACTGCGGTGGGCAATGTGTATCCGCCTGACCTGCCCGGCGCACTGGCTGACTGCGAAGCAGCATTTAAGGACGGCGGCCTTACCTACTCCACCCGCTACAGGGTGCGCTGTAAGGACGGGAGCCTTAAATGGATTATTGACAGCGGCAAGAAGGCCCGGGATGCAGAGGGCAGATGGATGGTGAACAGCCTATATCTGGATATTACCCAGTCAGAGGCGAATGCCCAGCGTCTGAGGGAACAGACAGAACTGCTGGCCAGCATTTATGACACCGTGCCCTGCGGCATCATCCGCTTTGTACGGGGCCGGGACGGCGGTTACAGGCTGATTTCAACCAACCGCACGGCCATCCGGTTACTGGGTTACGGCACCATGGAGGAGGGGCTGGCGGACTGGCACGATGGGGTGCTGGGAAATGTGCTGCCCCAGGACCAGGAGATGCTGCGCAGCTGCTATATGGAACTGAGGCAGCCGGGCGACCGGCAGGACAGGGAATACCGGGCCAGGTGGAAGGACGGATCCGTCCACTGGCTGGAAGGGACCAACATGGTGGTCTCCGCCACCCCGCAGGGGGACCATATCATCCAGCGGACCATAGTGGATATCACACAGCGCAAGGCGCTGCAGATACAGCTGGAACGGGAACAGGAGATGTACCGGGTGTCCATGGAAGCCAGCGCGGCCGTGATGTTTGAATACCTGATGGATGAGGATGTGTTCATCAGCTATGAACCGCGGCCGGGCATGGGAGTCTGCAGGCATGAACTTCACGATTATTCCAACATCCTTCTGGAACAGAAAATCATCCACCCGGACGATATCCCCATTGTGATTGATAATATCTGTAAGGGACGGGCGGAGACATTCGAAGTGCGCTGTTCCACGCCGGCGGGGCGTCCGGGGGATTATGTATGGTACAGGGTGAACAGCCGCCTGATCATGGAGGATGGGAAGCCGGGCCGTGTGGTGGGCGCCCTTTATAATATCCATGAGATGAAGTCCCTTTTGTTTGAAAACAGCGAACACCTGTATATGAACCAGTCAGCCCTGCAGGCGATCAACGGTGTGTATGTCAGCATGTTCTATGTGAATCTCATACAGGACAGTTATTATGCTGTCCGGCTTCCGGATGCAGGCAGGAAGAGGACATTGTCCAGGGCAGGACGGTTTTCGGAAAGCCTGAACCAGTATATCCTGGAACAGACGGACGAGGCTGACCGGGAGCGGGTGAAGTCCATGTGCGCCAGGGACTGGCTGCTCCGGGAAATCAACCAGGAAAATGAGCATATGGAGGCAGAGTTCCGTCTGGCCGGACCGGAGGACGGGGCATCATGGTACCGTCTGGAAATCCATCTGGTGGCCATGGAGCAAAACAGGCCCAAGACCATCATCATTGCAATCCGCAACATCAGTTCCGAGAAGCAGAAGGAACTGGAACACAGGGAAGAGGAGAAAAAGGCAAAACAGGCCCTTGAGGAGGCATATGCCGCTGTTAACCGGGCCAACCAGGCCAAATCCGAATTCCTGTCCAGGATGAGCCATGATATCCGTACCCCCATGAATGCCATTCTGGGAATGGCCGCTGTTGCGGAACACAATCTGGATAAAGGGGATAAGGTAAAGGACTGCCTTTCAAAGATACATACTTCAGGGGACCATCTCCTGGAGCTGATCAATGCGGTGCTGGATATGTCAAAGATAGAATCCGGCAGCATCTGTCTTGCGGAAAACCCGTTCAGCCTGTCCTGTATGATGGATGAGGTGGCGCAGATCATCCAGACGGACATAGGGCGGAAAGGTCAGCATCTGTCCGTGCATATGCAAGGGCTGGGGCATGACGCCGTGTACGGGGATATGGTCCGGGTCAAGGAAATCCTTCTCAATCTCCTGTCCAATGCGGTTAAATATACCCAGGAAAATGGAACCATCCAGGTATCCCTGGAAGAAAAGCTGTCCAGCCAGAGCGGCGTGGGCTGTTTTGAGTTCATTGTGGAGGATGACGGAATCGGCATGTCCCCGGAATTTCAGGAAAAGATGTTCACTCCGTTTGAGCGGGCGGAGGACGAGCGGGTCAGCCAGATTCAGGGAACGGGGCTGGGGCTTCCCATTACCCGCAACCTGGTGCAGATGATGAACGGAACCATCGGGGTGGAGAGCCATCTGAATAAAGGGACCAGGTTCGTGGTAACCATATATCTGAAACTGGTGGACCAGGATAAAACCCGCAGGCAGGAACAGGAAGCCATATCTGAAGTCCCAAGGACATTCCGGCCGGGTACCAGGATCCTACTGGCAGAAGATAATGAACTGAACCGGGAAATCGTAAAGGAGCTTCTGTCCCTGTGCGGACTGGAGATAACATGCGCTGTAAATGGCCGGGAGGCAGTGGAGTTATTTGAAAAGAATCCCCCGGGAACCTACGGGCTTATACTTATGGATATCCAGATGCCGGTCCTTGACGGATACGGCGCGTCCATGGCCATCCGCCGGATGGGCGTGGATGGAAGGCGTCCGGATGGGGCCGGGATTCCCATTATCGCCCTGACAGCCAACGCCTTTGCAGATGATGCATATAAGGCGAAACAGGCCGGGATGAATGAACACGTCACCAAGCCCCTGGACCTGGACCACCTGCTGGAGACAATGCACCGGTGGATGGATTAATTAATGATAGGATGAAGTAAGAGGTGAAGGAATGAGAACAGGAATCGTTGTAGAAGGCGGCGGGATGCGCGGTATATATGGAGCCGGCGTCCTGGACGTGCTTCTGGAGGATGACATACAGGCAGACGGCCTTATCGGTGTGTCTGCCGGGGCAATTCACGGATGCAGCTTTGTCTCAGGACAGAAGGGACGCTCCATCCGGTATAACCTGAAGTACAGCCGCGACCCAAGATACATGAGCATGCGGTCCTTAATCAGGACAGGGGATATGTTTGGGATAGATTTCTGTTACCACGAGCTGCCGGAAAAGTTAGACCCATTTGATAATGAGACATTTGAGGCAGCCAGGACGGAATACTATGTCACATGCACGGATGTGGAGACAGGCAGGCCCGTGTACCATCACTGTCCCAGCCTGAGGGGAAACCTGATTGACTGGGTGCGGGCTTCCGCCTCCATGCCTCTGGCCTCCCGGATCGTGGAACTGGATGGGAGGAAGCTGTTGGACGGGGGCGTGGCTGATTCCATCCCGGTCATGGCGTTCCGGAAGATGGGATTTAAAAAGAATCTTGTGATACTGACCCGTCCCGCGGGATACCGTAAGAAACCGAATCCCATGATGCCCATGATACGCAGGGTGTTCAGGGAGTACCCTGAATTCGTGGAGACGGCGGCCTGCCGCCACCTGGTGTATAACCGGGAACTGGACGAGATCAGCCGTCTGGAGCGGGAAGGGGAGATACTGGTCATACGTCCAAGCCAGCGCATCGAGATCAGCCGTACCGAGCGCAGGCCGGAGCGGATTGAACAGATGTACAGGCTGGGAAGGGAAGACGCCCTGAAGGCGCTTTCAGATATAAAGGAGTTCATGGGGGCTTCAGGGAAGCGGAAAGGAGATTTGTGATGGAATACAGGAAGTTTGGACATAAGCTGGTACTCAGGCTGGACCCGGAGGAAGAGGTGGTGCAGTGCCTGACGGAGCTTTGTGAGAAGGAGGATATCAGGCTGGCAGAGGTCTCAGGGCTGGGAGCTGCCTCTGAGGTGGAACTTGGCCTGTTTGATACGGATACAAAATCATTTCAGGGAAAATGCTTCAGGGGGGCATATGAAATCGCAACCCTGACAGGCAGCGTGACAAGGAAGGATGGGGAACCATACCTGCACCTCCATACGGTGATAGGAAACCCGGTCAAGGGCGAATGCCACGGCGGCCACATGGTCCGGGCCGTCATCAGCGCGACCGCTGAGATTTTCGTGGACATCCTGCCAGGGGAAACCGGACGGAAGATGAACGATAGGATTGGCCTGAACCTGTTTGAGTTCCCGGAATCCCGGTAAACAGGACATGGAAAAGGTAAACCAGAAATCCCTGCCTGAACGGACCGCGGATGCCATCATGTCCATGCTCCACCATGAAAATTACGGGGTAGGACAGAAGCTTCCCAATGAAATCAGGATGGCGGAGCGTTTCGAGGTCAGCCGTTCCACCATCCGTCAGGCGGAAAAAATCCTTGAACAGAGGGGAATCCTGGACATTGAGCGCGGGGCGGGCACATTCGTATCCGGCAGTATGGGGATGAATGAGGATCCTTTGGGATTTTCCCTTATTTATGATAAAACCAAGCTGGCCAGGGACCTACTGGAACTGCGCCTGCTCATAGAACCCAAGTCCGCTTCCCTGGCAGCCCAGAACGCAAAGCGGCAGGACACGGAACTGCTGTTCCGGCTGTGCGATGAACTGGAGGCCATGGTGGCGGCTGGTGAGAATTACGTGAGGAAGGACATGGAATTCCACCAGGCGGTGGCCAACTGCAGCCAGAATGCGGCCATCCACAACCTGATTCCCTATATCCATCAGATGCTGGTGCTTCACGACAGCATTTCCACCAACCGCCATATGGAGGAGACGGTAAAGGAGCACAGGCGTATTGCCAGGGCCATTGCGCAAAGGCGTGGCGCGGATGCATATGACGCCATGGAGTATCATCTGATGGTCATACGCAGCCGGCTGATGGAGGACTGGTGACGGTGCGCGGGAAGCAGCGGATAGGAATGGACAAATGGGAATAGCCGGATAGAAATAGACAAATTTGTATAAAAATATATGACAATGCCCAGAAGTGATTAGAAAAACAGAGGTCCTGTTGAAGCCCGGAATCCGGGATGGTATGATGCATCCAGAATCAATTTCAGAAAAAGGAAGGGATGCATATATCATGGAGAAGATTGTGTTGGACAGCGCCATAAAATTCGGGGCAGGCCGTTACCGCCAGGACAGGAATATCCTGAAGGAGTGCGGACAGGAGATACGCCGGTTTGGGAAAAAGGCGTTTGTGATAGCGGGACCCAGGGCCTTTGATGCGGTTAAGGAGCAGCTGCTTTTGGGATTTGAGGCAGCGGGCCTGGATTATGTGGTGGAGATTTACAGCGGTCCCTGCAGCTTTGAGGCGGCAGAGGAATACGCGGGGAAATGCCTGGCAGCCGGCTGCGACGAGGTGGTTGGGGTGGGCGGAGGAAGGATCATGGATTTCTCCAAGGCCCTGGCCGAGACAGCAGGGCTTGGAACGGTGAATATCCCCACCTCCATAGCCACATGCGCTGCATTTACGGCCATGAGCGTCATGTACACACCAGAGGGGGCCAAGAGGACCTGCTGGAGGTTTGAGCATGAGGTGGATGCCGTCCTGGTGGACATGGACGTGATAGCAGGCTGTCCCGTCCGCTATGCGGCCGCGGGCATCCTGGATGCCATGGCCAAGCGGATTGAAATCCAGAATGGCAAGCCGGTAATGACACTGGAGGACAACCGTTTTGACCTGTTCACCGCATTCAGGATGTCGGAGTATACCTATGATGTACTGGAGCAATACGGTCCCCAGGCCGTCGAGGACATCCGGTGCCACAAGGTTACCAAGGCAGTTGAGGACATAACCTTCATCAACATAGCGGTAACAGGCGTCATAGCCAATATAACCAAGAGCTTCAGCCAGTCCGCCCTTGGCCACATGATGTATGACGGGGTGCGCACCTTCTTCACAAAGGAAGCCGAAGCAGCCCTGCACGGTGAAATCGTGGCCGTGGCGCTGTTTGCCCAGCTCTACTACAACCAGCTGGAGGGGGAGATGGAGCAGCTTAAGCGGTTCATGGAGCGTTTGGACATGCCCCTTACCCTGGATGCCCTGGGCGTGGCATGCAATGAGGAAAACCTTGGGATATTGGAAGGATATCTCATTGATTCTCCTTATGTGGGACAGGACCAGGAGAGCCTCAGGCGCCTGCACGGGGCCATGGGGATGATGGGGGCGCGGATGTGATTGGCGGATAATTGAAAAAAGCGGGGAGCAGAATTCCGGGCCGGGAAACCTTTTTAAAGGTTCCCGGCCCGGAATACGTTGGATTCTTATTCCAATTCCCCGGCATTTCTGATAGAATGAAAAGAGCAAGAAATAGTTGTATGAGGAACAGCGTCATAAGCGGTATCAGGAGCTGCTCACGTGTTTATATGTGCAGGATGGGGGATGGATATGGATTATAAGCATGAACTGGTTATTCCCAATGAGGATCTGCCATTCAGGATGTTCCTGTTTGAGGGCAGGGACGGCAATTACAGGGTGGCGAAGCACTGGCACCGTTCGGTCGAGGTTTTCCTTGTGCTGGACGGGCAGATGGAATTTTTCATCAACAATAAAAGGCTTCCGCTGAAGGCGGCTGATTTTGTGATTGTCAATTCCAATGAAATCCATTCCATCGAGGTCCCGGACCCTAATACCACCATTGTGGTGCAGATACCGGTTTCCTGTTTTGCCGGGTATCTGGAGGAAGGGGATTATGCGCTGTTTACCAAGCAGGAAGAGGAGGATAACCTGAACCTGGTGCAGCTGATTGTACGGATGTACCGTACCTATGAACAAAAGGAGTTTGGGTATGAGCTGAAGGTTAAGAGCCTGTTTTTAGAACTGCTTTACCTGCTTGTCACACGGTTCATGAAGAAGGAGGACGACCAGGGCAGTATCCGTCAGAAGCGCCATCTGGACAAGCTGTCCAATATAACCGCGTATCTGAAGAATAATTATGATAAGGATATTACATTGGAGAGCGTGGCGGCTACCTTCGGCTTTTCCCCCACCTATCTTTCAAGGATGTTCAAACGGTATGCCAGCGTCAGCTACAAGACCTATCTCCTGGACCTGAGGACGGAGTACGGACTCAGGGAAATGATGAATACCAGCCACAGCTTAAGCGAAGTTGCGCTGAACAACGGATTTCCCAATGGACGGGCTTTTTCCAAGGCATTTGTGAAGCGGTACGGGTGCCTGCCCAGCGAATACAGGAAGGTGATGGACGGGGATGGTTAAAATGTCTGTCCATCCAGGGAAGGAAGGGTGAAAAGGGCAAAAAAGTGCTGTCATGAAGTCAAGTTTGAATCTGGAAAGACAATCCTGTTCTGGTATAATCGTAGGTAGATGCGTTTACAGCAGGTTCCAGGTACTGGAATCATAAGCTGCCGGAGAAAGGGGAAGGGCAAGATGAAATATCTGATTGGAGTTGATGTGGGGACGTCCGCAACCAAGACCGTCCTGTTCGATGAGGACGGCGCCGTGGCTGCGTCCGCTTCCAGGGAATACCCGCTGTACCAGCCGGAGAACGGATGGGCGGAGCAGAGGCCGGAGGACTGGAGGGATGCGGTGCTTGCAACCCTTAAGGAGGTGACGGACCGGTCCGGCGTTCCCGCAGGGGATATCAAGGGAATCGGCATATCCGGGCAGATGCACGGACTTGTGATGCTGGATGGGAAGGGGGAGGTAATCCGCCCCTCCATCATCTGGTGCGACCAGAGGACCGGACGGGAAGTGGAGGATATGCTTGAAATCATGCCGAGGGAGCGTTGGATTGAGATTACGGCCAATCCGCCCCTTACCGGATGGACGGCGGCCAAGATACTCTGGGTCAGGAAGCATGAGCCGGAGAATTACAGCAGATGCCGCCATATCCTTCTGCCAAAGGATTATATACGCTATGTGCTGACCGGGGAGTTTGCCACCGAGGTATCCGATGCCAGCGGCATGCAGCTTCTGGACGTGCCGGGCAGGTGCTGGTCCAAAGAGGTATTGAAGGCCCTTGATATTGATGAATCCATGCTGGGTAAAGTGTATGAGTCCTGCCAGGTGACAGGGACCCTGCTTGAG
Source organism: Clostridium pacaense (assembly GCF_020709765.2). Classification (NCBI taxonomy): domain Bacteria; kingdom Bacillati; phylum Bacillota; class Clostridia; order Eubacteriales; family Clostridiaceae; genus Clostridium; species Clostridium pacaense. The sequence continues at coordinate 69,041 of NZ_JAJFEB020000015.1, forward strand.
CAGGTGGCAGGGAAGACAGGGCTGACCGTGGATGTGAAGGTGGTTGGCGGCGCAGGCGATAATGCGGCTGCGGCAGTGGGGACCGGGATTGTGAAGGACGGCACCGCCTTCACCACCATCGGGACCTCCGGCGTTGTATTTGCACACACCAGCAAGGTGTCCATCGACCCCAAGGGCCGGGTGCACACATGCTGCTGCGCGGTGCCGGGCGCATGGCACATCATGGGCGTGACCCAGGGCGCAGGTCTTTCACTCAAGTGGTTCAAGGACCAGTTCTGCCAGGATTATGTGGCCCAGGCCCAGGCCATGGGATGCGATGTCTATGACCTGATTAATAAGGATGTGGCGGAAATCGGACCCGGGAGCAGCCGGCTGGTCTATCTGCCCTACCTGATGGGGGAGCGGACCCCCCATCTGGATCCGGACTGCCGCGGCGTATTCTTCGGGCTTTCCGCCATCCATACCAGGAAGCACCTGCTGAGGGCGGTCATGGAAGGCGTGTCCTACTCCCTGTGCGACTGCAATGAGATACTGAAGGAGATGGGCGTGGAGGTCACACAGATGATGGCCTGCGGAGGCGGCGGCAAAAGCCCTGTCTGGAGGCAGATGCTGGCAGACCTGTACAACTGCACGGTCAAGACCGTTGAGATGGATGAGGGACCCGCCCTTGGGGCCGCCATACTGGCCGGCGTGGGCTGCGGCATCTACCCGGATGTGGAGACTGCCTGCAGCCGGATCATCCGTGAGAAGAGCAGCACGGAGCCTGTAAAGGAAGAAGCTGAGGTTTATGCAGGGTATCACAGGATATACCAGAACCTTTACCGCAGCCTGAAGGACGACTTTAAGGCTCTGTCAGGGATGAAAGGGTAAAATAAAACAGCCGTGGGCGCGGGGCCGCCGCAAGGGGTCACCATGCCCGTGATGAGGAGGAAAAGAGATGGAGTTAATCAATGTATGCAGCCCGGAGTTCAGGCCGTATGGGCGTGTGATTACCGGATATGATGTGGACGGTCTTATGAAGGCCATGGAGTCCACGCCCCTTCCTGAGGACGTTGTCTATGTGGCTTCCGTACCGGAGCTTGAGGCGCTGCCCATCGGTGCGGAGCTGTCTGACGGAATCTATGGACAGATGGAAATCCAGCTGGGATACTGCAACGGCCATAATAAAAAGCTGAATGCCCTGGAGTACCACAGGGATTCAGAGGTGAACCTGGCTGTGACGGACCTGGTGCTGCTGTTGGGCAGGCAGCAGGATATAGAAGAGGATTTTACCTACGATACATCTAAGGTAAAGGCATTCCTGGTCCCGGCAGGCACCCTGGTGGAAGTGTACGCCACCACCCTCCACTATGCGCCGTGCCAGACAGAGGACAGCGGGTTCCGCTGCGTGGTGGTGCTTCCAAGAGGGACCAACACAGACCTTGACCACAAGCCGCAGGTGAAGTGCGGCGAGGAAAAGCTGATCACGGCAAGGAATAAATGGCTGATCGGCCATGAAGAGGGCGGACTGGACGGGGGCGCATGGATTGGCCTTAAGGGGGAGAACATTTCCCTGTAGATAAACATTTCAGATAGATACTGCAAATAAAAACCGCAGATGAAAACCGCGGTTCATATGATTGTGGAACATTGGCCATTGGCCATAAATCAAATAATAAGACGGAGGATATATGACTATGATCAACATGCCGGAAGTAAAGATTGGTATTGTGGCGGTAAGCCGTGACTGTTTCCCTGAAAGCCTTTCCGTGAACAGAAGGAAAGCCCTGACAGAGGCATATAAGAAGAAGTATGACGCATCCAATATTTATGAATGTCCAATCTGCATCGTGGAAAGCGAGATCCACATGGTACAGGCCCTGGAGGATGTGAAGAAAGCGGGCTGCAACGCCCTGGTGGTTTACCTTGGCAACTTTGGCCCTGAGATTTCTGAGACATTGCTGGCAAAGCATTTTGACGGACCGTCCATGTTCATTGCAGCGGCCGAGGAGTCCGGGAACAACCTGGTCCAGGGCAGGGGCGATGCATACTGCGGCATGCTCAATGCCAGCTATAACCTGAAGCTGCGCAACATTAAGGCGTATATCCCCGAGTATCCGGTGGGCACGGCAGAGGAATGCGCGGACATGATTGAGGAGTTCGTACCCATTGCAAGGGCAGTGGTTGGGCTTAGCAGCCTTAAGATCATCAGCTTTGGACCCAGGCCCCTTAACTTCCTTGCATGCAATGCGCCAATCAAGCAGCTTTATAATCTGGGGGTTGAGATTGAGGAGAACTCAGAGCTGGATCTGTTCGAGGCATTTAACCGCCATGCAGGGGATCCCCGTATCCCGGATGTGGTAAAAGATATGGAAGCAGAGCTGGGCACAGGCAACAAGAAGCCGGAAATCCTGGAGAAGCTGGCACAGTATGAGCTGACCCTCCTTGACTGGATAGACGGGCACAGGGGATACCGCAAGTACGTTGCCATTGCAGGCAAATGCTGGCCCGCATTCCAGACCCAGTTCGGCTTTGTGCCCTGTTATGTTAACAGCCGTCTGACCGGACGGGGGATTCCCGTGTCCTGTGAGGTGGATATCTACGGCGCGCTCAGCGAATTCATCGGCACATGTGTGAGCCAGGATGCGGTCACCCTGCTGGATATCAACAACTCAGTTCCGGCCGACCTTTATGAAGAGGATATCAAGGGCCGGTACGGTTATACCCAGAAGGAAACCTTCATGGGCTTCCACTGCGGCAACACCAGTTCCAAGAAGCTGTCCTTCTGTGAGATGAAATACCAGCTGATCATGGCCAGGGCCCTTCCTGAGGAAGTGACCCAGGGCACGCTGGAAGGCGACATCACACCTGGCGACATCACCTTCTACCGTCTCCAGAGCACGGCGGATAACAAGCTGCGCGCCTACATTGCCCAGGGAGAGGTTCTGCCCGTTGCCACCCGCTCCTTTGGCGCCATCGGTATCTTTGCAATCCCGCAGATGGGCAGGTTCTACCGCCATGTGCTGATTGAAAAGAACTTCCCGCACCACGGCGCGGTTGCGTTCGGACATTACGGAAAGGCAATTTACGAGATATTCAAATTCATCGGTGTGGATGTGGAGGAAATTGGATTTAACCAGCCTGCCGGCATGCTTTATAAGACGGAGAATCCGTTTGCGTAAATGAAGGTCTGGCAGGAACAGGTGGACTGCGAAGGTGGATATCCGCCATGCACCCCTGGACAGACTGTCGGTAAAGCAGGCGGGAAAGCCCTGTGTGGGCTTTCCCGCCTTGCCTGTTTGTGGAGGAGGGCTTATTTATGAGGAAGGATTTTATACCAGTGCCTGTATGAAGATGGGCTTGCCTCCGTTTTCCGGCGCTTCAGGGGGCCTGCCGCAAAAAAATGCTATTCCATGGCAAGATTATCCTGCTTTTGTTTTACCATGATTTTTTGTATAATGGTAAAAGATAAGCATTGTGCGGCGTCCGGATAGGCGCCAAGGGGGCAGACGGAGAGGGGATGGGGAGATGGACAGGAATAAAAGGAAACTGTTTTGGCTGGTGCTGGCCGGCCTGTTCTGCATTGTATTCCTCACCCTGCTGACCATCTCCTTTTATGGTTATGTGCTGGAGAAGATAGGGGTGGAGTACGCGGAGAATTCCAGGACCTATGACAGGCACTTCGTGATGATTGTAGGCAATACGGAGTCGCAGTTCTGGAAGGATACATATGCCTGTGTCAGGGAAGAGGCGGCTGGTCAGAACGCTTATGTGGAGCTAAAGGGAACCAGCCAGTCATCCTCCTATACCATGACGGACTTCATGGATATGAGCATTGCTGCCAAGGTGGACGGTATCCTGCTGGAGTGCACGGCGGAGGAGGCCCTGGAAGGAAAAATCAATGAAGCCAATGAAAAGGGCATTCCGGTTGTGACCATTTTAAATGATGCGCCAAAGACTGGGCGTAAGAGCCATGTGGGAATCAATCCATACCAGCTGGGGCAGGAATATGCAGGACAGATATGGAAGATACTTCCCAAAGACAAGGATAACCTGAGGATTACGGTCCTGCTTCATGATAATGCCATTGACAGCAACCAGTCACAGATTTTCAACCAGATTAACAATCTGATGGTCACCTCTGAGGAAACCCAGGGGCGGGTGCGGGTGGAGGAAATCAGGATTTCATCTGAACGTGCCTTTGAATCCGAGGAGATTGTCTGGAACCTGTTCCAGAATGAACAGGGGGCCCCGGATATCATCGTTTGCATGGATGAGGTGGACACCGAGGCCGTGTACCAGGCCGTGATTGATTATAACAGGGTGGGCGAGACCCAGATCCTCGGATACTATAAGTCACCCGCCACATTGGAAGCGGTCCGGCGGGGAACCATGGCCATGTCCCTTTATATTGATACGGAACAGATGGGGAAGTACAGCGTGCAGGCCATGATGGAGTGCATCCGGGACGGCCGGACCAATTCATTTTATAGTGTGGACCTGCAGTTTGTGAACAGTGACAATGTGTCTGGTTTTGTGCGTAAGGCACATTGAGTTTACGGAGGGCCGGACCTGGTATGGGACTGAAACTGGTACTGGCATGGACACGGACCCGGTATGGGACTGAAACTGGTACTGCTACGGACCCGGCACCGGGCATGGATGGACAGGGAGATAGGCGGGGCGCATATGGGTAAATATTGGGACAGGATCTGGGGAAATATCCCAATCGCACATAAACTGTTTCTGGAGATAGCATTGACGGCTGCTGCGCTGTTTGCCAGCAACCTGTTAATCTATGCCCAGATTAACCGTATGGTGGTGCGCATGGATTCCGTGTATTCCAGCAATGTGAACCTGAATGAACTGTCTGACTGTCTGGCAGGGGTCCAGAATTACATGTACAAATATCTGGAGGTCAAGGATTCAGATTCCCTGACCGCCTATTATAAATCGGAACAGGAATACCGGGACCTTTTGGACGGCCTTAACAGGAAGGTTACGGATAATCCCATCCAAATCCTGGAAAAGAATATACGCAGCATGTCTGAGTCCTACCTTGCCATTACGGATGAGACGGTGCAGGCCAAGCGGGGACTGAACGTGGAGAAGTATAAAAGCTCCTATGAGTCCGCCCTGCGGCTTTATAAATTCATCAACGACGATATTTCCATACTGAACGGCCAGCAGTTCAAGAACAACTCAGCCAGTTACAAGACGCTTCAGTCCGCCCTGCGCTACCTGGAAATCATCAGCCTTGTGATCCTATGCATCGTGATGGTAATCAGCCTTGCGGTGATGATGATGATGACAAGGGACATTGTGACCCCGTTGACCAATCTGGCGCACACGGCCAAGCTGGTTGGCCAGGGGAATTTCCATGTGAAGGTGACGCCCATAAAGACCAGGGATGAGCTGGGGATTGTCACGGGAACCTTCAACCAGATGGTGGACAGCCTGGATGAATACGTGAATAAGATTAAGGAAAGCGCGGAGAAAGAGCAGGAGATGAAGGCGCGGGAGCTTTTGATGGCAAACCACCTGAAGGAGGCGCGTCTCAAATACCTCCAGTCCCAGATTAACCCCCATTTCCTTTTCAATTCCCTGAACGCAGGGGTGCAGCTGGCCGTGATGGAGGATGCGGAGAAGACCTCGGTGTTCATAGAACGGATGGCTGACTTTTTCCGGTATAATGTGAAGAAGGGTTCAGGGGACGCCACCATACGGGAGGAAGTGGAGACCGTGGACAACTATATCTATATCCTTAATGTACGGTTTGCGGGGGATATCCACTATGTTTCCGAACTGGATGAGACGGTCCTGGACTACAGGATACCCAGCATGATCCTTCAGCCGCTGGTTGAAAATGCAGTGAACCATGGCATACACGGCATTGAATGGCCGGGTGAAATCCGCCTGCGGGTACAGGATAAGGGCGGTCAGATTGAAATACGGGTGGAGGACAACGGAAAAGGGATGACCAGGGAACAGGTGGGGACAATCCTGTCCGGGAGCCACATAACCGTGGACAGTGACTCCACCGGCATCGGACTGGGGAATGTGATTGCCAGGCTGAGGCTTTACTATGGCACGGACCAGGTCTTTTGCATTGACAGTAAGGGGGAGGACCAGGGAACCTCGGTTATCCTGACCATACCGAAGAAGGAGGAGGATGGAAATGTTCCGGATATTAGTGGCTGACGATGAGGGAATCATGCTGGAATCCATCAAAAGCATTATCCTGTCCAACTTTGGAAGCGAATGCCAGGTGGTCTGTGTGAAGACCGGGCGGGCCGTGATTGAGCAGGCCGAGGCTTTCCGGCCGGATATTGCGATTGTGGATATCCAGATGCCGGGGCTAAGCGGGATACAGGCCATCCGTGAGGTGCGCAGGTTCAACTCATCCATGGTGTTCATCATCATTACGGCCTATGACAAATTTTCCTATGCCCAGGAGGCCGTCAACCTGGGGGTGATGGAGTTCATCACAAAGCCGGTGAACAAAAAGAAGATACTGGATGTGTGCATCCGCGCCATGCATCAGGTGGAGGAGGCCAGGCAGAAGCTCAGCGATGACCTGAAGATACGGGAAAAGCTGGAATTGGTGGTACCCATGATTGAGAGCGGTTTTATCTATAACCTGCTCCGGGACGACACGGATATATACCGTAATGATTATCTGGAGATGCTGGACATAAAAACCAGGTATGGTTTTACCATTGTCCTGGAATTTGGCGATGGGGTGGTGGACGGTCTGATGACCAACGCGGTGGGGGCCAATGTCAGGCTGAACAAGTATTACACCCAGCTCAGGGAACTGGTAAAGGATTACTTTGACTGTATCACAGGTCCTGTCATGGGGAACAGGATTGTGCTGTTCGTGCCATTTGAGAGGGAGAAGACCCGGTATGAGGAGCGGGTGGAGATCATTACCAGGACCAGGAACATGATTCACAGGCTGGAAGCCGGTATTGACATGCAGTTCAGGGGCGGCATCGGGATGGTGACGCCTGTGGAGGAGGCCAGGGATTCCTACAAGGGTGCGTTAAAGGCCCTGAGGGAGAGCGACAGCCATGTGGTACATATAACAGACATACCGGCCATAACGAATTATGACGGGGAATATCCCATGGAACTGGAAAACCAGTATTTCCAGAGAGGGGCAAAGGCGGACAAGGAGGGAGCCGCAGCCTGTGCCAACGAATTCTTTGACTGGATGCTGGAACATGATGGGAATGTGAGGGCCAATATCGAGGTGAAGGTGCTGGAACTGGTCATACGCCTGGAAATGACGGCGTTTGAGGCAGGAAGCGTCCGTTACGGGTTCCGTTACAGGGAAAATTATCTGGCGGAAATCCAGGGCGCTGCCGACATGGCCGCACTGCGCAGCTGGTTCATCCGGAAAACAAGGGAAATCTGCGATAACATCAGTACATCCAGGGAGCGGGAATCTGAAAACGTGGTATCCAGGGTAAAGAATTACATCAATGAGAATTACGCCCAGGATGTTTCGCTGGATGATGTGTCCCGCCTGGTGGACATCAGCCCCTATTATTTCAGCAAGCTGTTCAAGCAGGAGGTGGGGGAGAACTTCATTGAGTATCTGACGCGTACCAGGATAACCCATGCCATGCGCCTGCTGGAGGATTCCAGGTACAGCATAAAGGAAGTGTGCCTGATGTGCGGTTACAGCGACCCCAATTATTTCAGCCGCATTTTCAAAAAGTATGAGGGCATGACGCCAAGCGAGTACAGGGAGAGGTGATGGTATGGAAAAGAGAAGCAGGATCAGGGGGATGGAGGATAAGACCGCCGGAGCAGGAAAAAGGATGGCTGCTGCCGTGCTTGCCGCCATCCTGTTCCTGTACGCATGTATGGCCCTGGGCGGATGCCGCAAGGCGGAGGAAGCGCCTGAGACCAGACAGGAGGAGACAGGGGACCGCCTGCAGATCGGCCTGAGTTTTGAATCCTATGTGATTGAGCGCTGGATCCGGGAACGTGATGTGTTTGTCTCCACGGCCAAGGAGCTGGGGGCGGATGTGAACGTGCAGAATGCCAACGGGGACGTGCAGGAACAGATTGCGCAGATTGAATATTTCATCAAGAAGCAGATGGATGTGATTGCAGTGGTGGCCGGGGACTGCGACGCCCTGTCCGATGTGATGAAAAAGGCCAAGGACGCAGGAATCAAGACGGTCAGCTATGACCGGCTGATTAATAATTCAGACTGCGACCTGTACATCTCCTTTAATAATGAACTGGTGGGGAGATTGATGGCGGAGTGTTTCCTGGAATACGCGCCGGATGGCGGGGATATATTCATGATCCAGGGACCCAAGACCGACGGGAATGTCCATCAGATCAGAAAGGGGTTTGATGACGTCCTGAAAGGCAGCAGGCTGAACGTGGTGTATGAGGCCAACTGCGAGGGATGGCTGGCGGAGCATGCATTTACCTATGTAAAGGAAGGGCTGGCCCGGCACCGTGATATCGTGGGGGTCATGTGCGGCAACGATGACCTGGCAACCCAGGCATTCCGGGCGCTTTCTGAGGAACGGCTGGCAGGGAAGGTAATCCTCACCGGACAGGACGGGGACCTGATGGCATGCCAGCGGATCATGGAAGGGACACAGAACATGACCGCCTTCAAGTCCGTGGAGGAGGAGGCCAGGCTGGCCGCGGAATATGCAGTCATGCTGGGCAGGGGAGAGGAACTGACCGGTATCACCAAGACCATTAATGACGGTACCTATGACATCCCTTACCGGGAACTGCTTCCGGTTGCGGTCACAAAGGAGAACATGGATGACGTGATCATAAAGGGCGGGTTCCACGCGAAAGAGGATGTGTATCTGAATGTTAAGAAGTAAGGGAAATGGCTGGCAGTGCCGTGTTCCCGGCTCCATATGTATGAATCTTTTGGGCAGCTTATATCAGATCCTGATATGGCTGCCTTTTGTCATGTTTTCCTGACCGGAAGAGGAACGCGTCCATATAGCATTTTTTTGCTGTCAAAATGTCCAGCCGTCCAGGCCGCCATGGGCAGGCCGATAGTTTTGTGCTAATGGTTCACAAGCAAGTCCAGTCCATTCTGTGGTAGGATGAAACTATCAAAAATAAGTGTCTGGAGGAGGATTTTACAATGAAAAAGAGATTGATTGCAGTGGCACTGACAATGGCGATGGCGGCTGGAATGATGACCGGATGCGGCGGTTCCGGCAAGACAACGGAGAGCGCGGCTGCAACAGCTGCAGCAGATGCAGGAAACACGGAGGCGGCAAAGACAGAAGCGGCAAAGGAGCAGGAGGATAAGACGGAGGCGGCCAAAGATGATGCGGCGGCAGGCGGCGCAGGGGCGCTCATCGGCGTTGCAATGCCCACCAAGGACCTTCAGAGATGGAACCAGGACGGCTCCAACATGAAGGCAGAGCTGGAGGCGGCTGGCTACGCAGTGGATCTGCAGTATGCGAGCAATGACGTTCAGACCCAGGTGTCACAGATAGAAAACATGATTTCCAATGGATGCCAGATGCTGGTGATTGCGTCCATTGACGGAAGCTCCCTGGGCGAGCCTCTTTCACAGGCCAAGGAGGCCGGCATACCGGTCATCTCCTATGACCGTCTGATCATGAACTCGGACGCGGTCAGCTATTACGCCACCTTTGATAACTACAAGGTAGGCCAGAAGCAGGGAGAATACCTGGTGGAGGCCCTGGGACTGGAAAATTCATCCGAACCCAGGAACATCGAGCTTTTCACAGGCGACCCGGCTGATAACAACTGTGTGTTCTTCTTTGGCGGCGCAATGGATGTGCTCCAGAAGTATATTGATGAGGGGAAGCTGGTTGTGAAGTCAGGACAGACCGCATTTGAGCAGGTGGCTACTGCCAACTGGGATTCTGAAAAGGCGCAGAACCGCATGGATACCATCATTGCAGGCAACTATTCAGACGGGACGGTCCTGGACGCAGTGCTCTGCTCCAATGACTCCACTGCCCTTGGGGTTGAGAATGCCCTGGCAGCATCCTACACAGGAACATATCCTGTCATCACCGGACAGGACTGTGACATTGCCAATGTGAAGAACATGTTAAATGGCAAGCAGGCCATGTCCGTATTCAAGGATACACGTACCCTTGCAACCCAGGTGGTCAAGATGGTTGACGCTGTCATGCAGGGCAGCGAGGCGGAAATCAACGATACCTCTTCCTATGATAACGGAACAGGCGTCATTCCCACCTACCTCTGTGAGCCGGTTGTCGTAACCATTGATAATTACAAGGAAATGCTGATTGATTCCGGTTATTATACGGAGGATCAGGTAAAGTAAGACAGAGACAAGAGAGGGACGGCTGGTACCTGAGCGCAGGGGTTTCCTGAAACGCTTTGGGACAGCCGTCCCTGACTAAAATCAGCTTAGGGAGGGAGAGCGTTGGCAAAAATATTATTGGAAATGAAGAATATCACCAAGACATTTCCGGGCGTGAAGGCTCTTGATGATGTGAACCTGCGGGTGGAAGAAGGGGAAATCCATGCCCTGGTAGGTGAAAATGGCGCAGGGAAGTCCACGCTGATGAACGTGCTCAGCGGTATTTACCCCTATGGAAGCTACGAGGGGGATATCATCTATGACGGGGAAGTGTGCAAATTCAGCCATATCAATGACAGCGAGAGGAAAGGCATTGTAATCATCCATCAGGAACTGGCCCTGGTGCCGTATATGTCCATTGCCGAGAACATGTATCTGGGCAATGAAAAAGGAAGGAAATATGCAATTAACTGGAATGAAACGTATGGAGAGGCCGATGAATACCTGAAGACAGTAGGGCTTTCTGAATCCTCCCATACTTTGATAAAGGATATCGGCGTGGGAAAACAGCAGCTGGTGGAGATTGCCAAGGCCCTTGCAAAGCATGCCAGGCTTCTTATACTGGACGAACCCACGGCTTCCCTCAATGAAGATGATTCAAAGGCATTGCTGGAGCTGCTTTTGAAGTTCAAGTCAGAGGGCATGACAAGCATCATCATTTCCCATAAACTGAATGAGATAGCGTATGTGGCGGATAAGATTACGGTCATCCGTGACGGTTCCACCATAGAGACATTGGATAAGGCAACAGATACCATCACCGAGGACCGGATCATCAAAGGCATGGTGGGCCGTGAGCTGGTGGACCGTTTCCCGAAGCGGGAAGGAGTGGCTGTCGGGGATACCGCCATGGAGGTGCAGGACTGGAGCGTATACCATCCCCTGTATTCGGACCGGAAGGTGGTGGACCGTGTTTCCTTCCAGGTGGGAAAAGGAGAGGTGGTTGGGATCTGCGGCCTTATGGGGGCAGGGCGGACGGAGCTGGCCATGAGCATTTTCGGCAGAAGTTACGGAACCAATATTACAGGCAGGCTTTTCATCCATGGAAAGGAAGTAATCCTCCATTCGGTCCGGGACGCCATCCGGCATAAGCTGGCTTATGTGACAGAGGACAGAAAAGGGAACGGGCTGATTCTTTCCAATGCAATCAGGATTAACACAACCCTTGCCAACATGGACGCAGTGAGCAGTAAGACCATCATTGATAAGGATAAGGAATATCTGGTTGCCGAGGAGTACAGGGATAAGCTGAAGACCAAATGTCCTTCGGTTGAACAGAACGTGGGAAACCTTAGCGGCGGGAACCAGCAGAAGGTGCTGCTGGCCAAGTGGATGTTCGCGCAGCCGGATATCCTGATCCTGGATGAACCCACCAGGGGAATCGATGTGGGGGCCAAGTATGAGATATACTGCATCATCAACCAGCTGGCAGCGGAGGGGAAATCCGTTATCATGATATCCTCGGAACTCCCGGAGGTCCTGGGGATGTCTGACCGTATCTATATCATGAATGAGGGCAGGATGGCAGGCGAGGTAAAGGCAGAGGAAGCCACCCAGGAATATATCATGTCCTGCATCCTGAAATCAGATAAAGGAGAGTAGAGTATGGAAAACAAGTTGAAATTATCCGAGGTATTGAAGAAATATACAATGGTAATCGTTCTGGCCGTGGTGGTCATCCTGTTCACTGCCAACACGGGCGGGAAAATGCTCCTGCCCCAGAATGTAAATAACCTGATTGCCCAGAATGCCTATGTATTCATTCTGGCAACCGGCATGCTGTTCTGCATCCTGACAGGAGGCAACATTGACCTGTCTGTGGGTTCCGTGGTATGTTTTGTAGGCGCCATCGGCGGAAGCATGATGATTAAGATGGGAATCAACCCCTACCTGTCCCTTCTGTCCATGGCATTGATCGGTATGCTGGTGGGGGCGTGGCAGGGATTCTGGATTGCCTATGTGAGGATTCCTCCCTTTATTGTGACCCTGGCCGGTATGCTGATGTTCAGGGGACTTTCCAACGTGGTGCTTCAGGGCATGACCCTGTCACCAATCCCGGACCGGTTCTTAAACCTGTTCAATACATACGTACCGGATTTTTTTGGCGGGGAGGGGATTAATATAACCTGTATGCTGGCAGGGATTGCCGTATGCCTGGTCTACGCAGCCAGCGTGCTGCGGGGGCGTATGAAGAAAATGCAGAAGGGCTACCGGGTGGATCCTCTTGGAGGAGTGGTTGCAAAAATAGTAATCATCAGCGTGGTTGTACTGTTTTTCATGTTCAAGCTTGCGCAGTATAAGGGGATACCCAACGCCCTTCTCTGGGTGGGTGTCATCATCGGCATCTACAGCTACATCTCATCCAAAACCACCACCGGTCGTTATTTTTATGCGGTGGGCGGCAATGAGAAGGCGACCAGGCTTTCCGGCATCGACACCAACCGGGTGTATTTCCTGGCATATCTTAACATGGGGCTTCTGGCAGCCGTGGCCGGCATGATTACCGTGGCAAGGCTTAATTCCGCCAATCCCACTGCGGGCAACAACTATGAGATGGATGCCATCGGCGCCTGCTTCATAGGCGGCGCCTCGGCATACGGCGGTACAGGTACGGTTCCCGGCGTTATCATCGGCGCAACCCTGATGGGCGTGCTGAACCTGGGCATGAGCATCATGGGCGTGGACCAGAACCTGCAGAAAGTGGTCAAGGGAGCGGTGCTTCTGGCTGCAGTCATATTTGACGTTGTCAGCAAGAGGAAGTCGTTTATTGTGAAGCAGTAGGAGGAAGCGGAAGAGGACGTTTCTGTGTCCTGCCGGAAACCGCCGTCCTGTATAACATCCAGATGTTATACAAGGGCGGCTTTTTGTGTGGATTTTTTCTTTTTTTTAAAGAAGGGGCTTGCTTTTTTTTGTGAATATGCATATAATACAGATAGGTCCGTTATCGATAACGGTAATCGAATAACCAGGAAGAGGACATGCACATGGCAGTAACGATTAAGAAGATTGCAGAGCTGGCGGGGGTTTCTGTAGGGACAGTGGACCGGGCGCTGAATAACCGGAAAGGGGTGAATCAGGAGGTAGCCGGACGTATTAAGGAAATCGCGGATTCAGTTGGGTATGTGCCGAATACAGTGGCGAAGGGGTTGGTAGCCAGACGCAAGGAAGTTAAGATTGGCGTGATCATCCATACGCCAAAGCATGCTTTTATTGAAGAGCTTTTAGCAGGAATCCAGGCTGCCAATAAAAAGATTGCGGATTACGGCGTGGAAATCATGGCCAGATATGGGGAAGGCTATGATGCGGACAGCCAGATACGGATGATAGACGAGCTGGTGGATGAAGGAATCCATGCACTGGCCATCATACCCCTGAACGATAAGCGTGTGGTGGATAAGCTGGAGGAACTCAGGAAGCGTGGGATTACAGTGGCGCTCATGGTATCAGATATCGACGTGGACTGCCTTGCTTACGTGGGCTGTGACCTCTACAGGGGAGGCAGAATCATCGGAGGGCTGGCAGGCATGCTTGGGGGCAGGGACAGCAAGGTGGTTTATTGCACCGCGCCTCTTGAGATATTGGGGAATGTAAGGAGGCTGGACGGGCTGAAGGATGTCCTGCAGGAGCGTTATCCGGACATTCATCTTCTGGGGGTCTGCGAACTGCAGAATGATGACCTGGCAGCCTACAGGCAGGCGGCAATTGCGTTTAAGGAATACAGGGACGCTGACACGATTGTAGTGACAACCGGTTGTACCAAAGGTGTTTTGTCAGCCATTGAGGAAACCGTGTTTGAGAAAAAGGTGAATGTCATCACCCTGGATTTGGCAAAGCCAGTTGAACAGGCCATGGCCAGGGGCCTGGTGCAGGCCACGGTGGTACAGCATCCATTCCTTCAGGGAAAGAAAGTGATTGAGACGCTGTTTAATTATGTGGTAATGGGGAAAGTTCCGGATTCAAAGAAAATCTACATTGATACGGACATAAAGATTTATGAAAGTATTTTTTAGGAGTATTACCGGCCGGCGCCGTGGTACTCCAAAAAATAACAGAATACCGTTATCGATAACGGTAGAAAACATAAAAGGGGAAGTAAGACTATGAAAGCAATTATGCTGATGTTCGATTCATTGAACCGCCATATGCTGCAGCCGTACGGATGTGACAGTACCATCACTCCGAATTTCAACAGGCTGGCAAAACATGCTGTTACATTTGATAACTGCTATGTTGCAAGCATGCCATGCATGCCGGCCAGAAGGGAAATACATACAGGAAGGATGAATTTCCTGCACCGCAGTTGGGGACCATTGGAGCCATTTGATGATTCCATGCCGGAAATCCTGAAGGAGAACGGGATATATTCCCATCTGGTGACGGATCATTACCATTACTTTGAAGACGGTGGCTGTACCTATCATACCCGGTACAGCTCATATGAATTTGTCAGGGGACAGGAAGGCGACCCATGGAAGGGGTCTGTGGGGAATCCTGAGATCCCGGAGACGCTGGGGGGAAGGACGAACTGTCTGTGGCGTCAGGACTGGGTCAACCGGCCATATATGCAGGGGACAAAGAGACATTCCCAGACGCTCACCATGGACCTGGGGCTGGAGTTCATCGAGAAGAATAAAACGGAGGATAACTGGTTTCTCCAGATTGAACATTTTGATCCCCACGAACCGTTTTTTGCCCCGGAAGAGTTCAGGAAGCTGTATCCGGATGATTATGAGGGCCCTCATTTTGACTGGCCTAATTACAAGCGGGTAACAGAGCCTGACCAGGCCTGCGAGCATGTGAGGAACGGGTACCGGGCGCTTCTGACCATGTGTGACCATACCCTGGGACGCCTTTTAGATAAGATGGACCAGGAGGGGATGTGGGAAGATACCATGCTGATAGTCAATACGGACCACGGCTTTTTGCTGGGGGAACATGACTGGTGGGCCAAATGTGTGATGCCCTGGTATAACGAGAACGCCAATATCCCGCTGTTTATATGGGACCCAAGATGTGGGATAAAGGGAGGGAGAAGGAAGGCGCTGGTGCAGGGGATTGACTTAGCACCCACACTTCTGGAGTATTTCAACCTTCCAATTCCTGGGGATATGATGGGTAAACCACTGAGGGACACAATTTTATATGATACCCCTGTCAGGGAGGCTGCAATTTATGGAATCCATGGAGGACATGTTAACTGTACGGATGGCAGGTATGTGTATATGAGGGCGCCGGTGAACGCAGATAACCAGCCGCTGTTTAATTACACGCTGATGCCCAATCATATGAGAAACCGTTTTTCCGTGGATAACCTTAGGAAGGCCAGGCTGAGAGATGGATTTTCATTTACAAAAGGCTGTCCGGTGCTGGAAATCCCATCTACCGGTATTCCTGAACTGGAATTTTCAGCATATGATTTCGGCACCATGTTGTTTGACCTGGAGAAGGACCCGGGGCAGCTCCATCCAATCAGTGACGCTGCGGTTGAAGAACGGATGGCTGGCATGATGGTGCGGATCATGAGGGATAATGACTGTCCGGGGGAACAATACACAAGGCTGGGGTTAGCAGTGGATTAGCCGGCAACAAATGAACGGTGGGAGAAAACACGAAAAGGAGAAGGAAAATGAAAAGAAGAACATGGAAAACTGCATTGTCGATGGTATTAACAGCAGCACTTCTGGCTGGATGCGGCGGGGTAAACAACGGGGGGACGCCGGGCACCGGGGCAGGGGAAGCGAAAACAGAAGAACAGAAAACAGAGGAACAGAAAGCAGAGGGGCAGAAGTCAAAAGCCCAGGGAGGCGGAACAGCAGCTGGTAATGATGGGGCCGCTGACACGGGGCTGTCAGGCCAGAAACTGGTGGTGGGTACCATGGCAAAGGCAATGGGTCTTCCGCTTAAATACGCGTTGGATAAGGGGTACTTTGCGGATAAAGGGCTGGAAGTTGAAATTGTTACATTTGCAACAGGAGCGCCCATCAATGAGGCAATGAATGCAGGTGAGCTGGATGTGGCGGTGAGCGGGATGGCATCGGTCTATAATCTGGCAACAGGGAATTACACCTATATTGGCGACACCATGATATCGGAAGAGGGGCAGTCCCTGTACATAAGGCCGGACAGCGCCCTGGCATCCAGCGGTGAGAAAGACGGGATTGTGGGAAGTAAGGAAACCGTTAAGGGGATTTCCATTTTAGGGCCGCTTTCCACCTCAGCCCAATATAATGCCATTAAATATGTGGAGTCCTTCGGACTGACGTCTGAGGATTTCACCATGGTATCCATGGAATATGCCCAGGCCTACCAGGCTTTCATAACAGGTGAGGGTGACGGCATCGCAACCATACCGCCCTACTCTTTTCAGTTAGAGGCAGCGGGATATGTGGATGCGGCAGATGTGGCAACCCTGATGGGACAGCCATTGACCGATGGAATCTATGTGTCCAACAAAGTGCTGGAGGAAAAAAGGGGAGACCTGCAGGTGCTGATGGAGGTTTATTACCAGGCATGCCAGGAACTGCTGGATGACCCTGGGATGAGGGCCGAGGCCGGTATGAAATGGTATGGGGAGGAAGGCGTGACCTACAGCGATGAGGATATGGAAAATGAGATAAAAGCCCAGACCTATACGACTGTGGATAAGCTAAAGAGCCAGGATTACATATTCGGCGCAACCATGGCCAATATGGGGGCATTTTTCACAACCCAGGAATTAATAGAGGCGTCCAATCTTCCCAATATAGAAAAAAGTTTTGATACATCCTTTGTGGAGCATATCATTGGGACTACTGTCACGACGGCAAAGATTGATCTGTAGGTCTAAGCCTGAAATAATTCCCGTGGAAAGGAATGGGTATGAAACGTAAGAAAACCATGGAACTGAAATATATGATGATGTCAATATCATCGGTATGCGCAGTGTTGCTTGTCTGGTGGCTGTGCATTGATGTTCTGCATTTGAAAAGTGAAAGCGTGTTTCCCGGTCCGGGAAAGGTACTTAATACATTCATCGTCAAACTGACCCATAAAGCTCCGGACGGAGCAACCCTTATCACCCATACCCTGCAGAGCCTTAAAGTGGCTCTGACCGGGTATGCCATGGGCGCTGTCATCGGGATTCCCATGGGAATCCTGATGGCATGGAACCGGTTTGCGGACATGTTCATCCGGCCCTTGTTTGACCTGCTGCGCCCCATTCCCGGGCTGGCGTGGATCCCTCTGTTTATCCTGCTGTTCGGTATCGGGCTGCTTCCAAAAGCGCTGGTGATTTTTATTGCCTCCCTCATTGCGTGTGTGGTGAACGCCTACACAGGGATCCGCCAGACAAAGGATCTGCACCTGTGGGTAGGGGATGTGTTTGGCGCTTCTGATATGCAGAAACTGTTTAAAATCGCCATTCCCACTGCAACGCCCATGATATTTACCGGTTTGCGGGTAGCCCTTGGCTCTGCCTGGACCGCGCTGGTGGCAGCGGAACTTCTTGCATCCAGTAATGGCCTGGGATATATGATCCAGCAGGCCAGGTCTATTTCCAGGCCGGACCTGGTGCTTGTGGGGATGATTACAATCGGAATCGTGGGGCTGGTCATGGACCGGCTGCTTCATAAGCTTGAATTAGTGGTAGCGAAAGGAATGAATGTACAATGAAGGCTGGCAGACAAAAAGTATATGAGTTCCTGGCCGGTGTATGCTCGATTGGATGTTTTGTCATTATCTGGTTTGTGGCTACCAATGGGACTCTGCTGGGAGAAATGATACCGCGCCCGGATGTGGTGTGCGTGGCATTTTTTCAGGCAATTGCAGGTAAAATCGGAAGATATAACTTACTGGTACATATCGGATGGAGCCTCTCCAGGGTTTTGATTGCGTACGGTGCAGCATCCGCGGCAGGTATCGTCCTTGGCCTGGCCATGGGGTGGAGTAAAAGTGTGGAGGCTGTTTTCCAGCCGCTGTTCGGTATTATCCGTCCCATTCCGCCCATTGCATGGATCCCTATTTCCATTATCTGGTTTGGACTGGGGGAGAGCGCCAAATATTTCCTGATTTTCCTGGCTGCATTTTCCAATGTGACACTGAATGCGTGGGCTGGCGCAAAGGCCATGGATTATAAGCTGGTGGGAACCGCAAGGATGCTGGGGGCCAGCAGGACGCAGATTTTCCTGACCGTGGTGATGCCATCGTCCGTGCCTCAGATTTTTGCAGGACTTCAGATTGCCATGTCTTCCAGCTGGGCTACGGTTGTGGCGGCTGAGATGGTACGGTCCTCGGAAGGTGTTGGCTGGATCATCACGACCGGTATGAACAATAATGACATTGTTCAGATTCTGGTGGGAATCATGGCGATTGGAATTGTGGGATTCGTACTTGCAGTAATTATGAGGAAGCTTGAGGAGGTATTATGCCGATGGAACAAGAGCGGACAGTAAACAGTATGATTGAATGCAGACAGATATCCAAATCCTTTCCAGGGGAAAATGGCAGTATGGAAATCGTGCATTCCATGAATCTGTCGGTTGGGGAAAATGAGTTTGTCGTGCTCCTGGGACCCGGGCAATGCGGCAAGACCACAATCATTAACCTGATAGCCGGACTGGAGACGGTGACGTCCGGTGAGGTCATGGTGGATGGGAAGAAGGTGTTGGAACCAGGCCCGGAGCGCGGTGTTGTGTTCCAGACCACCAATCTGTTCCCATGGCTGACCACTATGGGCAATGTGGAATACGGTCCTAAAATGGCAGGTGTCACCAAGGCAGAACGCCAGAAACGGGCGCAGTATTATATTGACCTGGTGGGGCTGCATGGATTTGAGAAATCATTTCCAATCCAGCTTTCAGGCGGCATGCAGCAGCGTGTGGGGATTGCCCGGGCATATTGTATCGAACCCAGGGTCATGATCATGGATGAGCCTTTTGGCGCACTGGATGCCCAGACCAGGTACCAGATGCAGGAAGAGCTGGAACGCATCTGGGAAACGGAAAAGCGCACGGTGGTATTTGTGACCAATAACATTGAGGAGGCAATTTATCTGGCTGACCGTATCATTGTCCTGAGCAACTGTCCGGCCAAAATCAGGAAAGAATACAGAATCAGCCTGCCAAGGCCGAGGAACTATGTCTCATCTGAGTTCCTGGAACTGCGCAGGGAGATAACACAGGTCATGGACAGTACGCTGTAGGAGGGGATATGGAGAAGAAGGTAAAAGTGCAGGTCAGGGACCTGACAAAGAAATTCGGGGATTTACTTGTTCTGAATCATATGGACTTCGATGTGGAAGAAGGGGACCTGCTGTGCGTGGTGGGGCCTACCGGCTGCGGAAAAACAACATTTTTGAACAGCCTTACGAAAATATATGATATCACAGAGGGCCAGATCCTTCTGGATGGCAGGGAGGTTGACCCTAAGGTTAATAACATGGCATATATATTCCAGGGAAATTCCACTATGCCCTGGCTTACTGTGGAAAAAAATGTAAGCTTTGGCCTGGATATCAAGAAGGTGCCGTCTGCAAGAAAGAAAGAGCTGGTGGATAAATACCTTGATATTGTGGGGTTGGCAGAATACCGTAATTATTATCCCAACCAGCTCTCTTCCAGCATGCTCCAGAGAGTGGGGATTGCAAGGGCATTTGCAACAGAGCCTGAATTGCTGCTGATGGATGAACCTTACGGGCAGCTGGATATTGAACTCAGGTTCAAACTGGAGGATGAACTGGTAAAGCTATGGCAGATGACAAAGACAACCGTCATTTTCATCACACATAATATTGAAGAGGCAGTTTATCTGGGCAATAAAATCATGGTCCTGACCAATAAGCCAACCACGGTTAAGACCACGCTGACGAACTCAATGCCCAGGCCCAGGGATGTGACGTCCAAAGAGTTTGTGGAACTGAGGAATAAGGTGACGGATCTGATAAAATGGTGGTGATACGGATTACTCCGTTACATGGCCGGATATGGAAGCCATGGCCGCTTTCCTGGCATGTATGACCGTGGTATCAAAAAGCGGGATATCCGTATCCTCCTGTCTGATCAGCAGGCCGATTTCCGTGCAGCCAAGGATGACGCCCTCGGCCCCCTTCTGTCCAAGTCCGCGGATGATGGCAAGGAAGCCTGCCCTGGATTCAGAGGAAATGGTGCCCAGGCAGAGTTCATCGAAAATGACACGGTTAATCATTTCCCTTTGTGGTTCTTCGGGAATCAGGACCTGGAGCCCGCTTTGGACCAGGCGTTCTTTATAGAAATCCTGTTCCATGGTGTAACGGGTGCCTAACAGGGCCACGGTCTTAATCCCCCTGTCCTTCAGGCACTCCGTTGTTACGTCTGCAATGTGGAGCAGGGGGATGGAGATATAGGATTGGATACGGGGGGCCACTTTGTGCATGGTGTTGGTACAGATGACAATAAAGTCCGCCCCGGCTTTTTCAAGGGAACGGGCGGCCTGGCCCAGTATGTCCCCGCTTTTGTCCCAGTCCCCGCAGGACTGGCATTTTTCTATTTCATCAAAGTCAACGCTGTACAGGATGCACCTGGATGAGTGGAGGCCGCCCAGTTCTTTTTTCACGGTTTCGTTGATGATCTGATAGTAGGTGACGGTGCTTTCCCAGCTCATGCCGCCGATTAATCCGATTGTTTTCATGTTGTGTTCCTCCTTGGGGTTTATCCATAGTATAGCATGCGGACGGCGAAGGTACAAGAAAGGCGTTTTCCGGAACCTTCTTTCTGATAATTCCCTCATGTAAATCCTCTGGGTTAAAATACCGGAGGATTTTTTTGCATTAACGTGTTATAATGGCGTCATGCATTATGATTGATAATAGTACAAGGGGATGAAGAAATGGAGAAAACGATTTTACTGCTGGGTCATCCGGATCTGTATGAGGTGTGCAGTGAGGTGACGGAGGAAGAACTGCCCTGGATGGGGGAAGTGAAGGAGGACCTTAAGGACACGCTTCTGGCGTTCCGGAAACGTTATGGCGTGGGCCGCGCCATTGCCGCGCCCCAGATCGGCGTGAAAAAGCGCGTTATATACAGACATCTGGACACGCCTGTGCTGTTCATCAATCCAAGGCTTGAGTTTCCGGATAAGGAGGAGATGGAGGTCATGGATGACTGCATGTCCTTTCCGGATTTGCTGGTACGGGTAAGGCGGTATAAACGGTGCGTCATCCATTACAGGGATGAGCAGTGGAAGGAGTGTTCACTGGCGTTTGAAGGCGATATGGCGGAGCTGATACAGCATGAATACGACCATCTTGACGGCATTTTGGCAACCATGAGGGCAATTGATGACAGGGCATTTGTGATGAAGGAACACTAGGGCGGTATCAGGGAGCTTTAGGAAAATGCCCCTTCCATATAAATTTATAGAAGGGACCACAGGTTTATGATGATTGACAGGGACGGGTTTTTAAAAAGTTATAATATAGAACAGGAAGATTTTGAGGCAGCGGACATGCCATGGGAGGAGCTGGCTGCCATTTATGAGGATTACCAGGCAATTGAAGGGAAGCTGCGCAATATCGGCAAGGATTTTGTTTATGATTATCTGTATGATATCGAGCGGGCCGGAATCCATTCCTACCGCTACCGGACAAAGGACCCGGGGCATCTCCTGGAAAAAATCATCCGGAAAAGGGTGGAACATTTTGAACGCTTTAAGGATATCAACCGGACCAATTACCATAAATATATGACGGACCTTATCGGTATCCGCGTTTTTTTCCTGTACCGTGAGGACTGGATCCATTTCCATAATTATATCACCAGTGTGTTTGAGAATGACCCTGGGCTTTATGTAAAGGACAGGATCCTGGATTTCGACGGGGATCCCAAGCATTACTATATTGCGGAGCGGCCAAAGGTATACAGGCGCAACGGGGATTCCAGGATATATGATGAGGATCTGATTGAAATCCGGTCAGACGGCATTTACCGCTCCCTCCATTATATTATCAAGTATAAGGGATATTATGTGGAGATCCAGGGCAGGACCCTGTTTGAGGAAGGATGGAGCGAGATTGACCACGATATCGTGTACCCATATTTTAAGGATGATGAGATGCTGAAGGATTTCTCCACCCTGCTGAACCGGCTTTCCGGCATGGCGGATGAGATGAGCTCTTACTTCCGCAGGATGAAGGGAACGAAGGAAGCCTGGGAGCGGAAGATTGAAGAGGCTGGGGCCAGGGAGGATTTAAGTGGAAAGACAAATGACTGAGCTGTCCCTGGAAGAATTGTGGGAACTGTTTCCGATTTTCCTTACAAGGCACAGTGAGGAATGGAAGGAATGGTATGAGGAGGAAGCCCGCTGTCTGGAAGGCATGCTGCCCATGGACCGGATACGCAGGCTGGAGCATGTGGGCAGCACATCCGTAGAAACCATATGGGCTAAGCCAATTATTGATATCCTTGTGGAGATGGAGCCAGGGGAAGATATGGGGGCTGTGAGGACCATCCTGGAACAGAACGGGTATGTCTGCATGTCGGAGAAAGAGGACAGGCTGTCCTTCAACAAAGGTTATACACCTAAGGGGTTTGCAGAGCGCGTATACCACCTTCATCTGAGACAGGACGGGGATAATGATGAACTGTATTTCAGGGATTATCTGCGGGATTATCCGGATGTGGCTAAGGATTATGAGGCGCTGAAGCTGGGACTGTGGAAGCAGTATGAACATGACCGTGATGCCTATACTGACAGTAAGGGGGAATTTGTCAGGAAATATACCCGGAAGGCGAAATCTCTTTATGGGGAACGGTATGGGAAGAGCGGACGTGGTAAAAGTGGGTATGGGAAATCCAGGTGTGGGAAGTGGCGCCGGGCAGCGGCAGGGGATGCGGATGGTTTGAGGCGGATTGCCAGGGAGTCGGAAGCCCATTGGGGTTTTGATGAGGCGTTTATGGACACATTTGACAGGAAGTTCAACATCACCCGGGAGTTCATTGAGGAACACCCTGTATTTGTTTTTCTGAAGGATGAAGCTCCGGCTGCTTTCTGGGGCGTGGTGACAGAAGGAGACGGATGCGGGCTGGAATATTTCTATATTGCAGAGGCATATCTGGGAAAGGGATATGGGCGGCAGATGTGGGAACACCTTACCTGCTGGTGCGGGGAGCATGGTATCCGTGAAATGCATTTTGTCACCAGCTGGGAAGCAGCCGGTTTTTATGAAAAGATGGGGGCGCAGCGGGATGGGGAAGCTGTTTCTGTTATTGACGGCAGGAAAATCCCGCGTTTTTGCTGCTGCCTGTGAAAGGTGTGGATCAGGATGGAAATAAGACAGGATATCAGGCTGGCCGCAGTTGACCTGGATGGGACGCTTATGGACAGCGCCAACCACATAGGGGAGACGGCCATCCGCCAGATAGGGCGTTTAAATGAGAACGGCTGTCTGGTAGTTCCGTGTACAGGCAGGTATCTGAGGTCGATTCCCCAGGAGCTTCTTCAGATGGGGAAAATCAGGTATGCCATCACGGCCAATGGGGCGCAGATATGGGATGTGAAATCCCTGACTTCCCTGTTCCGGGTGAAGCTTCCGCCCGGCGTGGTAAAAGAGGTGCTGGAGGTCATGAAAGGGAAGGAAGGATACATTGAACTGTTTTCCCAGGGAAAGTCCTACATTAATGAAGGGGATGTGCAAAAGGCGGCCGGAAAAGAAAAGGATTATAATTTCATACAATATTTCCAGAGGGACCATGTGATGGTGCCAAGCCTGTACGGGCTTGAGGATGTATGGGATGAAGCTGAGAAGCTGAATGTGTTTTTCCTGGAAGACAGTGACCGGGAGATGCTGAAGGCCAGGCTGAGGGCCAGGGGAGACGTCCAGATAACCAGTTCCATGGCAGGTAACATTGAAATCAACGGGGCGTCTGTCAATAAGGGCAAGGCCATGGAGTGGCTGTGCGGGTACCTTGGCATAGGCAGGGAAGCAACCCTTGCCATTGGGGACGGTGACAATGACATGCAAATGATTGGATTTGCAGCCTATGGGGTTGCCATGGGAAACAGTCCTGAGGAATTAAAGGAGCGGGCTGTTTATGTTACAGGTGACCACGACAGCGGCGGGGCGGAAGCGGTGCTGCGCATGATACGGGCTTTCTGACTTGTCCAGGGGACGCACAGCCGGCGGAAAGCAATCTACAAACACGCCCCAGGGGGAGTTTGGATGTTCAATCCTGCCCCCTTTTTGCGTGTCCGGGTGCCTGCTGTCATGGAACAGGGCAAAAAAAGTCGAGAGCATTTTCCCTCTGATGATTATAATGTGTATGTAAGGCGGTGGACAGATGAAGGAGCAGGCAAAAGGGGAAGCGGTACAGATTGAGGCGGTGCAGAGGATGCAGGATTATATAGCGGAGCATTTGGATGAAGAAATCAGTCCCGGCGCCCTTGCCGCATGTTCCCTGTATTCACCCTGGTATTCCTACCGGCTTTTTGTACGCTATGTGGGTATGACGCCTTCGGATTACGTCCGCAGGTTCCGGCTTTCACGCTCAGCGCTCAGACTGAGGGATGGGAAGGTAAAGGTTGTGGATATTGCTTTTGAAATGGGATTTAAAAGCGTGGACGGCTACCAGCGGGCATTTTCCAGGGAATTTGGCTGCAATCCAAAGGAGTATGCCTTGAATCCTGTGCCTATTAGCCTGTTTACGCCTTACGGAGTCAAATACAGGTATATCAGAAGGGAGAAAACCATGGAAACAGTTAAAAATGTATTCATCCGGGAAGTCTGGAAGCCGGAGCGCAAGGTGCTGATTAAGCGGGGCATTAAGGCAGAGGAGTATTTTACTTATTGTGAAGAGGTGGGCTGCGATGTGTGGGGGCTGCTCACAAGCATCTGTTCCATCAGCGGGGAACCGGTGTGCCTGTGGCTGCCCGGCGCTTATGTAAAGCCGGGCACGTCCGTGTATGTGCAGGGGGTGGAGGTTCCGGCGGACTATGATGGCGTGGTGCCGGAAGGGTTCGATGTGATAGGACTTCCGCCGTGCAGGTATCTCATGTTCCAGGGGGAGCCGTTTGCCGAGGAGGACTACTGCCAGGCAATTGAACAGGTGCAGTCAGCTATCAGCCGGTATGAACCGTCTGCAGCCGGGTACAGGTGGGACAGGGACAACCCGCGGGTCCAGCTGGAGCCAATCGGGACCAGGGGTTATATTGAACTGCTGCCTGTCAAGGCGCTGGCAGATGGTTAAAATCAGGAACAATGGTTAAAAATAAGTTAATATACTTGCATTTGCGTGCCTTTCCTATATAATCGGTACTGTATTATCAAGTAATGAAGAACCGGTTGACCGATTGATGATAAGGAGGCACACCATGAGAGGCGTAGAAACGCGTATACAGGAAATCAGGCACAGGATATTCAGGGAAGTGGCCCGCATGGCTTACCACACGGAATGGCCTGTGGATAAGAGGATTGAGGAACTTCCCTATAAAATCATTCCGGGGGAGATTGGCAATTACCGCAGCGACGTATTCCTGGAAAGGGCCATTGTGGGGGAGCGGCTGAGACTGGCCATGGGGCTTCCCTACCGCAGTGCGGCCGACCCTGCACCGATATCGGATAATATAGAGGCAGCGGACCAGCCGGAGACGTATTATACGCCACCGCTTATCAATGTGATGAAGTTTGCCTGCAACGCCTGCCACGAAAAGCGGGTGGTGGTGACGGACGGATGCCAGGGCTGTCTGGCCCACCCCTGTGTGGAGGTGTGTCCAAAGGATGCGGTGAGCATTGACCGTTCCAACGGGCGCTCCCATATTGACCAGGACAGATGCATCCGGTGCGGCAGGTGCGCGGATGTCTGTTCCTACAATGCAATCATTATCCAGGAGCGTCCGTGTGCAGCGGCCTGCGGCATGGACTGCATACATTCAGATGAAAACGGCAAGGCGGATATTGATTATGACAAATGCGTATCCTGCGGCATGTGTCTTGTGAACTGCCCCTTTGGGGCCATTGCGGACAAGTCCCAGATATTCCAGGTCATCCGCGCCATCCAGTCCGGCGAGCGTGTGTATGCTGCGGTTGCACCTGCGTTCGTGGGACAGTTCGGTCCGAAGGTGACGCCGGGCAAGCTGCGTGCGGCCATGAAGGCGCTGGGATTTGCGGATGTATTCGAGGTGGCAGTGGGCGCCGATCTGTGCGCCACCCAGGAGGCGATTGACTTCATGCAGGAGGTTCCGGAAAAGCTTCCGTTCATGGCCACTTCCTGTTGTCCGGCCTGGTCCATGATGGCTAAGAAGCTGTTCCCTGAACAGGCTGACTGCATTTCCATGGCCCTGACCCCCATGACCCTGACGGCCCGCCTGATTAAACGGCACCACAAGAACGCCAAGGTGGTGTTCATCGGCCCGTGCGCAGCGAAGAAGCTGGAGGCCATGAGGACGGATATCCGCAGTGATGTGGACTTTGTGCTGACCTTTGAGGAGATGGATGGGATTTTTGATGCAAGGCATGTGGAGATTGAGAAAATGGAGGAGGACCCGGACGGTGTCAACGATGCGTCCATGGACGGGCGTAACTTTGCCGTGTCAGGAGGCGTTGCAAAGTCAGTGGTTGACGTTATCCACCAGCGTTTCCCGGACAGGGAAATCAAGGTTGCCAATGCAGAGGGGCTTAAGGACTGCCGGAAGCTTCTTACCATGGCCAAGGCTGGTAAATACAACGGCTATCTGTTAGAGGGAATGGCGTGTCCGGGCGGATGCGTGGCCGGGGCAGGAACCATGCAGCCCATTAAGAAGTCCCAGGCAGCAGTGAATCTCTATGCCTCCAAGGCAAACCATAAGACCTCCAATGAGACGGAGCATGTGAAGGAACTGGATAAGCTTGTGGATTAGTGGCCTGCGGGTGGATGACTTTGTGGATAAATGGTCTGCAGAGGAACGGCCTTTGGATGGATAAGGTTGGATGGATGAGGAGGTTAAAATGCTTGACCTTGCCTGGGCCTTGTAGTAGAATGAGGGTAGTTAGCGGATGCTAATAGAACGGAGCGGTATAGCCATCTGAGGCTATGCCGCTTTATGGCGTTTTTATGAATTACGGTGCTGTGCCGTCCATGGCGGCACCAGTACTTATCTGACAGGGGGTAACCATATGCTTTTGATGAACCGGACACTGTTTAAACTGGCAAAGGGACTGTGGGGATGGATGGCGGCAATCGCCGGACTTAAAATGGTAACTTTAATCGGGGCAGCCGCGTTTGCCAGAACGATTTCAGGATTCCTGGGCAATATTGCCTCACCGTCCCTGACGGTTAAGGATGCGGGCGCTGCCATCCTTTCCGCGCTGGCGGCGGCATTTCTCATGCTCTGTTCCGAGCTTCTCCGGGGGGAGGCGGAGTACCGCTGCACGGCCAAGGCCAGGACCGCGTTAAGGGCCAGGATATTTTCCAAGGTCCTGGAACTGGATGCTGGAAACATCGAGAAAATCGGACCTGTTTCGGCCATCACCTCATCGGTTGACGGTGTGGAATCCATGCAGACATATTACAGCCAGTATCTTCCGGGACTGATGTATTGCATGTGCGCCCCGGTTTATCTGTTCTTCCAGCTTAAAGGGGCGTCCCTTACGGTAGCGGTGCTGCTGTTTGCCATTGCATTTGTCCTGCTGCCGTTGAATAACGTGTTCCGTTCCAGGATTGAGCTGCTAAAGACGGAGTACTGGAACGCATTGGAGGACCTGACCGGATATTACCTGGAAAGTGTCCAGGGGCTTGTGACCCTTAAACTGTTTGAACGGGACGCGGACAGGACCGCCGTGCTGACCGGAAAGGCAGATGCGTTTAACCGGAAAATCATGGATGTGATGAAGGTCAACTTCCTGTCCTTTTTGATGACGGACGGCATGATATACGGAGCCGTCCTTGCGGCCACGGGTATCATCTGCGGGGGACTGGTACGGGGAAATGTCTCATTCAGCGCAGCCCTCATGGTGCTGCTTTTGTCCTACAGCTTCTTTGACTCCGTGCGCCAGCTTATGGGAGCCACCCACACGGCGCTGGCAGGGGTTTCGGCAGCGGAGAAGGTATCGGACCTGCTGGATATGGATACTTCAAGGCCCTACCAGCCGGATTTCCCAAAGGAAGAGGAAGGCTATATGGGAATACGGATGGAACATGTCTCACACACTTATACGGGAAGGAACATTGCGCTTAAGGATGTGTCGCTGACAATCCAGCGGGGGAAGGTGACTGCCCTGGCAGGGCTTTCCGGCTGCGGTAAAAGCACGGTGGCAGGGCTGCTCATGCGCTTCTTTGACCCGGCGGGCGGAAGGATTGTGCTGGAGGGCAGGGATTATATCAGTTTCACGCCGGAGGAACTGCGGAAGCATATCATCATGGTCCCGCAGTCCGTCAGCATTTTTGCGGGAACCATTGCCGACAACCTGAGGATGGCAAAGGAAAATGCCTCCGATGAAGAGTTACTTGAGGCGCTGGACCAGGTCCGCCTGAAGGACTGGGTCCTGGAACAGCCGGATGGCCTTCTTACGGATGTGGGCGATGGCGGCGGCAAACTGTCCGGCGGGCAGAGGCAGAAAATTGGGATTGCCAGGGCGCTGCTTTGCCAGGCGGAATATATCATCTTTGATGAGGCAACTTCCAGCGTGGATGTGGAGAGCGAACAGGAGATATGGAACTGTATTGACAGGCTGGCCCTTACAAGGACCCTGATCATCATTTCCCACCGTCTGTCCACCATCCGGAACGCTGACTGTATCTATGTCCTGGACGGAGGGGAAATCTCTGAGAGCGGGCGCCATGACGGGCTGATGCGGCGGCATGGCCTGTATCACAGGCTGGTGACGGAGCAGGAGCAGCTGGAAGGGCAGGCCCGGTTGGAAGGGCAGACACAGTTGGAAATGCAGGTTCGGCTGGAAGGGCAGGCACAGATGGAAGGGCAGGCCCGGTTGGAAGGGCAGGCACATCTGGAAGGACAGACCCGGTTGGAAGGGCAGGAGCAGATGGAAATGCAGGTTCGGCCGGAAGGGCAGACACAGATGGAAGGGCAGGCCCGGTTGGAAGGGCAGGTACAGCTGGAAGGACAGACCCGGTTGGAAGGGCAGGAGCAGCTGGAAATGCAGGTTCGGCTGGAAGGGCAGACCCGGTTGGAAGGGCAGGTACATCTGGAAGGACAGACCCGGCTGGAAGGGCAGGCACAGCTGAAAGAACAGGCAGAAAGGGGGCCGCAATGATGAAGCGTAAATTTCAATATTCAATCCGCGAAATGACCATCCGGCTGTTAAAGATTGCGGCTCCGGTCAAAGCGCCTCTTGCGGCGGCAGCCGCTGCAAGTATTGTGGGAAATCTTTCCCATATGGGACTTATGGGTTTTGGCGCCCTTTGGATCCTTGCCTGCGCGGGCAGGCTGGCCTGGGGCAGTCCTGTGCTGTTTGGGACATTGACGGCAGTCTGTACCATCCTGATAGTAGCCTGCCGTTACATGGAGGGCGTGGCCTCCCATGCAGGGGCATACCAGCTTCTGGCAGACATGCGGATCCATCTGTTTAAGACCATACGCAAACTGGCTCCTGCCTGTCTGATGGACAGGAAGAAGGGGGATATCCTGAATGTGGCTGTGTCGGATATTGAGACAATCGAGTATTTTTTTGCCCATACCATCGGGCCTATGTTCACGGTAATCATCCTTCCGTGCACGACCCTTGGGCTGGCGCTGTACATCAATCCGCTGTTTGCGGCAGCGCTGCTGCCCGTGTATGTGATAATCAGTGTCCTGCTGCCCCTGCTTGCCATGAAGGCGGGAAGGCCGGTGGGCATGCGGTACAGGACAAGGCTCGGGGAGATAAAATCCCTTGTGCTGGAAAGCGTATATGGGATTAAGGATATCCAGATATTTGGTTTTGGGGATAAACAGCTGGCCCGGGTGATGGAACAGAACAGGAAGGTGAACCGGGCAGCCCACGGGCTGACCATGCATAAGCAGGCAGTGTCCTCGGCGCCCACCTTTTTCGTGTACCTGGCCAGGATACTGATCCTTCTGGTGGCCTCCGTCCTTGCTGCCAACGGCGCCTCCAATCCCGTTGGGACGGTAGTGATATCCTTTGTGGCGGTTGCCTCCTTTTCATCTACATTTTCGCTGACCATGGTCATATCCAGCCTGCTGGAAGCCTTTGCGGCAGCGGAACGGCTGTTCATCATCGAGGATACGCGGCCGGAGATTGTGGAAACAGTACATCCTAAAACCGTTGGAACCATAAGGAGCATTGAATTTAAAAATGTTTCCTTTGGCTATTCACAGGAGAGGGGAAAAATCCTGGATGGATTTAACCTTAAGATTGAGGAGGGGGATAAGGTTGGAATCGTGGGTGAAAGCGGTATCGGCAAATCCACGGTGCTGCGCCTCCTGCTGCGGTTCTGGAATCCGTCAGGAGGTTCCATCCGGATTAACGGTATTCCCATTGACCAGATTTCACTGGAGGAACTGCACCGCAGGATAGCGGTATTGGAACAGGATACCTTCCTTTTCAACGGTACCATTGCGGACAATATTGCCCTGGGAAAGCCGGAGGCGTCCATGGATGAAATCATGACAGCCGCAAAACGCGCGGGGCTGCATGAGTTTGTCCTGACATTGCCGGAGGGATACGCAACGGAGATGGGCACCATGGGCAGCCGCCTTTCCGGAGGGGAGCGGCAGCGGGTGGGCATTGCCCGGGTCATGCTGGCGGATCCTGACGTGGTGGTGATGGATGAACCCACCAGCAGCCTGGATATCCTGCACGAAAAAGAATTGTTAAAGACCCTGGAGGAAGAATATTCCAATAAAACCCTGCTGATCATATCCCATCGGATGTCCACCCTGACCGGATGCAGCAGGATCATACGCCTGGAACATGGGAAAGGGACCGGGGAACCGGGAAACGAAAACATGTTTGACTAATCTGCAATTAATTGGTATGATTTTATTAAAATTTTATAAATTGGAGGTTAGATATGGGATATTTGATTTGTATCCTGCTCTACATTGCCGGAATTATCATCTACGGCATTGTGATGGGCAAGAAAAAGGTTAAGACATCTGACGATTTCGTGGTTGCGGGACGTCAGCTGCCATTTATGATCCTGATAGGAACCCTGCTTGCAAGCTGGTGCGGAGGCGGCGGCATCACCGGAAGCGCCAGCGTGGTGTATCTGTATGGTCCGGTTGTGGGAACCCTGCATTTTGCCGGAGCGCCCATCGGTATGCTGCTCCTGTACTTCATATCCAGCAAGGTGCGCAGCAGCACGAAGATTACGGTGCCTGAGGTATTTGCGGCACGCTACGGCGACGGGGCAAGCATCATTGCCGTAATCTGCATCATGCTGGCTTATGTGGGCCTGTGCGCAACGCAGATTAAAGCTGCCGGCAATATCATCAGCCTGATTACGGGAATGGATGCAAATCTGGCGACCGTGCTGTCAGCGGTCGGTATCCTGCTTCTGACTGTTTCCGGCGGAATGATTTCCGTGGCTTATACGGATGCTGTCAGCGCGCTGCTGATGGTAGGCGGCTTCCTCCTTGCCATCCCGCTGCTGATCGGCAGGGCGGGCGGATGGTCTGAGGCCATGGCTGCCATCCCTGCAGAGAGGCTGACAGGAACTGGCGGACTGGGCGTGATTGCGATTCTTGGCTATATGATACCAACCATTTCCCTGCTGTTGGGCGACCAGAACATGATGCAGCGTTTTGCATCTGCCAAGAGCGCGGAGGAGGCAAAGAAGTCGAATCTTGGATTGTTTGCAGCCGAAATCACGGTCTGTGTGCTGATTATCCTTATGTGTACCATAGGAATTGCCTTGTTCCCAAGCCTGGACGTGCCGTCCAACATTATTTTCTCACTTGCGGTTAATTATCTGCCATTTGTGCTGGGCGCAGTCGTGCTGGTGGCCTGCGTGGCATTCATCGTTACCACGGCGGATTCCTATCTGCTGAGCGCTGCCACCAATGTTACATATGATGTATGGGGCAAATATCTGAACAAGAATGCGGATGATAAGCAGAAAATCCACTTTATGCGTATCACCATCCTGGTCCTCACGGTCCTGGCGGTTGTGCTGACCCTGTTCTTCCCCACCATCCTGAGCCTGCAGATGACAGCTTATACCATGTACGGTGCAGCCATCACCCCGGCCCTGCTGTTTGCCCTGTTCTCCAAGAAGGTGACAAAGGCTGGCGGCATCGCGGGAATCCTGACCGGCGGTGTGGTGACCGTTGTATGGACCATGGTGCTTAACAGCCCATACGGAATCGCCAGCGCCATTGTGGCTGTTCCGGCGGCAGTGGTTGTAATCCTGTTAGTCAGCGCGCTGACCGGATTCAAGGGGGAAGAGACTTATAGGCGTCTGTATGAGAACAGCAAATCATAATGAGGTCCGGTGTCAGGATGTCGTGCTGCACACCCTGGGACATGGAAAGAAAGGAATCAATTTAGTATGGAAGATCCACGTATTCGGAAATTCGCCAAGTTTTTAATTAACCATGCAGTGTATCTTCAGAAGGATGAGAAAATCCTTCTGGAGCTGCACGGAAAGCAGACCGGCCTTTTGAAGGCGCTGGTGGAGGAGGCCTATCTGGCCGGAGGAAAGCCTTTTGTGCACATATTTGACTATGAGGTGGAAGGCGCACTGATTGAGGGAAGCAGCGAGGAGCACATGGCCGAGATTGCATCCTATGAGCTGGAACGGATGAAGGATATGGACGCCTATATCGACATACGGGCCACGGATAACATCAGTGTGTGGAACCGTGTTTCAGATGAGAAAAATGGATATTACCGCAAGCATTACTGGGGCCCCATCCATCTGGCGGAGCGCTGCAACCACACCAAGTGGTCCGTGCTGCGCTATCCCAATGACGCCATGGCCCAGCTGGCCGGCATGAGTACTGAGGAATATGAGGATTTCTACTTTGCAGCCTGCCTGGTGGATTATGATAAGATGGGCAGGGCCATGGAGAAGCTGGAAGCGCTGATGGACCGCACGGACAAGGTGCACATCGTGGGGCCTGGGACCGATATTACCTTTTCCATCAAGGGAATTCCATGTTACGGCATGCATGGCAATAAGAATATACCGGACGGTGAGGTTTATACGGCGCCGGTTAAGGATTCGGTCAACGGAGTGATTACATACAATACCCCGGCGCCATATGACGGCTTTGTATATCAGAATGTGAAGCTGGTGTTTAAGGACGGTAAGATTGTGGAATGCAGTTCCAATAATACGGACCGCATGAACAGGATATTTGATATTGACGAGGGCGCCCGCTATGTGGGAGAGTTCGCCTTTGGCGTGAACCCGCAGATCCACAGGGCAATCGGCGACATCCTTTTTGATGAGAAGATTGCCGGAAGTTTCCACCTGACCCCGGGCAATGCCTATGACAACACGGATAACGGCAACCACTCCGCGGTGCACTGGGATTTGATCTGTATCCAGACGCCGGAGTACGGCGGCGGGGAAATCTGGTTTGACGATGTGCTGATCCGTAAGGACGGGATGTTTGTGCTGGATGAGCTGAAGTGCCTGAACCCGGAGAATTTGATTTGAATTTAGGATTGTAATGGGGCAGGGGTGTTTCCGTCCGTGAGTGGAATGGGGCCGGGAAAACCGGGGGCCGGGACGGACCGTTCCGTTCTGGTTCCTGGTTTCCGCGGTGGGCCGGACTAAGGGGCCGGTATGCAAAAACAGAAGGTTCGCTGCCAATTACGGCGCAGGCTTGATGCCTGCCCCTCCATGGGCAGCCGGATTTGGGCGTGGAGCGCTCCAAATCCGCCTTCTGTTTTTGCATACCGCCCCCTAAGTCCGGCCGAACCGCTCCAAATGTCACCAGAACGGAACGGTCCGTCCCGGCCCCCGGTCTCCCCGGCCCCATTCCACTCACCCGCTGCGGTATTGCTTCTGCTGCCTCATTCTAAATGCCAAAAAGAATCCGGAGAAAATCTTGCTGTTCATTCAGGACCCTTACTACCTTCACGGTATTTCCCTCAATCCTGTAAAAAAGATAATTCGGTTTTATATATAGATATCGGTAGTCTGTGGGAACCATAATCATTCCTTCCAGGCTGGGTCCTTCTTCTGGGAATTTCTCCAAGCGTCGTGCGGAGGATGTCAGTTTCCGGAGGCTTTTTCTTGCCACAGTGGCTCCATGCTGAAGGGTTATATATTCTTTAACACGTGCCATATCATCCGTGGCTCTTGGTGCATACTCTAATTTATACATAACTATAACCCCAATGCGGCTTCCGCATCATCTGCGGAAATCCAGCCATGCTCTCTTGCCGAGTTTTCTCCCTCTTCTAATTGTGCCATAAGTGCAACCGTGGCGCGCAGCCTATCCAACTCATCAATCTTAACAATAGCATATTCGCCGCGGCCATTTCTTGTCAGATAGACAGGATTATTGTCTCTGACTTCCCTTAGGACATCCGTATAATTTCTTAAATCTGATATAGGTTTTATATTTGGCATGATTCTCATCTCCTTACAAATCTATTATATTCTATCTGCTGTATAATATCAATGTATATATACGCGTTTTTTTGTCAGCATATTCGATGAGTATAAGATTTTTTATAAATACTATCCTTTTTCCATCATGATTTCCAGTATTGTCCGGTCCGTTTCTACCATTCCGGGGTTGCTGACGCGTCCCATGTTTTGGATGGCTTCTTCCGGCGTACAGGCGCAGATTCCGTCCGTGGGTTGGAGGACTGTGCCTTCCATGGCGAGGCAGGCGCTCATGAGGGCCGCGCTGCTGGCGGTGGCCAGCTTCAGGGCGCAGCCGATTTTTCCGCCGTCGCATATCATTCCGGTCAGGTTGCCGCTCATGTTGATGATGGCATTGCCCATCTGCTGGTGGCTGCCGCCCATGAGCCATACCATGGCGGCGGAAGCAGCGGAGGCGGCGGATACGCCGCAGCCGCAGGTGGCGGATAGTTTCCCGGTGAATTCCTTGATGTAGACATTGAGGGAGTGGGAGATGGCCAGGGCCTTGACCAGCTGTTCCTGGGATGCGCCCAGATAGTCTGCTGTCTCCAGCACGGGAAGGATGGTGGTCAGGCCATGGTTGCCGCTGCCCGCACTGCTCATGACCGCATAGGGACAGCCGCACATCCTTCCTTCGGCGCTGCTTGCCATCACGGTCATGATCCGGGTCATCAGGCTGTTGCCCATGATATCGGTGGTGCTGTATTTTTTCAGTCCGGATGCAATGCCTATGCCAAGTTCGTGTTCCAGGCCATATTCTGCCATCCGGCTGTTCATGTCGGCGCCTTCCTTCATGAACGCCAGTTCCTCCTGGCTGCATTCTTCTATCAGGGATACAATGGCGGATATGGACATCCGGGTCAGCTTCTTATGAAGCTGTGTCTGGCCGGACAGGGAGTATTCTTTCTGGTCCAGGATTTCCGGGGTGCTTTGCGGAAGCATTTCCCGGGCAGTATATACAATATTGGAATGGGTATTGCGGATGGTGCTGGTTCCTCTGCCTGTAGTGGTGGTGACCACGGCATGGGCATAAAGCTGTGCTTCGTTGGATTTTATCTCAATGCTGACCTGATTGTCCTCCACCAGCCGGATGGAACGGCTGCTGACGGCGGGAGTCAGGTTTTCTAAAAGCTGCAGTCCCTTTTCCGGGTTGGACAGATAAGCGCCCAGGGCAGCTGCATACTTGAGGCCTACCCGGTCAAATCCCGGTATGCCCACGGACATCCCGTTTTTATAGATACCTGGATTCATTTCCACGTGGATGGAATGGATATCGCCGCCCACTGCTTTGGCTGCACTGGCGGCTGCCAGGGCAACGCATACTGGTTCCGTGCATCCCAGGGCCGGAACTACCTCCTGTTTTAATAAAGTAATCAGTTCTTCACGATTCATCTAAGTCTCCTCCTGCTGTTATCTGTGATTAGGTCCGTGCTGCGTGGTTCATGCGATGTGGTTTATGCGGCGCAGTACCGGACATTCAGACATTTACCAGACATCCGTTTTGTGATATGGATATCTTCAATAAATATTACAAGCAAGAAACGTGCCGAATGCTATATGGGACGATTGTAATGGGGGTGAATGCTTTTTGGGCGGCTTTTTTGGGGAATTATCCGATTTATGGTTGAAATTATGGATTTATTGGAGATATAATGGTTTTAATGGTTAAAGTGGAGGGGGATATATGGTAAAACAGGTTGCGATTGTGGCGCTGGACCCAAGGGCCAGTGCGTTTTATGGAAATCAGGTGCAGGAGTTATTTGGGGAATATGTGAAGGTGCGGTCTTACAGCGTGATGGAGGGGACCATTTCCAATATGGAAAGGGCTGACCTGTACATGATGTCCACGGATGCCTTTGACAACAGGGAGGAGGTTCCGCAGTACATACCCATTGATGCCCAGATTAGTGAGATACATGTGACCTATATGTGGGAGACCATACGGCGGCTGCGGACCATTCCGGCCGGCACAAGGGCGCTGTTTGTCAACATGACGGAAAAGATGGTCCGTGAAGCCACGGCTACCTTGAACCAGCTGGGCGTCAACCACATCAGCTTCATTCCTTTTTACCCGGGGGCTGAACCGGTGGAAGGCGTGACGCTGGCAGTGACTCCGGATGAGGAGCGCTATGTGCCGCAGGGGGTGGAACATGTGATGAACATCGGGCACCGGTGCCTGACGTCGGAAACCATGATTGAAGCCGCGCTGAAGCTGGGCCTGGAGGAACTTCTGGAGACTCCCAGGTTCCAGGAGTATTTTGGGAATGTTGTCACCAGTACCTATAACTTTGATATGATGTTTGCGCGTTCCCGAAGGCTGGAGAGCCAGTTCGACATCCTTATGGAAATATTGGACGAGGGTATTATCGGGATTAATGAGCGGGCGGAGATATTTGCCATGAATAAAAAGGCGGAGGAGATTACAGGGCTGAAGCGTTCCCTGGTGCTGCATAAGCAGGCGTCCTCATCCCTGGCCTACCTGCCTCTGCTCCAATGCCTGAAGTCAAAGGAGAAAATAGAGCCAAAGGTAATCCGGATTAATGGGGTTAACGTGGGTGTGACCGTGGTTCCTGTTTTAAGGAAGGATGACTGTATCGGCGCATTTGCCATTCTCCAGAGATTCAATGATGCTGAGAACCGCCAGCATGAATTGAGGAACCAGCTGATGCACAAGGGCTACCGGGCCAAGTATTGCTTCGATGATGTGGTGGGGGTGTCGGATGGCATTGAGAGGACCAAACAGATACTCAGACGCATGGCGGCCACGGAATCCCCGGTTCTCCTCATCGGGGAGACAGGTACCGGCAAGGAGCTTTTTGCCAATGCGGTCCATCAGGCGTCCAGGAGGTCCAAGGGGCCTTTTGTGGCAATTAACTGTGCCGCCATGCCTGAAAATCTGTTGGAGAGTGAACTGTTCGGATATGAAGAGGGGGCGTTCACAGGGGCGAAAAAGGGCGGAAGGCCGGGATTATTTGAGTTTGCCCATCACGGCACCCTGTTTTTGGACGAGGTGGAGGGGATGAGTCCTGCCCTGCAGGTGAAGCTTCTGCGAGTGCTGCAGGAGCATGAAATCATGCGGGTGGGAGGCAATAAGATCATCAGCATTGATGTACGGATTGTGGCGGCTACCAATGAATCACTGGAGGAAAAGGTGCAGGACGGAAGCTTCAGAAGGGATCTGTATTACCGCCTTAATACCCTGCCTGTACTGATTCCGCCCCTGCGCCAGAGAGGCGATGACGTATTCCTTTTGATGGAGCGTTTTAACAGTGAACTGAAGGGGGATTTCGTGCTGTCGGATGAAGTGAAGGATCTGTTCCTTCATTATAGCTGGCCGGGGAATATACGTGAGCTTCGGAACCTGGCAGAATATTTCAGCTTTACAGGCAGTCCGGTCATAACGGTGAAGGATCTTCCGCCAACCTTTGTATATGAGAATAGGGAAATGAAGGATGGACAGCGGGAATCTGGTAAGGCGGTGAGGACGGCTGGTCCTGAAGTGCCCGGGGGATTGGAACCGGGAAATTCTGAAACATCCGCATCTGAGGCAGCTGCTTCTGGCAGTCCTCAGTCCTTCCGTCGTCCTGAACCGTGGCAGCAGGCCATGGAGGAAAGGGGGATGGAGCCGGAAGAATACTGGTTTGTGCTGAAGGTCCTATACCAGTGTACAGAGGAAAGAAAGGCCATAGGGCGGGAGGGCATTCTGGAATGTGCAAAGAAAGAGAAATTCTTTCTATCGCAGATTGGCGTGAGGACAATCCTTGGCATACTGAAGGAATATGGCCTGGCGCGGGTCAGCAGGGGGAGGGGAGGAAGCCGTATGACCTGCCTGGGACGTGAAATCTGGGAAAATAGGGAGGATTATATAAAACCGTATGGAATTCTATAAACCATATGTAACTATATTCAATCATATAAAACTATATAGAACCAAAATGAATCAATTGCAACCAATGCAACCTAATGTAACCTAATAAAACCAAAAACAACCCAATACAACCCCATAACCAACCCCTCACTCCCAACAGCAATCATTTCCCCATATATAAAATAATTCCCCGCCCATTTTCATCCATGTATAAAAAGGCTTGATTTTCCAGGAAATCAGGCCTTTTCAATTCTTCCCCATCTGCTGCGCCTCGGAAGTTGGCACGGGTTTTGCTTATATATTTAATAGGTCCACAGAAACAGGGAAACCAAAAGAAAGGCGGCATAAAAATGAAGTATGATTTTGATGAAGTTATCGACAGAAGCCGGAACAGGGCGGCAAAGTACGATGAGCGCGTGAAGAAATTCGGAAGGCAGGATGTGATTCCGCTCTGGGTTGCGGATATGGATTTCAGGACGGCGCAGCCCATTATAGATGCGCTGAAGGAAAAAGCAGGGCAGGGAATCTTCGGATATACCTCCAGGCCGGATTCTTATTTTGAGTCAATACGGGGATGGCAGAGAAGGCGCAATGGATGGGAAATCAGACCTGAACTCATGAGCTGGAGCCTGGGCGTGGTGCCTGCGCTGTCCTCCCTTGTAAAGCTGTTTTCAGAACCAGGTGACAGTATTTTAATCCAGACTCCGGTGTATTCTGAGTTCTACGATGTGACTGAGGCCTGGGGGCGGAACGTGCTGGAGAACCAGTTGGTGGAAAAGGACGGGGCCTGGTCCATTGACTTTGAGGACTTTGAGGAAAAGGCAAAGCAGGCCAGGATGTTCCTTCTGTGCAGCCCCCACAACCCGCTGGGGATTGTGTGGACCAGGGAAGAACTGGACCGGATGGCACGGATCTGTATGGAGAATGATGTGTTGCTGGTATCGGACGAGATCCACTCAGACCTG
Source organism: Clostridium pacaense (assembly GCF_020709765.2). NCBI lineage: Bacteria > Bacillati > Bacillota > Clostridia > Eubacteriales > Clostridiaceae > Clostridium > Clostridium pacaense. Next base: position 108,710 of record NZ_JAJFEB020000015.1, read on the forward strand.
GTTTTCCATGGAAAGAAGCACATACCCACAGCAACCCTTTCAGATGAAATCGCAGGAAAAGTGATTACCTGTATATCAGGAACCAAAACATTTAACCTGGCCGGACTCCAGGCATCCGCAACCATTTTCCCCAATGAGGAGATGAAAAAGAAATTCGATACGTTCTGGATGGCCATGGATATCCACAGGAACAATGCCTTCAGCTCAGTGGCAATGGAAGCAGCCTTCAATGAAGGGGAGGAGTGGCTGGAACAGCTGCTGCCATATCTGGAAGCCAACTTTGATTTCATCCGTGCGTACTGTGAAGCCAATATTCCCCAGATTAAGCCCACTGTCCCGGATGCGACGTATCTGGTGTGGCTGGACTGCCGTGCCCTTGGCATGGACAATGAAAAGCTCCGCAGATTCATGATTGAGGAGGCGGGCCTTGGATTGAACGAGGGTTATACATTCGGACGCAGTCTGTCCGGTTACATGCGGTTAAATGCGGCCTGCCCAAGATGTGTCCTGGAAAAGGCGTTAAACCAGCTTAAGGAAGCTGTCAGCAGGCTGTAAAGACATAAGAGAAGGAGGAGAAAGGTATGAATAAATCAACGATATGGAAAAATTACCGTTTTCCAATCATATTATTATCAGGAATCACCATCGGGGCAGTGCTGGGGATTGTTCTGGGGGAAAAGGCAAAGGTACTTGCGCCATTGGGGGATATTTTCCTGAACCTGATGTTTACCATTGTGGTGCCGATGGTGTTTGTGTCCATAGCAAGTGCGGTGGGCAACATGGTCAACATGAAACGGCTTGGCAGGATCATGGGAAGCCTGGTGACCGTGTTCGTGGTAACAGGCGCCATTGCAGGCGTGCTGGTCCTGGTGGTGGTCAATGTCTTCCCGCCTGCGGCAGGTACGAGCATACAGTTTGCCAGTGCGGAGATGGAGGAAATGTCCAGTGTGGGCGACATGATTGTGGGCGCCCTGACCGTGGATGATTTCTCAGGACTGATGAGCAGGAGGAACATGCTGCCGATTATCGTATTCGCAATCCTGTCCGGTTTCTGTGTCAGCGCCTGCGGAGGCGAGGAAAGCCCGGTTGGGAAGCTTCTTAACAATCTGAATGCCATTATCATGAAGATTGTCAGTATCATCATGATGTACGCACCCATCGGGTTAGGCGCTTACTTCGCTTCCCTGGTTGGGGAGTTCGGCCCCGGACTCATCGGGGACTATGGACATGCCATGCTGGTTTATTATCCCATGTGCCTTTTTTACTTCTTTACCGCATTTCCTGCCTACGCATATTTCGCAGGGGGCAAAGAGGGGGTCAGCAGGATGTTCAAGCATATCCTGAACCCGGCGGTTACCGCGTTTGCAACGCAGAGCTCCATTGCGGCCCTTCCGGTAAATGCAGAGGCCTGCGACCGGATCGGCGTCCCGAAGGATATCCGCGATATCGTACTTCCCATGGGCGCTACCATGCATATGGACGGCTCCGTGTTATCTGCAATTGTAAAAATCAGTTTTCTGTTCGGCATTTTCAACCAGTCCTTTACCGGTGTGGGAACCTATGCCATGGCCATGGCAGTTGCCGTGCTCAGCGCATTCGTACTGTCTGGCGCGCCGGGAGGCGGACTGGTTGGGGAAATGCTGATAGTAAGCCTTTTTGGCTTCCCTGCAGAGGCATTTCCACTGATTGCAACCATCGGTTTCCTGGTGGATCCGGCTGCAACCTGCCTTAATGCAAGCGGTGATACCATTGCGTCCATGATGGTGACGCGTATGGTGGAAGGAAAGGACTGGCTGAACAGGCGGATAAAAAAGGAAAAGGAAATGACGCCTGAGGCGCCAGGATTGGAACGTGCCTAAAAGAATCTGAAGCATATATTTCCGGGCCTGTTCCGGAACATATAGATAAGTAAAACAAACCTGAGAGGAGATCATGAATCATGAAAATCACTGTAATTGGAAGCCACTTATGTCCCGACACTTTATATGCCCTTTGCAAGCTGAGGGAAAAGAACGCGGAAATGGATTTTAAGAACCTGTCCGCCAGCCTCCCGGATCTGAAGGCGTATCTGGCCGTGAGGGAGAACTGCGGATTATATGAGCAGGTACGCCAGGCAGGAGGAATCGGAATCCCGTTCTTTGAACTGGAGGACGGTACCAGGACAATGGACCTGGATGAGGTTCTGGCTAAATTATAAAGATTAGGGCAGTTGGCGGGAATGAATTTTCAAACACGCCCTAAGATTGCGTGCCGGTTACGCAGAGGTACACTGGGTTATGGACAGAGGGAGGCATATGCTTCCCTCTTTTGGTATATCCTCATTGCCCGCGTCTCCCTTTAAGATAGATGCCCCGCCATGGCCGCGAATGTATCCGGCCCGGCGTATCGTCCTATGACCAGGGCATTGATGGTATTGTAGGACTGCTATAGTATATTGCCGGCTATCAGCGGTACGGTTAGTGATATGGGCTGGAATCGGATATTACCTGAGGTGGGATTTTTCATGAGGGATGTCCTTTCTGATACATACAGGATATACCGGAAGAATTTGGTTGTAAAATGTTTATTTTGGCCTTAGTATAGAAATGGTTATTATTCCCTGAGGGAAAGGGATGCTAGTATAACCCCCGAATACATAGCCAGGAGGCCGGAGGCGCGGGGCGGACTGGATATCTACGGACTACAGGACGGCCCGGCGGAATCCAGCAAAGGGGCGCCCATCTGGCAGAAGGCATTTTTCCAACCCATCCAAGGAGGTTAGTGTGAAAGAAAGTAGAGGAAAACCATAAATGGACGCACTTAAATAAGCTGTCTAAGGCAGGCAACTTTTTGAA
>NZ_JAJFEB020000016.1:0-107439 GCF_020709765.2 Clostridium pacaense
CCTGTGCAGCTGCTGGTAACAGAACAGTTGTCAAAAGAAGAATACACCTGGCTTGGCAGGCTCCGGAAGGGGCTGGATCTCAAGCTGGACATAGAGCCGCTGGCCAGGGAATATAAGGGCAAGAAGAACGACCCGCTCTATCAGGCGGTGATGGACGTCATAGTCAGGGCCAATCAGAAACAATATGAGGAGGGCAGGAAAATGTGCGAGGCATTAAAGGAATTGTTTGCAGATGAACTGGCGGAACGGGAGGAGAAGGGGATTGAGAAAGGCATTGAGAAAGGCATTGAAAAAGGCATGCAAAAGGGCATTGAAAAAGGAATCGAAAAAGGCATGCAAAAGGGCATACAGGCTCTGATAGAGACCTGTAAGGAACTACATCTGTCCCGCGGACAATGCCTTGAAAAACTAGTTGAAAAGTTCCAGTTAACAGAAACCAATGCAGAAATATATATGAATACATACTGGAAATAACTCCCTCGGGCGGAAACCATTTCCGGCTCCGCCGGTTCCGCCCAAGGTCTAAAACACATACAAGGAGGACATACTTTATGGAAGACCGTCTTGCTGTCATCAGCTGCATTATCAGCAATCCAGATTCCGTTGCAACTGTAAATGAAAAATTCCATCTCCAGTCAGGCCTGATTATCGCACGCCTAGGAGTTCCCTGCCGGGAGTACGGAGTTTCCGTCATAAGCGTGGTCATGCATGGGACCCAGAACCAGATCAGTTCCTTTGCCGGTGACCTTGGCAAAGTGGATGGTGTAAAGGTTAAATCCATCCAGGTTCCCGTCACTTCATAAATACAGTCCAACAACGCAGAAGAACGAGGTTATCCTATGGAATACTTAGAAGAACTCCTGTCCTTGGTGGCAAATGCCGCAATCCTTATTTTTGAATTCATCGGCGTAGGCATCATTATCTACTCCGGCCTGACCGGTTTCCTCAGATTCGTGCGCAGGGCGCCCGACACCAAGATATACCTGGCCAAAGGCCTGGCCATGGGCCTGGAATTCAAGATGGGCAGTGAGATTCTCCGGACCGTGGTGGTGCGTGAATGGAAGGAAATCGGAATCGTGGCAGGCATCATTGCCCTGCGGGCCGCCCTAACCTTCCTGATTCACTGGGAAATTAAGGAGGAGGAAAAGACCGGGGAGTGATTCCCCGGCCTTTCTGCACAGAACCGCCAATCATTCAAAGGCCGCATAATAAGGACGGTCCTCCAGTGATAACGTGCCTGCAGTCTTACCCTCTGTCTCGAAAATAATGATTTCATTCCTGCCTTTTTTCAAAAGAGGCCCGGGTATGTACAGGTACTGGACCGGTCCCTCCGACCAATAGCGCCCCAGGTTAAACCCATTGATGAACGCCACGCCCTTTCCCAGTTCCCGGCAGTTCAGGAATGTATCCGCACATTCCCCGGCCTGAAATTCATACCGGTAAAAGGAAGGTGTATCCCTGAACCATTCACCGGAAAAATCCAGATTCCCAATGTTCTTTAAATCCAGGGCATACTGTTCCCATCCACTCTCAAAATGGATATCAACCATGACGCCTGTCCTGATTCCCTTTTTCTGGGTAGGCGCCTGAAGCTTATATCCGTAATTAACCCTCCCCATATTCTCCACCAGAAGGGTAAGCTCATTTTCATCCGTAAAGTACAGTTCCAGCTCTTCACCGGAATTGTTCTGGTACTGGGTCCCCTCAAAAACCCCGTTCAGATAATACTGGACCCGGTCAGAGGCCTGGACAGCCTTGACCTTCATTTTTTTATTATATCCCTTTACATGGGTCCGGTAAAGCATGTAGCCATAGCCGCTTCCCGCTTCCTCCATGGACATGGGGACAGCGCTTTTCTGGCATGTGGCCAGACTGTCCACGCAGGAGAACAGGGAAACCTGGCCCGTAGGTGTGGCCTGGCCATAGGCAATCCGTTTCCGGTCCCTTGGTTCCATGGTGGATACCTGTGGGAACAGTTCCCTTACCACCTGCCGCACCTGGTAGAACTTGGCGGTAGGCTCCCCCCATTCAGTCAGGATGGCATCGTAATTATAGGATGTAATCTGGGGAAGGTCCGTATACCCCCTGGCGGAGCATCCATTGTAAAACCCAAAATTCGTGCCTCCCTGGAACATGTAAAGGTTGATGCTGGCCCGCTTTAACAGTTCCTTTACCTCCATGGCCAGATCCCCGGCATCCCTGAGGATGATCTTCTCCTTCCACCGGTTGAACCATCCATCCCAGAATTCCATACACATCAGGGGCCAGGTACGGCCATTCCTTTTGAAAAATGCCTCCAGCACATCCAGGTTCTCCCCTGACCTGGAGCCAAAGTTGGCGGTTGCCAGCACTCCGTCCTCTATCAGGCTTCCTGCCTCCAGCGCGGCGTCCCACGAACCATCCGATGTAAACAGCGGCACCTGGGCACCATTTTCCTCCATCAGACGTTTAATCTGTCTCAGGTAGTTCTTATCATTTCCAAAAGAACCATATTCATTCTCCACCTGCATCATGATGACCGGGCCTCCATGGGTTATCTGGAGGGGTGCAATTCGCCTGAAAAGCTCTTTATAATAGGACTCCACCTTGCTCAGGAACAGCGGTGTGTCCGTCCTTACCTTCATGTCTCCGTAACGCAGGAGCCATGGGGGAAGCCCTCCGAATTCCCATTCCGCACAGATAAACGGGCTGGGCCTCAGGATTACATGAAGCCCCATGTCCCCCGCCAGTTTCACAAAGCTTTCCACATCCTTGTTGCCGTTAAAGTCAAATACCCCTTCCTCCGGCTCGTGTATATTCCATGGAATATAGGTTTCGACCGTGTTGAACCCCATTGCCTTCAGGTTAAACAGACAGTCCTCCCAGTATTCCCTGACCAGACGGAAATAGTGTACTGCCCCGGACAGCAGTTTTACCGGTTTTCCATCCAGGTAAAACTCCTCTTTTACTTCAAATGTACTCATCCTTATCTCTCCCATGTCATAAAAACGGGACCCAGTCCCTTCTCAGAAGCCGGAGCAGGCCTTCCATGTAGAAGAAGTCCCCCCACAGGTTGGGCTCATCCACTCCCTTGCCCTCGCCGTAAGCATACACGCCATGGAGGAGGATTCCCTCGCTCTCAGGCTCAGCCTCAGAAGAGGCCATATCCCGGCAGGTTTTAAGCATTTCCCCTGCCCGCTGCGCATTACCTGTTTCCAACATGCCGCAGGCCGCAATGGCCAGGGCGGAGCTGTCCCTGGGCTGGTTGTCCTTATCAGTGAATATCAGGTCCCAGTAAGGCATCCCGTCTGCCGGAAGATGTCCCTCAAAATATCCCACAATCCTGGCGTAGGTTTCCATCTCTGCCTCTGTCAAAGCTGTTCCCGATACCCTTGCGTGAAGGGGTATTCCATAGATGGCCCAGGCCTGTCCCCTGGCCCAGCATGACTTATCGCAAAAGCCCTGATGGGTTGCCCCGTATGCGGGTTCCCCGGTGGCCTTATCAAAGTAAAAGGTATGGTAGGTGGAACCGTCCTCCCTGACAATGCAGCGTACGACATTCCTGTAATGAACCCCCGCGATTTCCCGGTAGCGGTCATTTCCGGTAATCTGCGCAGCAGTATAGAGCAGGGGAAGATTCAGCAGGGAATCGATAATCAGACGGTACTCCTTCTCCTCGCCCATCTTTCCCCATGCCTGGATGAACCCGCCCTTTGGCTGGAAACGCCCTGCCAGCACGTCAGCCGCTTCCACAATCATATCCTTAAGATCCTGGCATCCGGTCACCTTCCAGGCGGCTGCCACGGACGGGCTGTACAGAAAACCGATATCATGATGGTCCAGTACATAATGTTCCTTTAACCGCTGGCCGAAACTCTTTACATTCTCCATTGCCAGGTCCTTATAGCAGCTGTCTCCTGTATGCAGATATGCCATCCACAGCATCCCGGTCCAGAACCCATTGGTCCAGTCATCGTTCTTTTTAATCCTATACCTGCTGTTTGTGGCGCAGGCCGATGGAAAATCCGTACCGTATCGGATCATATTCCTTTTTAACACATCACAGATACGGTCCAGTTCCTTTTCCACCCATATATTTGAATCCACAGACATAGCCTCTCCCTTTCCTCCTGTTTCCATTGAACTCCCGTTAAAGGCTGTTCATCCCCATTGCCTTCCCGTTTTTCCGGAACAGCCCTGATAAAAAAGAGCGTGTCAACCGCTCTTTTTTACCGCTGTATGTTACTATCCATGATTTCATCTAAAAAAATGTCTCAATCCCAACAGAAGGATCATCCGGCACCATCTGGGCCGTCACCTTAACACCGGCTACCAACAGGGCATCCACCGCTGCCTTTTCTTCCGCGTTCATGCTGACTGACTTCTTGTACTGGGTGGTTCCCGGGCGGTTGGACATGTTGCCGATATTTACCGGTAAAAGTTCCACTCCCATCTCCATCATCTTCACAAGCGTCACAGGGGACTTGACAATCAGCATGACCCTCTGCCCGTCATAATTGCCGTTCTTAATATTGGCCACCGCCTTTTCAAGAGGCAGTATGGATGTGTTGACACCTGCAGGCGCTGCCATGCGCAGGATTGCCTTCTCGTTGTCATTGGCAGCCACCGCGTCATCAATCACCATAATACGGTTTACCTTTAACCCGGTGGACCAGCGTGTGGCCACCTGTCCGTGGATTAAACGGTCATCAATACGGATATGTACAAATCCTTTCATTGCAGTTCCTCCTATACAAATACTTTGAAATTATATGCCAGTATACCTACCAGCACCAGCAGTAACGTTACCCTTGTGGAATTCATTTTCTTACGTCCAAGCATCCAGTACGCAAAGAACACAACCAGGGTAGGGGCCAGGGACGGCATGATTTTGTCAGCCAGTTCCTGTATGGAAATGCTTACTTCCCCCCGGGAAAATTCATATGCGAACCTGGCGTTGACCACAGAGGGGATCAATGCGCCGATAACCGTGATCCCCAGGATATTGGCGGCTTTTGTGATTTTCTTTAAGCGGTTTCCAATCTCGCTTACGATTTTGGCTCCCTCCCTGTATCCCATGGAGTAGAAATTCTTCATGCAGAACAGGCGCAGCAGGCCAAAGAACACCCAGAGTACCAGTGCAAGGGGGCTTCCCTCCAATGCCATATAGGATGCGATGGAACCGATGATGGTGGATGGTATCACGTGGAACAGGGTATCTCCGATGCCGGCCAGCGGGCCCATCATACCTGTCTTAAGGGCGGCAATGGTATCCGCGGCATCTGCCCCTGTCTCATCCTGGAGCGCACAGTCCACACCCATGATAATGGGGGCCATGGTATTATTGGTATTAAAGAACTGGAGCTCTGTCTTGGCCAGGTTCTTCCGGTCCTCTTCATTGTCCTGCTTCTTTATCATGGGAAGCATGCTGTAAAAGTATCCAAGCCCCTGCATCTTCTCATAGTTCCATCCTGCGCCTCCCAGGAAATACCATCTCCAGAATACGCTTTTTCCCTCTTTTGTAAGATTGCCCTGCGCCTTATTCATCACCCATGTCACCTCCTGCATTTACTGTGGCCTGCGCCGTCACAGGCCTCTCATCCTTCTCAGACTGGAAGCTGAGGATTGCACACGCCAGGCCCACAAGGGCAACGCCCAGGACCGGTACCTTCAGGTAAGCCGCAAGGAAAAATCCAAGTATCAGATAGGAAATGTTCCGGCTTACAGGCAGATAGCGCAGCAGGATTGCAATACCAAGGGATGGAAGGATCCCGCCCGCTGTCTTTAATCCGTTCATCAGCCACATGGGAAGATGGTTCACCACCAGGTTGACAAAATCAGAACCGAATACCAATGCCAGGAACACGGGAAGCATACGGGATATGGACTGTGGAATCAGTCCCAGGATGTTCATCCTTGCCGCCGCGTCAATATTGCCGCTTTCCACCAGACGCTCCGCCCTGTGCTGGAAATATGTATTGGAAAACCTTGCCAGTATGTCCAGCTGTATCATTAACAGACCGATGGGGATTGCCAGCGTCACGCCAAACTCAGCGCCCTGCCCGCTCTGTATGGCAAATGCAGTCCCTAACAGCGCGCCTGTCATATAATCCGGGATGGACGCCCCGCCAAAGTTACCGATTCCCAACACCAGCAGGTTAAGCGTTCCGCCTACCACCAGTCCTGTAGTGACATCCCCCAGCACCAGTCCTGCAAAAAATCCTGCCATGGTGGGCTTTACGGTTCCAAAGGTTGTATTATTGCCATCATAAAATGCAAATCCTGCATATAAGGTAATGAGCAGAATCTGCCACCACTGAATATTCATTTTCCTAATCCTCCTTGTTTCCTGTGAATGGGCGCCTGTTGTGTGCTATTCATCTTCTGAACCGGCTGCCTGGGCCTCCAGGTCAAGACACACGATTCCTTCCCTTGCAGCCTGTACCAGGCCTGTAAGCTCCTCTGTGCTGCATACATCCATGTCACGCAGCACCGCGTCCACCACCATGGGCAGGTTCATGCCGCTGATTACCTTTGCCTGCGCCTTCAGCCCATGCTTAGAAAGCAGGCTCTCCGACTGGTTATAGGGCGTCCCTCCCCTCAGGTCCGCAAAGATAAGCCCTTTCCTGCCATCGGACAGCCATGTTACAAGATACTCCTCCAGGCGCACTGAAAACGTGTCAATCCCTTCCTCCTCTGTCAGTTCCATGACTGTTATCTGTTCTGCCACGGCCCCCATGACCATGGCTACTGCTGATTTCATACCTGATGCGATTCCCCTGTGGGAAACTAATAATAACTCCATACATTTCCTCCATCTGTGCGGCCTAAATCGGTTCAATCTCAATGCTGAAATAATCCCACCGCTTATATCCCTCAATATACTCAATGGTCCTTCCGTCAAACAGGTATGTATATCTTCTGGTAAAGGCGCTGGGTTCCTTATCTGTCAGACCCAGGAGCTTTGCTTCCTCCTCAGGAGCCGGAAAAGCAATTTCCGTTATCTCCTTCGAGTCCGCCTGGTACAGGTCGATTCCAAAGTCCTCCCTGATTTTCCCGTAAATGGATGAGAACTTCTTCTTATCCCCTGCATCCTCTTCCTTGATAAATTCCTTGATTACATAGCTGTTCTGTACAATAATCGGCTTATCCTCAACCAGCCGCATGCGCTTAATGTGATAAAACTCCTCATTCTCCCCAAGGTTCAGCTGCGCCGCAATCCTTGGGTCCTTCATCACCCTGATATCAAGTACTTCCGTGCGTTCCGCCGCATCCCTGTATTTCTCAATATCGGAAAACTTGACAATCTTGCCGCGCCTGGCCTTGGACACATAGGTTCCCCTTCCCTGGTATCTGACCAGATACCCCTCGTTGGTCAGGCACTGCAATGCCTTGATAGCGGTAATCCCGCTGACATTATACTTTTTCTTCAACTCCGCTTCGCTGTAAAACTTATCGCCTGGCTGGAACTTCCCATTGTTGATTTCATAAAGTAAGCTTTGTTTAATCTGCTGGTATTTTGGTATGGACATATGAACCTCTCTTTCACTGGCTGTTAATTGGTTAATATAATAATCTGTTGTTATCATATCAATTATTTCCTTTCCCTTCAACCAGAAACCTCATTGTCCTCCTGCTTCTTTACAAAGATATACGGATATTCCACGGCCGCTTCTGCGGAAAGCCTCATCCCCTTTTTATCATTCTGGTTATGTCTCTCTTATTAGGTTAATATATTAAGCTGTTAACCGAATAGTATCATATATTTTTTAGTTTGGCAAGAGGTAATTTCAACTATTTTTAAAAAATAAAAAAGCCATGGTCATACCAGGCATGGGCTGGTAGATTAACCACGGCTTTTTTCTGCATATAAAATTATTTCATACGGCGGTTTCCACACCTGTCACCGGCTCCCGCCGCCATCACATCTGCGCACCGCCGGAACTGCCAGGCACAGGAACGCGGCCAGCAAAACCAGGGCACCCGCAATGAGGAACCATTTCTCAACTCCATATCGTTCCGCGAACAATCCCGACAGGGACAATCCAACCGGACCGCTGATTAACCGTATACTGCTGGATAATGACAGGACCCGGCCCAGATACTTTGCCTCAAAGTTGCTTTGGAGCAGCGGCGTGTATATTCCCCAGTAAAAGGGGCCGGACACCCCCATCAGCCAGGAGCACACAACGAAAATGGCAAATCCGCCTCTTGGAAGTATCCCTGAAACAAATAAGCTGAAGCTCATCAGCAGGAATGAACCGATGATGGTATAAATCCTGTTCTTTGTGCCGCCCCATCTGGACAATACCAGGGATCCAACTAAAAGCCCCACGGAAAACACTACCTCAACAATGCTGGCATGGGTGCTGGTCCCGTTAAAATAGGACATGCTCATCAGTGGAAACAACGCGCTGGTAGGCATCAGGGCCAGTGTATACAGGGTGCTGATGAGCACCAGCCCCAGCATCCCCTTGTTGGTGCAGAGGATTAAAAACCCTTCCTTTGCCTCCCGCAGGACCTGCACCTTTCCCTGGTTCATGCCCTGGGATAGTTCCGGTATCACGCTAATCCCCAGGGTGAACACTGCTATCAATGCCCCAGCCACATCCAGGAAGATAATTCCGCCAAGGCTCCAGGAGCTGTATAAAACAGCTGCCAGCACCGGACTTAATATCTGCGACACAGACTCCAGGGCCTGGGAATACCCGGTGCATCTTACCAGCTGGTCCCCAGGCACAATCTGAGGGGTAACCGCCTGCAGGCAGGGCGTATGGAACGCCGAGCCGATGGAGCGGCACAAAAGTACTACAAGTATCAGCCCTGTTGACAGCTTCCCCATCCATCCCGCTATCACCATGGCAAAACTGGCTGCGGATATAAGCAGGTCTGAAATAATCATAATCCGTTTTCTGTCATAGCGGTCAATAAACACGCCAATGAATGGTCCCAGAACCCCCTGGGGCAGGAATCCCATCATCATGGCGGCCGACAGTACCAGGGCGGAACCCGTCTGGTCAGTCAGATACCATACAATTGCAAATTGAAGGACGGAGCTTGAGAATTGGGAAAATGCCTGCCCTGCCCATATTGTAAAAAAGTTCCGTTTCCAACCAGTCATACGCATTTTCCCTCTCTCTTCCTGCTTAAAACGGCACGGCGCAAATCCCAATGGACTCAGTACCCGCCACCTGCCAGCGCTGGAAGTACGGTTTCTGACTGGAGGGAGCACTAATGTGCCTCCCTCAGTTCCCCCAGCCCTTTCAGGATTTCCTTGGCCTTCTCCACCATGGCAAGGCTGTCCTGGTTCTTATTCCTTCTGTCAATATAGTGGAACGCGGGGACCTCCCCCGGCACCAGTTTCAGATCCCCCTTGTAGGCCTTAACCAGTTCAGGGATCTTCTCAATCTGAAGCCTGGCCTTCTGGTACATGGAAAGCCTGATTTCCTGGCGGTTAATGACCACCTCTGTCACATATGCCTGGTGTGCCAGTGCACGCAGGCCCGCAATCATCAGCAGGTTATCCACACTGCGCGGTATATCGCCAAAGCGGTCCATCAGCTCATCCTGCATATCCATATACTCATCCTCTGTTTCAATGGCGGAAATCCTCTTATAGATATCCAGCTTCTGATACTCATTCTTAATATAAGAACCAGGAATATATGCATCGATGTCGCACTCCACCACGGTTTCGTAGGAATCCTCATCCGGCTTTTCTCCCTTGAGCGCAAGCACTGCTTCGTTCAGCATCTTGCAGTACAGGTCGTATCCCACGGCTTCCATGTGTCCGTGCTGCTCCGCGCCCAGGACATTGCCCGCGCCGCGGATCTCCAGATCGCGCATGGCAATCTTGATGCCGGAGCCAAGCTCCGTAAACTCACGGATGGCCTGCAGGCGCTTCTCCGCCTCTTCCTTTAACAGTTTATCACGCCTGTACATAAGGAAGGCATAGGAGGTCCTGTTAGAACGGCCCACACGGCCCCGCAGCTGGTATAGCTGGGACAGTCCCATCCGGTCCGCATCATGGATGATCATGGTGTTGGCATTGGGGATATCCAGGCCTGTTTCAATGATGGTGGTGGATACAAGCACATCAATCTCCCCATTGATGAAGTCAGCCATGATCCGCTCCAGTTCATGTTCCCTCATCTGTCCATGGGCAAATGTAACCACGGCCTCAGGCACCAGGGCCTGGATACGGTTCGCCACCTCGTCAATATCCGTCACCCGGTTGTATACATAATACACCTGGCCGTTTCTGGCCAATTCGCGGTTAATGGCTTCCCGGACCATTTCCTCGTTATATTCCATTACATAGGTCTGGATTGGGGTGCGGTCCACCGGAGGCTCCTCCAGCACACTCATGTCCCGGATACCTGCCAGGCTCATGTGAAGGGTCCTTGGTATGGGGGTTGCGGTCAATGTAAGCACATCCACATTTTCCTTTAACTGCTTAATCTTCTCCTTGTGGGCAACCCCGAACCGCTGCTCCTCATCTATGATCAGAAGCCCCAGGTCCTTAAACTGCATATCCTTGGACAGGACCCTGTGGGTGCCGATGACAATATCCACCATGCCCTTGCGCAGGTCCTCCAGGGTCCGCTTCTGCCTGGCCGGGGTGCAGAACCTGGACAGCATGTCGACCCGCACCGGGAAATCCTTCATCCTCTGGACAAACGTATTATAATGCTGCTGTGCCAGGATTGTGGTGGGCACCAGGTAAACCACCTGCTTGCTGTCCTGGACCGCCTTAAAGGCTGCCCGAAGCGCCACCTCGGTCTTGCCGTAGCCCACGTCGCCGCAGATCAGCCGGTCCATGATCCGTCTGCTTTCCATATCCGTCTTCACCGCATCAATGGCATCCATCTGGTCATCCGTCTCATCATAAGGGAACAGTTCCTCAAACTCCCTTTGCCACACCGTGTCATGGCCGTACTGGAACCCGGCCTTCTCCTGCCTGGCAGCATAAAGCTTAACCAGGTCCTTGGCAATCTCCTGGACCGCGCCCTTAACCCTGGTCTTGGTCTTGCCCCACTCCGTGCCTCCCAGCTTGTTAAGCTTTGGCTTCTTGGCATCCGCGCCGGCGTATTTCTGGATGCTTTCCAGACGGGTGGCGGGCAGGTACAGGTTACCGCCGTCCCCATACTCAATCTTGATATAGTCCTTGATGACCTTATCCCGCTCAACCTTCTCAATTCCCTTGTAAATACCAAGTCCATGCTCCTCATGGACCACATAATCGCCCACGGACAGCTCGGAAAAGCTCTGGATTGCCTTGCCCTGGTAATTTGTTTTCTTCCGGCGCTTTTTCTTCTTTTCCACGCCGAACATATCACCCTCGGTGATATAGACAAATTTAAGGAGCGGGTATTCAAACCCCCTGTGAAGGCTGCCGTAGGTAACCATGATTTCCCCGGGCTTTACCTTTGGGTGGGCGTCCTTTGCCTCCCTTCCATCCCCGGTTTCCATCTCAGGCTCCGCCCCATCCGGGCAGTAGGCCCGCAGACCGTACTCCCGCAGGTCGCTGGCCAGCCTGCTGGCCCTTGTCCTGGACGCCGACAAAAGGATGACCCTGTACCCTTCCTTTTTCCATCTGGTCAGGTCCTTAATCAGGATCTCGAAGCTGTTCTGGTAGGAGTTCACATTCTTCACATCAATGCTGAACTTATGGTTCACCTTCATTCCCGGCAGCTTCTGGTCCAGGCCGGTAAGCATCACGGTCAGGGGCCTCTGGACCCTGGCCATGACCTCTTCCACCGGATAGAGCAGCTCAGTCTGCCCCGGCAGGAGATATCCCTTTTCCAGGCGGTGCACCATGCTTTCCCTGAACTCCAGTTCCACGGTTTCGCCCTTTTCCCTTAACCTGGCCGGTTCATCCAGGTACACCACGCTTTCCCCCTTAGGGAAATACTCCAAAAAGGACACCGTGTCCGGACAGAAATACCGGATATACGCGTCCAGCCCCCCAAGCTTCCAGCCCTCCCGAAGCCCGTCCGCCAGTTCCTCTATGATGGAATGGATCCTATGGGCTTCCTCCGTTTTGTGCTGTTCCCGCAGGGCCTTCTCATAGGTCTTAGCTTCCTTCCTCAACCGGTCCGTCCCTGCCTCCAGCTGCTTTTTATCCAGCACAACCTCGGCCGCCGGATAGATGGTGACAGCGTCCAGCTGCTCCACGGACCGCTGGCTCTCCAGGTCAAAGGTACGGATGGAATCCACCTCATCATCCCACAGTTCGATGCGCAGCGGCACTTCCTCTGTCAGCGGGAAAATGTCGATGATTCCGCCGCGGATGGAAAACTGCCCCATGCCGTCCACCTGGGCCATCCTCTCATAACCCATGGCGGTCAGTCTCTGCCTCCACACATTGAGGTCAATCACCTGTCCGCTTTCAACGGTAATGGCCTGCTCCTTCAGATACTGCAGGGGAAGGAGATGGTCCATCAGACCGTCCATGGTGGTGACCACAACCCCGCCTTGATCCTCCATCAGGTGCCTGAGCACGGCAATCCTCTGCCTCGTCATAAGGTTTCCATGGATGTCCGCGCTGTAGAACAGCAGGTCCTTGGCCGGATACAGCCATACCTGCTTTGTAAAGTTACGGAAATCATCGTATATTTCCTTGGCCCGGGTGTCATCATAGGTCACCACCAGCTTCCACGGAAATGCCGTCCCTTCCCCCAGCTCGTACATCAGATGCACCTTCTGGGAATCCAGCGTACCCGTTACCTGAAGAGGACCCTTCCCCTTATTCAGGGCCTGGATCAGATTGTCATATTCCTGTAATTCCAATAATGGGTTTTCCATCTTACCCTGCACCTCTCATCAGGCCTTATGGCCGTTAAACTGATTCATGGCTGTATCCATTCCGTCTGTTATCATCACTTCCACAGCCTTTGCCGCCTCCTTAAACGCATCATCCATGGCTGCCCGGTCTTCTTTGGAAAAACGGCTCAGCACATAGTCGGCCAGGTCCATTTTCTTAGGCTTATCGCCTACCCCCACCTTGATGCGAGGAAATTCCTGGGTGCCCAGGTGGGCAATGATGTTCTTAATACCGTTGTGGCCGCCTGCGCTTCCCTTTTTACGGATACGCAGCTGCCCCACATCCAGGCTGATATCATCATATATGATAATGATATGTTCAGGATCCACTTTATAGAAATCAGCCGCAGCCCTGATGCTTTCGCCGCTTAGGTTCATGAAGGTCTGGGGTTTTAGCAGCAGCACCTTCTCACCGCCGATGATTCCCCTTCCGTAGCAGCCCTTAAACTTCTTTTCCTCAACCGTGGTCCCCAGCATGTCGGCCAGCACATCGATGACCTCAAATCCCACATTATGCCTTGTCTTCTCATATTCCCTTGTGGGATTGCCCAAACCTGCTACGATATACATGACCCTGTCGTCCTCCTTCTCATCCGGTTCCCTCTTTTTCCATCCCAGTATACCCTTTATTCTGTCCCATATTCCGCTCATTTTACGTCCCTCTGTCCTGTTTAATCCATCTTATGTCAGAGCCGGCGGCGCGTCTTGATGACACGCCTTAAAGCGTTAGATACGCACCTATAGGGGTATCTAACGCTTCTGACTGTTTCCTCATTCTAACAGATTCTATATCAATTGTAAAGACTCATAATGAACCGTGCATATCGGTTTTACCTGTATTACCGGCTAATATTACTGAAAGGTATTACTGTTAAAAAGCACAACGGAAAAATACAACCCGCACAATGGACGCAAGCCCCGGCATCAATGGGGGATATAAGATGTCCCCACCGTATAAAGTATGGTAGAAGTACTGGTACAGCTGATTATGGCTACTATGATGCCGTTGATGATTCCTGCCAGATAAGGATTATTGGTCTTTTTGTATATCTTCCGCGCCACAATGGGGGCAATGATTAAGATTGCAACCACTGCATAGGACCATCCGATTGCAGATTTCACCGAACCGTTATCATGCCATCTGGAATATCCGGTGGCCACAAAGGTCATGTACTGTACTGCCAGGAGCCCGATACAGCCAAGGGCATTTCCAACGGATACAATCAGGGTATTAATCCACTCCTTGCCCCCAATCCTGTTATAACGGAAGCAGTTGGTCGCAAGGGAGTTAGGGATATAGTACATCAAAAACAGCGGCAGGGAAACCAGGCTGTAAATTGCCTTATCCGATTCAAAGGCCCTGGCCGCAAAGGTCCAGAAGCGGAAGTCCGTGGTAAAGAAATAATCTGCCAGGAATACAAATCCATAAGCTGCAAGAGGAGCGATTATCCCCAGCAGGACCGTCTTTGCAAATGTGCCCTTCGGAAGGATGATTCCCCGTTCCCTTAAATCAATCCCGTTATTCTTTCCATAGAACCGGTAATTCAGGAACATGATCAGTAAAGATACGGCGCCGCTGATTACACCCCAGATTCCAAGGGACTTGGCCTGGATGATTGGCAGTAACGGGTCCGGCGGCGCTGTATTGATCCAGGTTGCAATGGGGAACAGCGTGGCATAGGATACGATTGCCGTAACAAGGATTGCCCCCCAGAACCATGCAAGCCCTTTGCCCTTCGGGGCCGGAAGCGGCTCTACCCTCTTCGATGCCTTAAGGCAGGCAAATGCAGGCGTTTCAACCAATACATACACAAGGGATACCATGAACATGAACATCCCAACCAGTCCCACTGCGGTAAACAGCTCCTTGATGAATCCAAGCTGGTTGGAGGCCCCAAGAGGATTAGGCGCTCCCAGGGAATCCTGGAGGAAGGATACGGTCATGCCGGTGGAAACCGGTGACAGCACGAACCAGGAGTGGATCTGTGTCGGTGTATAAAGCAGGCGTTTGGCAATCCTGCCGTCAATTTCCTTTTCATAGACCTTGCCAACCTGGACCTCATCCTGAATGTTTGCCGGATCCTCCCCAAAATTCACAAAGGATTTGGCCCGGTCTGTTGATGCATAGTCCCTGGGCGCATTATACCAAGGCCCATGAATGGTCGAACCATGATACTCAAAGTCATCATATCTGGCCGCAATCATGCAGACATCCCGGTTACCATAGGCATTAATCCATGCACCGTCCTTATCCTGATACGTGGGATCCGTACCTGCGATGACCATGGCTGCCACATCCACGGAACCGCCCTGGTCCGCCCATTCCGTTACCGCGGTACAGCATTTGCCTCCCATGGAATGGCCTGTAATGCCCAGTCGGTCAGCATCCACATATGGCAGGCCAGCCAGCAGTTCCAGTCCATTATAGGAATCCACAAAATTAAATTTCACATTGGAGGAATCCCCATGTCCGTACATATCAATGGCAAGGGCCACGATACCCCGGCGGGCCAGTTCCATGGCCGTGGAGGACTGGCTCTCCTTTGTCTTCCACCATCCGTGTACCACAACGGCAGCCGGCGCCGGATTCTCCACAGTAGCTGAATCCGGTACGTATAGCAGTCCGCCCATGGTTAAGCCTGCGTCTGTTTCTACTTTGATTTTCTTGACAGTCACCTTCCCAAAATCACTCTGCAGTGTCCCTGCCATTACCATACTGACCAACATCAGCAAAACAGAGATTGCCAGCAGCCGTTTTGAGCTGTTTTTCATCCATTTCCCCATTATCTGTCCCTCCTTGAACACTTATCCTTATTAGTTTCGTTTACCATCATCCCTTCAAGGCAGGTATACACCCTACCCCGTCCGGTATGACCACAATTTTCTCTTTCCGTCCCAACAGTTCATCCGCCATCCCAATGGCCTGGGAAATGTCATCGGCAGGTATGATTCCCATCCTCTGCACCAGTTCATGGGGCTGTGTGCTTATGAGGATGACCGGATGCCTTACCATTGCCCTTGCAAGGATCTGGGACTGCCACTGGTCGGGCCGCGTTTCATCCTGGGGCACATTAAGGATATCCTGCAGGATTTCATCTGCATTTTTCCCAGATGTAAACGTATGGTAAAATTCATCTCCCCCATGGCCGTCCACACTGGCTGCCGCCATGATAATGACCCCGCCCCTGCGGCAGATGATATCTGCCGTGGATATCCCCTTTACCGCCTGATAGATGTTCTGGTCCAAGGGGAAACCGCCATTGCCTGTGATGACAATCCCCGCTTCTTCCTCCACCTGCATCCTGCACAATCCATTGAGAAAGCTTACCCCTGCAAGGTGCGCCTGTTCAAAATCCCCTGCGAATGCAGCTACAGTCTCCTTACTGCCGTTACACACCACATTCACAATGAAGCTGAGACCCACACGGCGCGCCCCCTCCACCATATCCTCGTGGATCCGGTTCCCTTGCAGACAGCCGCTGTGGGCACCTGGGCTGTCAATCATATGGGAACTGTGGTTGGCATAAACCGTACTGGCTGCGCAGATTCCTGGAAGCACGCTTTTGCGTCCCCCTGAAAATCCAGCAAAAAAATGCGGTTCAATAAAGCCTTCCGCAACCAGCAAATCTGCCTGGGCACCAATCCGGTTCACGCTTAAAGGCGCGCCGGATGGAAGTACGCCATAATCCACCATGGAATCCTTCAGACAGTCATGGATGGCGATTGTCTCCTGTTCACAAATCTCCTGGCCGAACTTATGGACCAGTTCCTCCCTGGTGGATTCCCTGTGACATCCTGTGGCGATGAGGATTGTAATCTTTACCTGAGGGTTGAACCGCCTTATTTCCCGCAGCATGGCCGGCATGATTGCCTTACTGGGAACCGGACGGGTGTGGTCGCTTGCCAGTATGACCACATTCTTTTTTCCTTTTGCAAGCTCGCATAAAGGCGGACTGCCGATTGGTGATGCCAGAGCCTGTTCCACCAACACATCCGCAGCAGCCGGAGGCTCATAATCATGCAGCCGGTTATTAAGCACCGCGCCCACTCTTTCATCCGGTATATCCGCTGATAACACAGCCCTCCCATAGGGTATCTCTATCTTCATATCCCCCTCCTCATTGACTTTTGCGCCTGTTTTTCATGAATTAACTATAACATAAAATCATTCCCGGTGATATGTTACAAAAACCATATTTAATCAAAATAATATGGTATGTGTAATATATCAAATTGTATGTTTTGTATTTATTTACACATATTTTCATTTTATTTTTATGCATTTTTATCCATTGTCTTCCCCCGTCTGCCAATGCTATGCCTTATCAAAAAAGGACTACCGCCTGCCGCAGTAATCCTCTCACAATTAGTCTATACTAATTCATATCACTCAAAATTAATTCTTGTCATTTCATGTTAACCCCTGTCACTTCATGTTAATCCTCATCATTTCATGTTAATCCCTATCATTTCATATTAATCCCTGTCATTTCATATTAATCCCTGTCATTTCATCCCATCTCACTCCATACTTTCATAAAACGCAATCGCCAGGTAATAATAAGGTGCCGCGCTCAATTTACGCGGATCATATCCCGTTTTCTCCTTTAATCGGTTCAGTTTATATTGCAATGTATTCTTATGGAGATACAGCTGTTCAGCGGCCTGGTTTATGGAACCGTCGCATTCATACAGCACCCTTAAAATGCGGACAGCTTCCTTCATCCGCTTCTCCGAACATCCCTTAAATACCCGCTGTATGAACTCTTCCTTGGTGGCCTGTCCGATATCGTTGATGAATATCTCCAGCAATATGCTGTCATAAAAGGCAACTCCGCTGTCCCCCTGCACCGCGGCCCCGTTCAGGGCCTTAATGGCCCGGAAATATCCGGCTTTCAGCTGTCCGCCGCTGATGGTACGGCTGTCCACGCCTGCAATCAGCCGGTAGCCGCATTCCTTTTCAATGTCCGCCTGTATCTGGGCAATCAGCTTTGCTGCCATCTCGTCGCTGCGCTCACTCATCAGCACGATGAAGCTCCCGCCGCTGCTGCCGCTTACATTGCGCATGTCCTCTTTCAGGATGCGGCGGATCCTGTGTTCAATCCGTTCCACATCCTCCTGGCTCATGATGGGATTCCCGGTATGCCCAAGCACCGCGGCCCGTCTGGGCACCATCACATCGATGCCCTGGGAGATTCCCTCATCCACCAGGGCCGGATTCATCCTCAGCTCATCCGTCATCAGCCATTCCTGCAGAAAGCGGTTCCTGGCGCTGCGTTCCCGGATTTTTTCTTCTTTCAAATAACTTTCCAGCAACAGGATTTCCGTCATTTTCTTTACAACCTGTCCGTAACGGCTGACCTCTTCTTCATTTCCAGTGATTCCCACCACGCCTACGACCTGGCCTTCAAGCTCCAGCGTCAGGTTAATCCCGGACCGGGTTCCTTGATAGGTATCGTCATCCGGAACCGTCAGTTCCTTAAGCCCCTCATCCAACATCTTCCTGCTGGCCTCATGGAAATCACCTATCCGTTTTTCATCCGTGCAGGCAATGATGTGACAGCTTTTATCCATGAACGTCAAATCTTCATGGATGATTTTCTTCACCTCTGTGACAATGCTCATTCCTAAACTGGACGATATCTGCATGTATTCCCCTCCCGTACCTGAATATCCCTATTATATCATCTAGTACCGCCTGACGTAAATACGCCGATAGATAGCGGGTGCCATCTATCGGCGTATTTGTATCAGGAATTATACCAGAATCCGTACCAAACGGCACTAAACCTGCATCATCAGTGAGCCTACAGCACATTCCCTGCCGCCAGCGTCTCAAGGGCCCGTTCCTCTGTAAAATATCCGCATTTCACCAAACGCGCCAACACCTGCTCCTGGCGTTTCTGCGCCAGCTCGGGGCTTACGGTGGGGGCATATTTAGACGGTGCATTGGGGATTCCGGCCAGCAGCGTACTTTCATAATCCGTCATGTCATTTGGCGCTTTCCCAAAGTACCCTTCCGAGGCATCCTTCACGCAGTAATATCCATTTCCATAATAAATCGTATTCACGTAAAGTTCCAGTATCTCGTTCTTGCTGTAATTCCGTTCCAGGTCAAAGGCCACAAACACTTCCGCCACCTTGCGCTGCAGTTCTTTTTCCTGGGTAAAGTACATGTTCTTGGCCAGCTGCTGTGTCACCGTGCTGCCGCCTTCCACAAATGCGCCTGCCCGTATATCATTGAAAACAGCCCTTCCGATGGCAATCATATCAATACCCGGATGATTGTAAAACCTGTGGTCCTCCACGGACAGCACCGCATCCACATAGATTTCGGGCAGCTCATCAAAGGTGGTATAATTTTCCTTGCTGCGGATGGAAGCCACTTTCTCTTCCAGGCTTACCTCAGCCACCGCATCCTGATACATGTGGTAACCGTCCATGATGACCATGGCACAGAGACAGATAAGTGCTGCCATAACCATGGCTGCCAGATATTTCAATCCTTTACGCACCTTCATTCACTTCACCCGCTTTCCCAATCTGATTTATCCTTTTCTATGGATATGCTGACAATCTATCACTTTATGTATCTATCATATCACAGACCTTGGATTTAATCTTTGAAAAAGCCTTAACACTACGTGACTATTCCCTGACTATTTGTGGAATTTTTTCTAAAGGAAGCGTTAGAAATTCTTAAATAATGTGGCGTATGCACTTATACAGCCATCTTATTTATTCCATTCCAGCCTCCGTATTAAGGCTGCGCTTACTCTTCCAGGCAATCTGTGCCATAAGCCGCAGCGTCTCCATCCCATCCATATCCTTACTTCCAAAACATCGTTCATATAAATTCCTAAGGTTTATTTTCCTGTCTGTTGTCATGGAAACACCATAGGTTGTCCGCATACTTGAGATATAGCGCATCAACAGCAGCCTGTGAAAAAATGCCTTATGTTCAATCACCATAATCGTCTGTGCTGTTTCCGTCCACTCCTGAAGGAAGTCCCTTAAAATGCTGTCGTATCTATCCGCAAATGTATCCTGCATCTGTTTTTTGATGTCTTCTCTGTTCATTATCCCGGCCAGGCAGCGCCTCAATGTCATGCTCGGAATCAGGCAGTCGAATCCCCACCGGGAAGCATACAGTTCATCCAAAGCCTTTTCCAGTGTATTCCATCTCATCTTCCCATACTCCATAGGAACCATCCGGTCCAACTCCGACATATATTTTATATATGTGCTGCCAAACACAAAATGCTTATCCATAATCATAAAAAATTGTTCCATATCGGAATTAGCCGCCTGGCTGCTTATATCCCCTGCATTCTGCCTTATGATTTCTTTTATGACGGAGTTAGAATCGTATCCCTTTGCCTCAGGAATATCCATCTTCTTATCAAAGGTCCCCATCTTGTCGCAGAGAAAATAATGTTCCCCAATAATACCCCGCAGGGAAAGCACATCCCTCTCCGCATATTGTTCCTCTATGTGTTTCATGAAAATGCCGAACTCTTCTGATGTCACCTCATCCAGTCCAATACCATCCTGCTCAAAATAGTCATCTGCAACCGTATCCAGCCGTCCGAATACAACATATGTCTTCCGGCGGAAGCCTTCATCGCTAAGCATCCTGACAATATCCACCATATGGTCATCTTTCCCATTCAACAGCGTATGGTATAATATGATATCCGGATTTGCGTCCTGGACTGAAACATGGACCCTGTTATATATGACTTCCTTTTCATTTCCTGATGGCAGCTGCCCCTGGTTTATTCCCAGGCCATCTATCAGAACAACACATCCACAGTCTTTCATTTTGTCAGAAACAAAATATAATTCTGCCCTTTCCACCAGCGGCTCTATCGAAAAGAAATCCTTGTTCATCTGCCTGCGTTTATTCCCAAAAACATGGTCCACCAAATCCTTTGTACCAGGTTCCCTGCTTTTTCCTTCAATCTGCAGATTATCCCCCATCCCTATATGTCTTCCATGTTCCTCTTCAAACATGACCGCAACACGGTCCAGTTCCCTCTCTATGTAATTGTAAATCTCCATATATTCACTGGGTCTATCATCCTCCCTGAATACCAGTTCGGAAATATCATCATTGCTCAGCTTCAGATGTTTACTGCGGATATCCGTAATGATTCCGCCATAAGCTTCTTCATACCCCACCTTACTGTAGGATGTGCTCTGTCCATAAACCTCCTGGATTCCTTTTATCAGGATGTTCTCAATGTTCTTGCCTTTCCCTTCCATATCCACAATATATCCTATGACAAAGGTCTTGGCCCTGTTGGACTTAAGCCGCTCAACCGCAATCCCCCTGGAATGCTCCCTGATTTCCTCCATACCGGCATTGTCATCCTTTGTCATTTCCGCAATGTCTTCATACATTTCCACCACGGCTTCCAATATCTGCATCTCGATATTCTTTTTAAGCACCTGCTTTGTCTTCAGCTTCACGCAGATTCGGAAATCCATCTCTTCTTCCGGACGGAACTCCGGGTCGTTGATATGGTAACGGATCATAAAGTTCGTACTTTCCTTAATACTGGTCAACGCAGGTATGAAATTCTTGCTGGCAGCATCATCCAGGATACATTTCAAATCAAATATCGTCTTTCCCGAAGAAGTACATCCTGTATTCAATATCGTAATCCGCTTCTTTTCATACTGTCTGTCATCCCCCTTTTCCCCCTTCTCTTCAATTTCATCCTTCCATTGCCTGTACTCATCCGGATATAGTATCCTGATGGCTATTTCCAGTGATTTTAAGGAAAACCTTAAAATATCCCTTTTCTCCCCCAGCTGGTTCTTTACCGAAATCAGGTAGTGCATCCTTTTAAGCAGACACAGACTGCATTTTTCTTCCAAAAGCTCCTTAACCTCATCTACACATTTTCTCGCGCCTACAACCGACATCTCATCCGTCCGCCCCACAACGATTTTTATCTGGCTGCCCGCCCGGGATACCAGCAGTTTATGGTACTCTCCATCAAGAATAAGCCTTACCTTATATTCCATTTTTTCTCCCCTCCTAATTTTCTTTTGTTATTTTTTTGGAATGATTCCATACATTTATTCTATTTATGTTTTACCATTTCTTCTATTTTTTGTCAACAGAATTATGGAGTTTTTTATTAAATTCATTCCACATCTAATTCAACAAACAAAAAACCACCAGTATCCCTTTCGGCTCTGGTGGCATAATATCAATCATTTATTCCATTTTTCCATGATAAGGCCTACGCTTATATCCGCCCCTCCGCCTTATCCTTCCGTATCATCCTCCTCATCCCCTCAATGCCCACCTCAATGGCCCTCTGTTCCCAGCCGGATGGATAATCCTCCGCATCATTGGAATACTCGCCAAAGTTAGTGGCGCTGATCATGACACTGGCCGTCCTTATACCCAGGGACGCGCCCACAAGGAAAAGCACAGCGCATTCCATGCTGGTGTTGGTGGCGCCTCCCTTTATATAAGACTCCCATTTGTATTTAAGTTCCTCATACACCGGCTTTGTCTCAGGCTCAGCTTCGGTGTAGTAGGAATCCTTTGTGATGGTCACCCCCACGTTATACGGGTGCCCCAAATCAACGGCCGCTGCCTCCAATGCCTTTAACATCTCAAAATCAGGCACGGCCGGAAACTCAAACGGCAGATAATGATTGCCTGTACCCTCCATGCGCACCGCGCCGTTTGGTATTACCACGTCGCCAATCCTGACCTTGGGGGAGGTGGATGCGGCGGAACCGATGCGCATCATGGTATGTGCGCCGCAGGAATGCAGTTCCTCAATGGCAATGCATGCGGAGGGTCCGCCGATTCCAGTGCTGGTCACGGTCACTGGAACGCCCTCCAGGGTTCCTGTATAAGTTAAGAATTCCCTTTTATGGGCCACCTTTACCGGGTTGTCAAAATGCTCCGCTATCAGGGCCGCCCGTTCCACGCTTCCGGGCAGGAATACGTATTTCCCAATCTGGTCAGATGTCACATCCGTGTGCATGGTTTTCTGTTCTCCCATATTTCATACCTTCCTTCTTACTGTTCTCAGGATTCCATTCTCTTCTCAAACCGATACTTATTGTTCTCTGGATTCCATTTCCTTCTCAAACCGGTACTTATTGTTCTCTGGATTCCATTTCCTTCTCAAACCGGTAGATTGCCTCAAGCACAATCTTGATTTCCTCATCCCAGCCCCTGGCCAGCCCTTCATTGGCTGTCTCATAAATCACTTCCCCTGTAACCAGATTGCCGGAAACAGCGCTGATCATGGCCGCCCTCTTCTTCCTTTTATGGCAGACCGTGTAAAGCGCGGAGCTTTCCATCTCCACGTTCAGGCATCCCAGTGCGGAAAGCTTATCAATCCATTCCTGGGTTTCCCCGTAAAATGCATCGTCCGATGCATTGATTCCGTAATATACCTTTCCATATAAATCAGGCTGCATTTCCCTGGCCGTATCAATGATGGTCCTGGTCAGGTCGAAATCAGGCACTGCCGGGAAGCAGTCCGGCACATAGAAACGGCTGGTCCCCTCATTCTTCATGGATCCCGTGGAAATCATCAGGTCGCCGATTTTAATATCATCCTGCAGGGCAGCGCTGCTTCCGATGCGTATAAGGCACTCCGCCCCGATGTTCATCAGCTCCTCCGCCGCAATGGCAGCGGAAGGACAGCCCATGCCGGTGGAGGTAACGGAAATCTTAACCCCTTTATAAAATCCTGTGAATGTACGGTGTTCCCTGTTGTTTGCCACAAACTGCGCGTCCTCCAGATACTGGGCCACACGGTCAGAACGCGCCGGGTCCCCTGGCAAAAGCACATATTTACCTATATCACCTGGTTTTAAATGAATGTGATACTGCTTCTTTCCTGCTGTCTTACTTTCTTTGTCCAGTGCCATCAGCCCTGTACCTCCTTTATTTTCTTCATCTTACGGCTGGCCGCGGCTGACTTCTGGATGGAGTAAACCGTGAGGCCTGCAATGGTTGCCAGATACGGCAGCATCTGTATGAACTCAGACGGGATCTTAAGTACCTGAAGGATATTGGAAAGCCCGTCAAAAAATGCAAATATCATGGATGACAGCAGCGCCCCCGCCGGCGTGGCCTGTCCCATGGAGCAGGCTGCCAGGGAAATGAATCCGCGCCCGGCTGTCATGTCCCTTACAAACATATTGAGATAACCCATGGAAAGGTACATCCCCCCAAGTCCTGTCATGATTCCGCACAGCACAATGGCCAGGAACTGTATCTTCACCACGTTCTGCCCCACGCTGGATGCGGCGTCCGGGTTCTCACCCACAGCCCTCATGCGCAGCCCTGTGGGCGTCTTATACAGGAAGAACCAGATTGCTGCCACCATGATCAGCGCAAAGTACGTCAGCGCATTGTGGCCCGACAGGATGGTCCCGATAACAGGAATATCCTTGATGACAGGAATGTCCACGTTGGGAAATGAAAAGCTTTTTAAGGATGAGGAGTTGCCCTTTTCCCCGGTTGCCAGCTGAAGCACGAATACCGTAAGGCCCGTGGCCATGGTGTTAACAGCCGTGCCGCAAAGCACATTGTTGGCTTTTAACACAAGATGGAAATAGGCAAACACGGCGCTCACCGCAACAGCTGCCAGCAGACCGGCCAGGACGCCCCATACAAGGTTCCCGCCAAAGGCGCTGCCGAGAACGCCTGCCAGGGCTGATATGAGCATGATTCCCTCCAGCCCCAGGTTCACAACCCCTGCCTTCGTACAGATCACAGCGCCCAGGGAAGCAAAGATAATAGGGGTTGCCACACGTATCCACATGTACACAAAGTCCGTACTGACGATTAAGCTAAGTAAATTCATGCCTGCAATACCTCCTTTTCCTCTGCTTTCGCGGCCTTGACAATCAGATGCTGCCTCCAGCCTTTTAACAGTGCGTCCGCCGCAATCAGGAACATCATGACGCCCTGGATGATGTCCACCACCTCACGGCCCACGTCACTGCTGCGCGCCATGATATCAGCGCCCACATTCAGGTATCCGATAAATGCAGCAGCCAAAGGGACCAACAGCGGATTGCTTCTGGCCAGCAGCGCAACCACGATACCTGTCCACCCATATCCGGGGGTTGTGGTCCACTTAAACCGGTTATACATGCCAAGAAGCTCCGCGCCGCCGCCCATGCCTGCAATTGCCCCTGCAAGGACCTGGGCCGCAACCATGAGTCCGGTCACCTTAAGGCCCGCATACCTGGCAAACAGCGGATTGTCCCCGGTAATCCTGAGCCTGGTCCCAAGGGATGTGCGGTACAGGAAAAACCATACCAGGATACAAAGCACGATTCCCAGCACAATACCCGCGTGGATCCTGGTTCCGTCCAGTATGACTGGCAGCCGGGATGTCTTTTCAAATTCCAGGGAAGCCAGGCTGGAGCTGCTGACCTCACGGAAATGATAGCTTACCATGTAAATCGCAAAAAACTGCACCACGTAATTGAACATGATGGATGTAACCAGCTCGCTTACATTCCATTTCATTTTCAGCAGGGCCGGAACCAGTGCGACCATTGCCCCGCAGAATCCTCCGAACAGGATGGCCGCAGCCGGGTGGATGCCGCCCGGAAGCTTACAGGCAATCGCCACCACCATGGCGCCTGTTATTCCGATAAAGAAGGAACCTTCTGCAATCATGGAAAACTGGCCCGAGCCAAAGATGATGATGACTGCCAGCGCCGTGAACATTAACGGCGAAGCCGCCTCTATGATATTGCCCACCCTGCGCAGGGAGGTAAATGGTCCCAGGAAAAAACTGCTGATGGCTGTCCACGGGTCATCGCTTACAATAAACACAATGACGGACACCAGCACACAGGCTATAAGGATTACCAGGGCCAGCTTCACAAGGTCCACCAGCAGGTTGATTCGTTTATTACTGTTCATGCCGCGCCTCCTTTATCTCTTCCTCTGACTGTACCTGGATTCCCAGCATATAGGTGCCCAGCTGCGCTTCCGTCATCTGTGAGGTATCGCTGATATAAGCCACGATCCGTCCCTCATACATCACAATCAGGCTGTCGGACAGACCCAGTACTTCGTTTAAATCCGATGTGACGAGGATGACCCCGTTCCCCTCATCCCTCATCTCAACCAGGCGTCTGCGGATGAATTCCGTGGCTCCCACATCCACTCCCCTGGTGGGCTGGTCCGCAATGATGACCTGTGGGGACCCGGACAGTTCCCTTGCCAGGACCGCCTTCTGGATATTGCCGCCTGACAGGCTGTTGATGGCCACGTCCTGGGACTTGCAGAATATCAGGTACTGTTTTACCATCTCGTCCCCGTATTCCCTGACCGCCCTCTTGTCCCGCACTCCGTTTTTAAAGAAACGTTTCCAGCCCAGCTTATCTGCAATCATATTCTCAGTAATGGAAAGATGGGGCGCCATGCCCATGGTCATCCTGTCCGCGGGAATGTGGGCCAGCTTCAGGTTCCTTATCTTCTCAACCGAATATCCCCTGATATCCTGTCCGCTTATCTTAATGGTTCCATGGCTGTAAGCGCCCATACCGGTAATGGCCCGCACCAGTTCGGTCTGCCCGTTGCCTTCCACCCCGGCAATCCCCAGTATCTCTCCCTTTCTCAATGAGAACGATACATGGTCCACTGCATGCTTTCCGTTCTCGTCCACCACTACCAGGTCCCTTACCTTAACCAATGCCTCCTTTGGGCTGGCTGGTTCCTTCTCCACATTCAGGATGACGTCCCTGCCCACCATAAGCCGTGAGATATCCTGCTCCGAAACCTGGTCCACCTCATGCACCCCCATGGTGGTCCCCCGGCGGATGATGGTAATCCGGCTGCATATCTGCTTGATTTCCTGAAGCTTATGGGAAATGAAGATAATGGTGTACCCGTTGTCCCTCAGGTGGAGCAGCTCATCAAACAGCTCCTGGGTCTCCTGGGGAGTCAGCACGGCCGTCGGCTCGTCCAGAATCAGGATTTTCGCCCCGCGGAACAGCGCCTTAAGTATTTCCACCTTCTGCTTCTGGCCCACGGTCAGGTCCTCCACCCGCTTGTCCGGGTCCACGTAAAGGTTGTATTTCCTGCCCATCTCCTCCACCTGCTTTCTTGCAAAAGCCAGGTCTACCATGACGCCCTTTCTCGGCTCCATGCCCAGGATGATGTTCTCCGCAACGGTCAGGGAGGATACCAGCATGAAATGCTGGTGCACCATTCCGATTCCCATTTTTATTGCCATCTGCGGGGATGACATATGTACCTGCTTCCCATTTACATAAATCTCACCTGATGTGGGCTGTTCCTCGCCAAACAGGATTTTCATCAAAGTTGACTTGCCCGCCCCGTTCTCGCCGGAAAGGGCGTGTATCTCCCCAAGGTTCACGGACAATGTCACATCCTTGTTGGCCATGACCCCGTTGGGGTAGATTTTCACAATATGGGACATTCTCAATGCTTCTTCTGCCATAATCAACACCTCATCCTTCCG
Organism: Clostridium pacaense; assembly: GCF_020709765.2. NCBI lineage: Bacteria > Bacillati > Bacillota > Clostridia > Eubacteriales > Clostridiaceae > Clostridium > Clostridium pacaense. The sequence goes on from NZ_JAJFEB020000016.1 coordinate 27,306, forward strand.
GTGCGCCCTGCCTGCACCGCGTTTTTTCAAGATCCACACCGGATTTTACGTTCAAAAAAGGAGGCCCTGTATCTGATACAGCAGCCTCCTGAACCACACTTCCCTACATCAAGGTTTCATGCCATCACGAAGAGCTGCTACGTCTTCTGTTGTCATATCAAAAGCGGTTCCAACCGTGATATCACCGCTTATAACCTTCTGTTCTGTCTCATCAATGAACTTCTGGATGTCCTCGGGAACAAGTTTTGTATAGTTTTCATTCTTAGCCAGGCCCACAGCCCCGCTGTCCAGTCCCAGGATATAATCCTGATCCAGGCTCATGGTTCCCTCGCTCCATCCCTTGACAGAGGTATAGATGGACTCGCCCACATTCTTAAGGCTGGAGGAAATCACATTTGCGGCCAGTTCCGGATCGGAATCCTTTAATTCAGCATAAATGTCCTGGTCGCAGGCAATCAGGTACTTGTCTGACTTCTGCGCTGCCGTCACGGCGCCAAGGATGGACTGGGAAGCCGGTGCATAAACCACCTGCGCGCCCTGGTTATACAGCTGGGTAGTCATTTCCATGCACTTGGAAACATCCTCAAAGGAACCCACGTAAGAAGTCACAACCTTAATCTCAGGGTCCACATACTGGATGCCTTCCAGATACCCTACCAGGAAATCATTGATATTGGACGTATCCATGGAACCTACGAAGCCTAAGATTTTCTTGGAAGGATCAATCTTGGCATCACCGGAATCCAGCATCTTGGCTGCCAGTACGCCGGAAAGGAATGCCGCCTGGTTGGAGTAGTAGTTAACGCCCATCATATTGCCTTCTGTCACCACGTCCCTGTCAACCGACACGTCAAAAATCAGGTAATTCTTATCAGGGAACTCAGCTGCAATATCCTGGGCCAGTTCCTTAACAGACCAGGTCCCGGATACAATCATGTCCCAGTCCTGCTCAGACACATCCAGGTAATTGCCCTCGTAGCTGGTTTCGTCCCTGCCCATCTCGATGGTCTTGACCTCGGCCCCCATCTTATCCGCCAAAAGCTGCATGCCGCTGGCGGCGGAGTCATTGAAACCCTTGTCGCCCAGGTTGCCGTTGCACAGATAAACCACTTTCAGGGGCTTGTCAGAAGCGCCTGGGTCATCTGCATTTTCCTCCTGCGCCTGTGCCGTGGTATCCCCTGCCTGGGTTTCCTTGCCTGCCGGCGCCGCTGTTGTCTCTTTTGCCGAAGAGCCGCAGCCTGCGAGCATGGATGCTGCCATGGCGGCCGCCAGTACGGTACTTACGATTCTTTTCTTCATTTCCATTTCCTCCTGTAGTCGTACATGTAATATTAACAATTATATTAACAAACTGCTTATTCAGCAGAAGGTTTCACTTATCACAGCCTGCGGTCCAGTGTAAAACGGTACCAGTTGCTGTCCATCCTGTACTTGTGATAGCATAAAGGCTCCTCGCCCTTAAACAGCACCTCATCCATTACAATGACAATGGGGCACTGGGGCTGGTCCACCACCTCGCTGGACCACTCCACGGCGCTCATGGAAAGCCTGGAACGCTCCGCCTGCTTATATAAGGAGGCAAGGGCAAATTCCTTCAGTCCCTCTTCATCATCAATGGCTATCTCCTCTTTTTCCAGGAGCAGCACAGGGATGATTGCCACCGAAGACGCCACGTAAGCATCGCCTACAAAATACTTCATATCCACGGCCACTGCGGTGAACCCCCTGCCGTTATAGCCCAGCAGGTCGCCGATCAGCCTTCCTCCGTTCTGGACGCTGATGACTGCCTCCACCTTGGTGATGGCGTCCACGCAGCTGCTGAGGCATGGGTTGGTAATGTGCTGGAGCCCATCCTTATTCCTGGCCAGCTGTCCCGTTACCGTGGTCTTTTTCCCCTGCATCTTATAGATATAACCGTCCTCTTCCAGCTTGCGCACCGCCATACGCACCGTACTGCGGCTTACGTTCCAGTACTCTGCCAGGATGTTCTCTCCCGGAAGGGAATCCCCCTCCTTCAGCTTCTCATCCTGGATAAGCTGGTAAATAATATCGTAAATCTGCACATAATAAGGTATGTTCAAATCCCCCAGCTGGGGCATTTCCTTATAATCCATCAATTATGCCATCTCCTTGTCTTTCCTGATCATAAGCCTCATTGCTTCAATTGCGGTCCTGATTGCCCTGTCCTCAATATCGATTTCCGATTTCCTGCCGTTATCGCTGTAGTTCCTGCAATTGGTGGCGCTGGCCATCACACAGGCCGTCCTGATTCCCAAGGACGCGCCCACCGCAAAGAGTGGGGCGCATTCCATGCTGGTGGAGGTGGCCCCGCCTTTTTCATATGCGGACCACTTATACTGAAGCTCCGGCCCCACCGGCTTGGTTTCCGGCTCGGTCTGTGTGTAAAAGGACGCCTTGGTGATGGTCACTCCCACATTATATGGATAATCCAGGTTAATGGCTGCCTGCTCGATGCATTTAAGCATCTGGAAATCCGGCACGGAAGGAAATTCCACCGGCAGATAGTGCTGGCTCACCCCCTCCATCTTCACTGCCCCGTTGGGGATTACCACATCCCCCAGGGACACCTTGGGAGATACGGACGCACAGGTGCCCACGCGCATCATGGTGTCCGCGCCGCACTGGTGCAGTTCCTCAACCGCAATGGCAGCAGAAGGTCCACCAATCCCGGTGCTGGTCACAGCCACCATGGTACCATCCAGTTCCCCTACGAATGTCCTGTATTCCCTGTTATAGGCAATCTCCCTTGGATTGTCAAAATATGCTGCTATCTTTTCCGTACGCTCCGGGCTTCCCGGAAGGAACACATACCTTCCCACATCCCCGGCTTCCAACGCAATGTGCATCATTTTCTTTCCCATAACATTTCTCCTTTATCCCTTTTTATTTATCTGGCTTATGGGTCTGCTACGGATATCCTGCGCCGCCGCGTCCGTTCCCTATATAAGTCCGGCCCGTTCCCCCAGATATCTGCCCGACTCCTGGGCCTGGGCCGTCACATCCTCTGCGTCCATGGAAATGACCCTGCGCTCCCTCATGACCCATCTGCCGCCCACGCACATACCGCATACATCCGCACCCAGGGCGCTGTACACCAGCGCCGCGTACAGCTTGTCCGCCCGGTTCCTTATAAGAGGCACAAGGCGCGGGCTTGTCGTATCCATCACAATAAAATCCGCCTTCTTACCAATCTCCAGGCTTCCCCTGTCCCCTTCGCATCCCAGCGCCCTGGCGCCCTCTATGGTAGCCATCCTGACTGCCTCGCGGGCCGGAAGGAATTCCGCATTGTGAAGCAGCATCTTCTGGATCAGGCTTCCGGTCCTTAAATCCCGCAAAAGGTCCAGGCTGTTGTTGCTCTGCGCCCCGTCCGTACCGATGGATATCTGTATGCCCCGCTCCTTCATGGCCTTCATGGGCATGATGCCCGATACCAGCTTCAGGTTACTGACCGGATTATACGACACATGTACATTGTATGTCCGAAATACATCCATATCCTCCTCCGACAGGTGGATGCAGTGGGCCGCCAGGACCTTCTGTCCAAAAACCCCCAGGCTCTCCAGCCACTTCACAGGAGACAGGCCGTACCGCTCCATGATCTGGGCATTCTCATCCTCTGTCTCGGATATGTGGGTATGGATCAGCAGGTCATATGAATCCGCCAAGTCCACCACCTTCTTAAACAGATCCCCGGACACGCTATATGGGGCATGCGGGCCGATACACGGCGTAACCCTGGTCCCTCCTGCACGGCCGTGCCAGTGTTTCACAAAATCCGCCGCCTTTTCAAAGGAATCCCCGCCCTCCGCGGTTGACCAGTCAAAGACAGACGCAGCCAGATAACAGTTAAGCCCGCTCTCCGACGCGGCCCTTGCCACATCCTCTGCAAAATAAAACTGGTCCGCATACGTGGTGATTCCTGACCGGATGAACTCCAGACATGTCATTCTGGCAGCATTATATGCAATCTGCGGATTCAAATGCTTTTCCGCAGGCCACATGGCATGGTTGAGCCAGTCCATCAGTTCCATGTCATCCCCCAGGTTCCTGAACACGGAGGAGTGGGAATGGGTGTGGGTATTCACAAGTCCCGGCAATACCAGATGGCCCTTCAGGTCGATTATCCGGTCTTTTGCAATGACTGTCCAGCTGTCCGGGCCTGGCTCCTGTCCTGCCTTATCATCCAAACGCTCCTGTCTTTCTTGGCCCGCATTTCCTTCCAATGGCTCCTGTCCTGCCTGGCCCGCCTTACCTTCCAGCCACCCCTGTCCTTCCAGTTCCTCCTCAGGCCCAATCCACCGAATCCTGCCGTCCGCCACAATCATGGCTCCGGCTTCGTACACCCGGTCCTGCCCGTCAACTGTGAGTATGGTGCAGTTTTTAATTGCAAATGCGTCCTTCATAGCCCAGCCTTCTTTCTAAATCCGGAAAAACCCCGATATTACTATGACTTATTATACCGCCCCGGCGTCATGTCCTGGAACACGGAGAACAGCCTGCGCACAGCTTTTACGGAATCCACTTCCACGCACACGGCGATTTCCTCCCGGTCAAGGTCCGGGACAAACCCGTTGTCAGTCTTAATCATTCCTTTAAATGCCTCATTCTCATATTCCACCCCTGCCCTGACCATCTTAAACATGCCCAGGGACGGGTCCTCCGCTATCAGTACGGCCAGCGGGTCATGGACCACACATGCATCGGCCATGCCCATGGATACCCGGTGGAATTCAAAATAGAACTTAAGCACATCCTTTATATACCCTGCAATGGGCCTGCACTCTTCCAGGCAGTATGTACACAGGTTCTCCACATCCCTGTCCGTGATGAATGTCTTCATGGTCACATCCAGGCCGGCCAGCATCAGGTTAAATCCTGCCTTAAACACAATATCCGCCGCCATGGCATCTCCGTAGATGTTGGCTTCCGCATAAGGAGTTATATTGCCGGGTGCATTGAGGGTGCCGCCCATGGACACCACCTTCTTCACCTTCCCGGGAAGCTTTGGGTCCTTCCTGAGGGCCAGGGCCAGGTTGGTCATCCTGCCTGTGGTTATGATAATCAGTTCCCCCTTAAGTTCCTCTGCCTTCCTTATAATGAAATCACTGGCAGACTCCTCAAGAGGTTTCTGGCTGCTCTCCGGCAGTTCCACGTTGCCAATCCCATTATCCCCATGGATGAATGCGGGCGCCGACTCAAACACCCCCTCCAGGGATTCATTGGCTCCCACGGCCACCGGCACCTCATAGCCGCAGCCTGAAAGTTTTATTAATCGCAAGGAGTTGTCCGCAGACTGTTCCGCATTGTTATTACCGAAACATGTGGTAATCCCTTCCACGTGGAAATTCGGGGACCTGAGTGCGTATAATATGGCCAGGGAATCATCCACTCCCGTATCCGCGTCAATAATAATCCGTTTCATAAATCCATACTCCTTTTCATTCGCTTCATCTTGTATGTCCAGTTTACAACATGGCAGCCAAGTTGTCAACATGGTATCACTAGTTTTTTATGCTAAATGTATAGTTTTTTAGTCAATCCAGCATATATTTTTTTAATATTGCCTAATTATTTTTTAGGTCTTTTATATTTCGACCAAAAATTTTTGGCATTCTGTCCTTGCATAACCCGGGATTTTATGTTAAACTAATAGCGTTGCGATGCCTGTATAAGTTCATAATCGGATGAACGTATCTACCAGCTACCGGAATAGTTGACTACATGCTTCTATTTTGTATACTGGCTTTTTTTATGTAAAAAACCATGCACCACACAGAAACGCTTAAAATGCAAGCGAAAGGAGTTATTATTATGAATCCAACCAACAACTTCGACGTAATCATCATTGGCGCAGGTCCTTCCGGCATCTTCTGCGCATACGAACTCATCCAGAAAAAACCTGATATGAAGATTCTGATGGTGGAAAAAGGACGCCCCATCGAGAAACGCGTATGCCCCAAGCGCACCACCAAAGTCTGTGTAGGATGTAAACCATGTTCCATCACAACAGGATTCGCAGGCGCAGGCGCATTTTCAGATGGAAAACTGTCCCTGTCTCCGGACGTGGGCGGCAACCTTCCCGAAATCCTGGGCTATGACAAGACCGTGGAACTGTTAAATGAATCCGACAACATTTACCTGAAATTCGGAGCCGATACCAATGTGTACGGCATAGATAAACAGAAAGAAATAGAAGAAATCCGCCGCAAGGCCATCAATGCCAACTTAAAGCTCATCGAATGCCCCATCCGCCATCTGGGAACAGAGGAGGGTTACAAGATTTACACCCGTCTCCAGGAACACCTTCTGGCCCAGGGCGTCGTCATGGAATTCAACACCATGGTAAAGGATATCATCATCGAGGGCGACACGGTGAAAGGCGTCATCACGGATAAGGATGAGACTTATCACGCGCCTGAGATTGTAGCTGCCATCGGACGCGAAGGCTCCGACTGGTTCTCCCACATCTGCGGTGACCATGGCATTGAAACCCAGGTAGGGACCGTGGACATCGGTGTCCGCGTTGAGGTAAGGGACGAGGTCATGAAGTTCCTCAATGAGAACCTGTATGAAGCCAAGCTGGTATACTACACCCCCACCTTTGATGACAAGGTCCGCACCTTCTGCACCAACCCATCCGGAGAGGTTGCCACGGAGTACTACGAGAACGGCCTGGCCGTTGTCAACGGACATGCCTACAAGTCCAAGGAATACAAGACCAACAACACCAATTTCGCCCTGCTGGTGAGCAAGAACTTCACCAAGCCGTTTAACGAGCCGATTGAATACGGCAAGCACATTGCCCAGCTCTCCAACATGCTCTGCGGCGGCCGTATCATGGTACAGACCTTTGGTGACTTCCAGAGAGGACGCCGCACAACCGAAGAGCGCCTCTGCCGTAACAACCTGATACCAACCTTAAAGGACGCAGTCCCCGGCGACCTGTCCCTGGTATTCCCTCACCGCATCATGACCGATATTAAGGAAATGCTTCTGGCCCTTGATAAAGTCACCCCAGGCATTGCCAGCGATGAGACACTGCTCTACGGCGTGGAGGTTAAGTTCTATTCCAACAAAGTAGTTGTGAACACTGATTTTGAGACCAGCGTGAAAGGACTGCGCGCCATCGGCGACGGGGCATCCGTTACCAGGGGGCTGCAGCAGGCTTCTGCTAATGGGATCAGCGTGGCAAGAAGTATATTGAAGCAAATGGAAGCTTAAATATCTCCTAATTTTAACAGGGCCTTACCTAACGGTGTGGCCCTGTTTTTATACGTCCCTCATTTTTACGCCGCCATCCCATGTGTCGCCTGTCTTTTATCATCTAATAGCTCTATAGTAATATACCACTTTCCATATATATTTTAATGATATTCCATTTAAATAACCAAATCACCTATTCTATTTGCTTTTATTTACTCCATCCCTTTATGATATATGTATATATTTTAGTATGTTATTAACGTTTTCTTTACATTTTATTTGCTAATTGCACAAAAACAAACTTTATATTAGTGCAAAACATGAATGGACATATTGGTATATCAGTTGTAATATAAAACAAGTGGTATATCACTTCAACACATGGCCAGTTACTACAAAACAAGTGCATATTGGTAAAATAGGAGGAAAAGTTATGGCAGATATGGTTGCCGGCATCTTACTTTTAATCACGTTTATCGGATTAATTGTATATTGCTTTAAGGGTGGAAATCTATTAATCGGTTTTATCACAACCGCAGTCTTATGGTGTATCATCGGGCTGGTGCCCCTGGAAACAGTGGTAAATGTTGTTTTTGAACAATCAGTTGAAAGCTACGGAAAAACCATAGCGATTATTGTGTTTGGTGCCTGGTTCGGACGGGTTCTGGTAGATACCGGGATTGCAGGCTATATAATCAAGAAAACCGTTGAATTTGCCGGTGACAAGCCACTGGTCACAGCCCTGCTGTTAAACATCGTATGTGCCTTGATTTTCTGCAGCGCCTTCGGTGTTGGTTCTGTTATGGCCATTGGTATGATTGTTCTGCCAATCATGTTTTCTGTGGGAATTGACAAAAAAGCTGCTGTAGGCGCTTACATGCTGGCAGTTGCATCCGGCATGTATCTGAACATCGCATATGTCAGCCAGTTTTTTGCCGTATTCCCCAACATACAGTACGATAACAAGTACATCCACTTTGCGATAATCGCAACAATCATCAGCATTATTGTCATGATTGCCTTTATTGTGTTCAATTTCATGCGTCAGAATAAGACCAGGGCATTTGCTGCTCCCGTATCCGTAGATGCCCAAGAACTTCCTTTTTACTGCATCCTGGTACCCTTTGTTCCCATTATCATGGTATCCTTTTTCAAATGGCAGCCTGTACCGGCCTTCCTGCTGGGCATTCTCCTGGGACTTCTTTTCACGCGCAACCTTACAAGTTATTCCGTTGCCGTAGAAAAGGTTCAGAAAACATTGTATGATGGTGTTGCTGACTCTGGTCTTCTGATTGGAATGCTGTATGGGGTTAATATTTTCCAGGCAGCGGCCAAAGAAGTTGCACCCATTCTGCAAAATCTACTTGGAGGGCTGATTCCCCAGTCTCCCCTTGTACTGCTTGTACTGTTCTGCATCCTGGCTCCCCTGGCCCTGTTCAGAGGTCCTCTGATGATCTGGGGCTCAGGAATTGCCCTTGCATCCATACTGCAGGCCATGGGCATTTTCACAGAACCATACCTGTTCATGCTGTTCCTGGTCCCACCTGTTTCCATCGTGGCATCGGCCTGCCCCACACAGTCCTGGACCATGTGGGCTCTCAGCTACTCCAAACTGGAGCCAAAAACATACATAAAGACAAATCTGCCATGGGGCTGGATTGCCTTGATTGCAATACAGATAGTCGGTTATTTTACGTACAGCATTATTTAAGAAGGGAAGTCACTGAATGATGGAAAAAAGAGCAATCAGAATCGGAATCGATGTGGGCGGCACTCACACCAAAGCTGTTGCTATTGACAACAGCACCAACCAGATTGTGGGAAAAGGGTCGGTCATGACGACCCACTTTGCCAAAGAAGGCGTAGCCAAAGGAGTGGTGGATTCCTTTCAGAAATGCCTGGAGGAAAATAATATACAGCCGGATGAAGTGATTTTTATCGCCCACAGCACCACCCAAGCCACCAATGCCCTATTGGAAGGCGATGTTGCCAAAGTAGGAGTAATCGGTATCGGAAAAGGCGGTCTGGAAAGCTTTCTCACCAAACGCCAGACAAAGATTCCGGACATCGATTTGGGAACAGGCAAGTTCATCCATATTGACTCACACTTCATAAAAGCGAAGGACATGAATGAGCGTTCCGTCAAAACACTGATTCAGGACATGTACAACCAGGGGGATCGGGTCATTGTAGCTTCCAAGGCATTTGGTGTGGATAACATGTCCGAAGAAAAACTGGTGTCCGAGACAGCCGATAAGATGGGTCTCCCCTCCTCCATGGCCTCTGACATCACCAAACTTTACGGCCTGACCACCAGGACCAGGACTGCCGCACTGAATGCCAGCATTCTTCCAAAAATGATGGAAACAGCCAACAGTACCGAATCCTCGGTGCGTTCCACCGGTGTCAATGTGCCTCTTATGATCATGCGCGGTGACGGTGGTGTCATGGAAGTCAATGAAATGAAAAAAAGACCCGTGCTCACCATGCTTTCAGGCCCTGCCGCATCGGTAATCGGAGCCTTGATGTATCTTAGGGCATCCAACGGAATCTACTTTGAGGTAGGCGGTACCTCCACCAATATCGGCGTAATCAAGAACGGACGTCCTGCTGTTGACTATGCGATTATAGGCGGACACCGGACTTATGTCAACTCACTGGATGTACGTGTGCTGGGTGTAGCCGGAGGTTCCATGGTAAGGGCCGGAAAGAATGGCATCACGGACGTGGGCCCCAGGTCCGCCCATATTGCCAACATGGGCTACGCCTGCTTTACCGATTCTTCATTGCTGGAAGGTTCCACTCTCTATCACATGCAGCCGCGGGAAAACGACCCGGATGATTATGTGGCCATCCGCCTAAATAATGGGGAATCCGTAACCATCACCAACACATGTGCTGCCAATGTCCTTGGCATACTGTCCGAAGGGGACTATGCCCGCGGCAATGAGGTTTCTGCCAGGATGGCCATCAAACTTCTGGCAGATGAAGTGGGAATGTCCGTGGAAGACACGGCCAGAGCCATTCTCCAGAAATCCACCGATAAAATCAAGCCCGTAATCGAAGACCTGATTACCAAATATAAGATAGAGCGTGATCAGATTGTACTGGTGGGCGCCGGAGGCGGTGCCGGGACCCTGCTCACCTTTACGGCCAATGATATGGGATTCAAATACCAGATTCCTGAAAATGCAGAAGTCATCTCCTCCATCGGAGTAGCCCTTGCCATGGTCAGGGAAATGGTTGAGCGTACCCTCCCCAATCCCTCTGCCCAGGACATAGCGCAGCTTAAAAAGGAGGCCAAGGAAATGGCCATGAACTCCGGCGCAGTGGAGGACAGCATAGAAGTCTACGTGGAAATTGATGAGCAGGCCCAGAAAGTAACGGCAATCGCCATGGGTTCTACCGAGGTAAAAACCACCGACCTGATGAAAAACTGCGATGAAAAGGAAGCCGTCAGCATAGCAGCGGCATCCATGGGTGTGGCAGAGGACAAGGTGAACCTGGAAGCGACCAACGGTCAAATCTTCGTGGTCACCTGCAGGAGGGGTAATAAAAACCAGCTCCGTGTAATTGATAAGAAAGGCTTTGTAAAAATCCAGCGCTCCGATGGAAACTGCCTGATTACCACTATGGAAAAATCCGGCGAAGATCTCAAGAAAATCTGGGATGCCTCCTCCAACTTTTCCTCCGAGGTCCGCATCAATCCGGATGTGTATGTCGTCTGTGGTTCAAGAGTCATTGACTATTCTGGAATTCCGGAGTACAAACAGGTTGCTGGGCTCATTGAAGCAGAACTGTCCGACAGGTCCCCTTCCGATGAGATTATTCTTGTGCTGGCAAAAAATGCGCTGGGCTGAATATCCCACAGATATGAATCCAAACAAGCGCCCGGAACACGGGCGCCTTTTGTAGCAAGGAGAAGGACCATGTACAATTACCCCGACGAATACTGGTACGGCCTGTTGCTGTCCAAAGATTCTGCGGCCAGACCTTTGACTTCTATGCAGAAATCAATTATAATTAAACAAAGTATGCAAGAAGCCGCTTTGCAGAAAGACCACATCAGAAGATGCTTTGGAAATCAGTCCCCTGAGAACCTTCTTGGCAGGATGGGCTTTGTCCTTAAGAATGATGACCGCGAACCTATGTCTTCATTCTTATACATGGGCTTAATGGAACCGGACAGTAAAACAGTCTGGATCCAGATGACTCTCATATCCATGGTAGAGCATTATATGGAAGTCCATATGCCCGAAGATATCTCCCGTAGGCAAAAGCTACGGGAGATTGTCTGCTGGCACGAGCTGTACCATGTGATTGAGGAATGTACACCGGACATCTACACCAGGAACGTCCGTGTACCGGGTCGAATCCTGGGTATGCTTCCATATTGCAGAAAGGTGGAAGCTGCCAGCGAGATTGGCGCCATCCATTTTTCAAAGTTGATGTCCGATGTGGCATTTTCGCCATACACCTATACCAGATATCTTATGGCCGCGGCAAATCAGGATTTGGAAGTGAGATATGGACACTGAACCAGTTGCAAGAGAAGATACGAATATTTATTCGATTCTAAGAGATGATATTGTAAAATTACGCTTAAAGCCTGGTATGTTCTTTAATATAAAGGACATCTGCCGGCTCTATGATGTGGGGCGTTCCCCTGGACGGGAGGCCCTTCTTCAGTTGGAACAGGAAGAGCTGATTACCGTCCTCCCCCACCGGGGAAGCATTGTATCAAAGCTGGACCTTGACCGGATAGATAACGAACGTTTTGTCCACCGCTCCATTGAGGAGAATGTCCTCAGGGATTTTATCGGTATGTTCTCCCCCTCCGTCATCCTCCGCATGGAAAACTGTATCCTGGAACAAAAGGAGCAGTACCGCACTAAGGATATCCGCCGTTTTTTTGACTCAGATGAAGAATTCCATTCCCTGTTCTTCTCTGAGATATTCAGGGACTACTGTCTGTCCGTTATTGAACGGGAATGCAGCAATTATAAAAGGATACGCCTGTTGGCCTTGATGGCGGACGAAAATTTTATGAAAAACTCCATCGAGGAACATGAATCCATGGTAAGGGCAGTATCCACCAGAAACTTAGACAAGCTGATGTTCTGGTCCTCCCTGCATACGGACCGTTACAAGGCTCAGGAACGCTGGCTCCTGAAACGTTTCCCGGACCTGTTTACACAGTCTGACAAGGAATCCGAAGGTATGCGCAAGAGTCCTGCAGACCTGACATCGGACTTCCTGTTATCCATCCGTTCCAGAGGATTGTAAAAGTTTCAACCTTAGAATCCAAAACGTTCGGAATCCCCTGTGGTGACAGGAGGTTCCGAACGTCTGGCATAAACATACATATAAAACAGGAGCCGTTTCCCAGCTAACAATTTGTTATCTGGAAACGGCTCCTAATCATAAATCTACCAGTATACTATGCCATTCCCTCCTCAGCCGCCTCATTCTCCAACAGGGTAGTCTCATACTTATTCAGAATAATGGTCTGAATCATATCCCTTGTATTGGAGTTAATGGGATGGGCGATATCACGGTATTCCCCGTCCGCGGCCTTGCGGCTTGGCATCGCTATGAATAAACCCTTCTCCCCCTCGATAACCTTGATGTCATGAATGACGAATTCATTGTCCAGGGTGATGGAAACAATTGCTTTCATCTTCCCTTCCTTTTCTACCCGTCTCACTCTCACGTCCGTAACCTGCATGTTCTTATACCCCTTCCGTCTTATCCCGCATCATCCGCAGGCGCGCTCCCCGTGCGCATTCCCGCGGTCAGATACGTCTTATAATGTATACCTCTCGTTCTTCTCCACGACGATTTTGATGTTCTCCGGTGTGCCGATATGTGTGGTGTTGGCCCGGATTGTATCCCTGCTCTCAACGATGCAGTTCTCAATCACAGTGTTATCCCCAATATAAACATCGTTCAGGATAATGGAATTCTTAATCACACAGTTATTGCCCACATATGCCTTTTTAAAGAGAATGGAATTCTCAACCGTGCCGTTTAAGATACAGCCGCTTGAAATCAGGCTGTTCCTTACAATGGCTCCAGGGTTATACTTGGCCGGCGGCAAATCATCAATCTTAGTGTATACGTCAGGGTACTGCTTAAAGAAATAGTCCCTTACCTCGGGCTTCAGGAAATCCATATTGGTCTTGTAGTAGGAATCCACGGACGCAATGTTATTCCAGTAACCGTTCAGCTTATATGCATAAATCCTCTTCAGGTTCTTATAACGCACAAGGATATCGTTAACCAGGTCATACCTGTCCTCTGCTGCACAGCGCTCCAAAAGCTCTATCAGCTGCCTTCTGCGGATGACATAGATACCACAGGAAATGGTGGTTGCATCGCTTGCCATGGGCTTTTCCTCAAAGTCCGTGATGCGTCCGTCGTCATTCAGCTTCACGCATCCGAACCTGGTCACATCCGTGCCGTCTTCCATATCCTTGCACACAACCGTGATGTCAGCCTTTTTCTCAATATGGTATTCCAGTACCTTGTTGTAGTCCAGCTTATACACGCCGTCGCCGGCCGCAATCACCACATATGGCTCATGGCTGTTCTTTAAGAAGGTCAGGTTCTGGTAAAGGGCGTCTGCCGTCCCACGGTACCAGTCCCCGTTCTCCGGTGTGATGGATGGCGTGAATACGAATAATCCGCCCTGCTTACGTCCGAAATCCCACCACTTGGAGGAACTTAAATGCAGGTTCAGGGACCTGGAATTATACTGTGTAAATACCGCCACATTCTGGATGTGGGAATTCGTCATGTTGCTCAATGCAAAATCAATACTGCGGTAGCTTCCTGCAACCGGCATAGCAGCCACTGCCCTTTTATTAGAAAGTTCCCGCATCCTCTTGCTGTTACCACCAGCTAATACAATACCGATTGCTCTCATTTTACGCCACCTGCCTTTATAATGTAATTTCCGCTTGCCAGTAATCCGTCAGGATAGTCACTTACGGTTGTATCGCCTGCTATGGCAGTATTCTTTCCAATCTTAACCCCGTCAGGCACAATGGAATTCTCACCGATGGTCACAATATCAAACTGATAAACCTTGGGGTCGTATGTACTTGGCGCGTACTCGCCCACGCCAATCTCCACGCCGGAGCCAATCTTCACATTCTCCGCAACAATTGCCTTGTTCACAACGCTTCCTGCTCCGATTACACAGCCCTGCATGATAATGGAATCCCGGACCACGGCTCCCTTTGCAATGGTGACGCCCGCGCCGATAACAGAGTTTACAACCTCCCCGCAGATTTCCGTTCCCTCACCGATGATGCTTCTCTCGATGTTGGCTTCACTGGATATGTACTGAGGCGGGATCACATCACTCTTGGTGTAAATCTTCCAGTATTCTTCATACAGGTTAAACTCAGGAATGATGTCAATCAGTTCCATATTGGCTTCCCAATAGGAACCAAGCGTGCCCACGTCCTTCCAGTATCCATTGTACTCGTAAGCAAATTCCCTGTCTCCCTTTGCATGGCAGTATGGGATGATGTGCTTGCCGAAGTCACATCCAGGCTCGTCCTTCATCTTAATCAGGGCTTCCTTGAGCACCGGCCAGCTGAAGATGTAGATGCCCATGGATGCAAGGTTGCTTCTTGGCACCGGGGGCTTCTCCTCAAATTCCATGATACGGTTGGACTCGTCCGTAATCAGGATACCGAAACGGCTTGCTTCCTCAATGGGTACCGGCATGGCAGCAATGGTGATATCTGCGTTATTGGCTTTGTGATAATCCAGCATTACCTCATAATCCATCTTATAGATATGGTCGCCGGACAAAATCAGGACATATTCCGGATTATATGACTCCATATACTCCAGGTTCTGATAGATTGCATTAGCAGTACCGGTATACCAGTCACTGCCTTTGCTTCGCTCATAGGGTGGTAAAATGCTTACTCCGCCCACGTTCCGGTCCAAATCCCACGGGATACCGATCCCTATGTGGGAATTTAAACGCAATGGCTGGTACTGTGTCAGGACTCCGACGGTATCTACCCCGGAATTGATACAGTTACTCAGTGGAAAATCAATGATTCGGTACTTCCCCCCAAAAGATACGGCCGGCTTGGCTACTTTCTGTGTCAGTACGCCAAGGCGGCTTCCCTGTCCGCCTGCTAAAAGCATAGCTATCATTTCTTTTTTAATCACGTTATCACCTCTTGCTGTTAAAATTTTTGTAATTTTAATTATAACACAAACTTCGTAAATAGTACATAAATTTTTAAATTTATTTCACCGTTTTTGTGCATTTTTCCGACATTTTCTTCCTAAAATATCCATTTAGCACCGATTTTCCCCATATCTAGTGCCTCATAATGGATTTTACCACTAAATATCCCACCCCCACCCTGTGTATTTTGTCTGATTCCGGTCAAATGTCTGTATGAACATCATACCAGATAAATCCTGCCTTATAACTGTTAATTTCTGCCACCGTCATGTCCGATTAGCACGCATTATAAATAGGAAGACAGAATAATCTTGAAACATTACGGGAAATATCTTATAATCACGTATATGTAGTTACCGTCCATTTCCTGGGGAATTGGGGATACTGTATGAAAAGAGAGAAAAGAAAAGGAGATTATCAGTCATGGATCTGATTACCGTAAGAGAACTTTATAAGCATCCGGAGAATTATCTGGACAAGGAAGTAAGCATTGGAGGGTGGGTCCGCAGTCTGCGCGATTCCAAGGCCTTTGGCTTTATTGTAGTAAGCGACGGAAGTTATTTTGAGACACTTCAGGTTGTGTATCACGACAGCCTTTCTAATTTTGCAGAGATATCCAGGATGAACGTGGGCACCGCCATCATCGTGAAGGGAACCCTGGTGGCCACGCCCCAGGCCAAGCAGCCATTTGAAATCCAGGCCACTGAAGTAACCGTGGAAGGAGCATCCGCCTCCGACTACCCCCTTCAGAAAAAGCGCCATTCCTTTGAATACCTGCGCACCATCTCGCATCTCCGTCCAAGGACCAATACGTTCCAGGCCGTTTTCCGTGTGCGCTCCCTGATTGCATATGCCATCCACCAGTATTTCCAGGAAAGGGATTTCGTATATGTACACACGCCGCTGATTACAGGCAGCGACTGTGAGGGCGCCGGGGAAATGTTCCAGGTAACCACCCTGGACCTGAACAACATCCCAAAGACCGAGGACGGCAAGGTGGATTTCAGCCAGGACTTCTTTAACAAGGCAACCAATCTGACCGTAAGCGGACAGCTCAACGCCGAGACCTATGCAATGGCATTCCGCAACGTATATACCTTTGGCCCTACCTTCCGCGCCGAGAATTCCAACACGGCACGCCATGCAGCAGAGTTCTGGATGATTGAACCTGAGATGGCATTTGCGGACCTGGACGACGACATGCGCCTGGCCGAAGGCATGCTCAAATATATCATCCGGTTTGTCCTGGAGCATGCGCCTGAGGAAATGAACTTCTTCAACCAGTTTGTGGACAAGGGCCTTCTGGAGCGCCTTAACAATGTCCTCAATTCGGAATTTGGACACATTACTTACACGGATGCAGTGGAACTGCTTGAGAAGCACAACGACGAGTTCGACTACAAGGTATCCTGGGGCTGCGACCTTCAGACAGAGCATGAACGCTATCTGACTGAGAAGGTCTTCAAAAAGCCTGTATTCGTAACCGACTATCCAAAGGAAATCAAGGCCTTCTATATGAAGATGAACCCGGACAACAAGACAGTTGCAGCGGTTGACTGTCTTGTACCGGGCATCGGTGAAATCATCGGAGGCAGCCAGAGGGAAGACAACCTGGATAAGCTGGTGGCAAGGATGGACGAGCTTGGCCTTCGCAAGGAAGACTACGATTTCTACCTGGATTTAAGGAAATACGGCTCAACCCGCCACGCCGGCTTCGGTCTTGGCTTTGAACGTTGCGTCATGTATCTGACCGGCATGGGCAACATCCGCGACGTTGTGCCATTCCCAAGAACCGTTAATAACTGCGAGCTGTAAAGAATATCCGGTACAGCATTGCCGTACTGCCCGCCCGGGACATTTTCCATCAATGCCCCGGGCGGGGGCGCGCCAACCACAAACCAACAGGAGGCAGACATGAAATTCATCCACACCGGGGATATCCACTGGGGTATGTGTCCCGATGCCAGCAAGCCATGGGGCAAGGAACGTGCCCAGGCCATCAAAGATACCTTCCGGATAATCATTGAACATACAAAAGAGATGGATGCGGACTGCTTATTCATCAGCGGGGACCTGTTCCACAGGCAGCCGTTAATGAAGGACCTGAAGGAGGTCAATTACCTTTTTTCTTCCATTCCCTCCACAAAGGTCATCATCATAGCAGGCAACCACGACCGTATACGGGATAATTCCGCCCTTTTGAGTTTTACATGGAGTCCTAATGTGACATTCCTGATGGATGAGAGCCTGACTTCTGTTTACTTTGAGGATATCAACACGGAAGTGCACGGCTTCAGCTACCACCGCACCGAGATTAAGGAGCCGCTTCTGGATGACATCCAGGTCCCCTTAAACAGCAGGATCCAGATCCTCATGGCCCATGGCGGCGATGCGTCCCATCTGCCCATCAACTTTAACAGCCTGGAGCTGTCCCCATTTTCCTACATAGCCCTTGGACATATCCACAAGCCGCACATCGTGGGCGAGGGAAAGATGGCTTACTGCGGTTCCCCCGAGCCGCTGGATTTGACGGAAACAGGCGCCCATGGATACTATGCGGGAGAGGTGCATTCCCTCACAAGAAAGCTTGTAAGCCTGCAGTTCATCCCGGCGGCAAGCCTTCAGTACATCCCCCTGGCGGTGAATGTATCCAAGGACACCACCAATGGGGAACTGTCCGACCGGATTGCCAGGGAGATTGAGAACCGGGGCGAACAGAATATCTACCGGTTCCGGTTAAAGGGCATGAGGGATCCTGACATTGAGTTCGACCTGGAACAGCTTTCCTCACGCTTCAGGATAGCCGAGATCCTGGATGATTCTGAGCCCCAGTATGACTTTTCAGCCCTGTTTGCAGAGCATTCCAGCGACATGATAGGATTTTTTATCCAGGCCCTCCAAAAAGAAGACATGAGTCCTGTGGAAAAGAAGGCGTTGTATTACGGGGTCAACGCACTGCTTCGGACCACGGATGAAAGGAGCTGAACCATGAAGATACTGAGTCTGCACATTGACGGCTTCGGCAAGCTTCACGACCAGGACATCTCCTTTCAGGACGGGATGAATGTGGTCTATGGAAAGAATGAAGCCGGCAAATCCACGCTGCACACATTTATAAAGGGCATGCTGTTCGGCCTGGAACGTCAAAGGGGACGGGCCGCCAGGAACGATACCTACAGCAGATACGAACCATGGCAGGGAAGCGGCACCTATGAAGGATGGCTCCGCCTGGAAAGCGAAGGACAGGTTTACCGCATCCAGCGCAGGTTCCACAAGCGGGGCAGGGAACTGACCATTGTCAATGAAACCCTTGGCAGGGAACTGGAACCCACCAAGGCGCTTTTAGACCAGCTGCGCTGCGGCCTTTCCGAAACCGCTTACGACAACACCATCAGCATTGGCCAGCTCAAATGCGCCACGGACGGAGGGATGGTTTCCGAACTGAGGAATTACATTGCCAACCTGAACACCTCGGGGAGCATTGCCCTTAACATAACCAAGGCAACCGCCTACTTAAAGGCCCAGCGCCGCGAGCTGGAAAACCAGATGGTACCGGAAGCAGCAAGGAGCTATGCAGCCCTGTTAGGGGAAATCCGCAAGATTGAACAGGAGATATCCGCGCCCGAATATGCCAACCAGCTGATTGCCTGCCGCACCAGGAAAATGGAAATCCGGCAGCAGCTGGACAACCTTCAGAAGGAAAAGGAAGGGCTGCTGGAAAAGACAGCCAAGGGACGCCAGATTCTTCTTGGCAGTCAGTTCACGGACCGGGATTCTGTCCAGGTCTATATGGACGACACCAAGAAGCTTTACAGTGAATATGAGGTGACCAGGGCGGCCTGCAACAGGAAATCCAGGACGGTCTGGGCAGTCCTGTTATTCATGGTGACCCTGGCCTGCGGCGGTTTTGCCGGCCTATGTCTTGGCGCGCCTCAGATAATCCATGATGCCGTCAGGCTGCCAATCCACATGGCTGCGGCGGCTGGGATTACAGGCGGGATTGCGGCGGCTGCCCTTGTGACTGCCATCCTGCAGCTGAACAAGAACCGGCGCTTCAAAAAGGAGCTGGAGACCAATACAAGGCTGCTTCAGGAGATATTCGCACGCCACCTGGGGGATTCATCCATATCGCCGGATGCCATGAACGCCCTGGAGGCCAAGATGGCTGAGTTCCTCCGCCTGAGCAAGGCCGTGGAGCAGTCGGAGCAGACCTTAAGCCAGCTGTCGGAAGAAATCAGCAGCCTGCAGGCCAACGAGGAAGTATTCTCCGGGGAAATCGAACAGCAGCAGCGCATCCAGTGGGAGCTGGAACAGAAGCTGGAGCACCTGGCTGACTGCCGGACCAGGGCTGAGGGGTTAAAGCAGATACTGGCTGAAAATGAACGTGCCCAGGATGAGCTGAACGCCATCGACCTGGCCCAGGACACAATGACCGCCCTTTCCACCACCATCCGGGACTCCTTTGGCCTGTATCTGAACAAGACAGCCTCAGACCTGATTTCAGGCATTACGGGAGGCATCTACACCAGCATGAGCATCAACGAAAACATGGACGTATTCATGAACACCCCCGGCAAGCTGGTGCCCATCGAACAGGTCAGCAGCGGCACCATGGACCAGATTTATCTGGCGGTCCGCCTGGCGGCGGCCAAACTGATCCAGAACGGCCGCGACTCCATGCCCCTTATCTTTGACGACAGCTTTGTGCTGTATGATGACGAGCGGCTGAAGACAGCGCTTAAATGGCTGGTGAAGGCTTATGACAGCCAGATCATCATATTCACGTGCCATCAGAGGGAGGCACAGTTATTGACGGCGAACCAGATACAGTATCATCTGGTGACGATTTAGAGGGAAGTGTTTTAAGGCTTTCCTGAACTGCCGCGAATTAAAATGCGGACAGGAAGCATGGCGCTTCCAACCATTGAGTTGGGATGGGGCCATGCTTCCTGTTTGTTTTTGTCTGTTTATCTGTTATATGCGTATTTGCTGCGCGCTCATTGCTTTGCACGCATCTGTTATCTGTCTGTTGTCCAATGGATTACCATCAGACTACCATCTGGATGGGGTGTCGGCACAGCGGTTATGCGTCTTTGCCGCGCGCAGGGCTGCAAAGCAGCCGCAGAGCCTGCATATCCCATTTCTTAAAAATTCACACCGGCTGCAGGAGGACATCCTTTCCCTATACGCTGGTTCCGGGGTCTTCATGTCCTCATCCATGTTTTCCAGATAGTTTTTAAGAACCACCTCATATTCCCTGTCTGACAGACCCGTTCTTTGGCATGGGATGCAGGGTCCCCCGGAAGCCGCCATTTTATTATCCCTCCTATCGTTTTATTGTAAGCAGGATAACGGACTTGGAGGGCATTTTGATGTAGATTGTATTCCCTTCAATCACAAAATCCGTGAATTCCCTGGGATGGATCTGGTTTGGGTGTTCAAATGTGTTCATGGTGTTCATGGCGTCTGATGTAAGGACGGTTCCGCACACCTGGGAAATCATGCCAAAGTCTCCTATGTGGAATGTAACCTCCGCCATCTGGTTTGGATTTACATTGACCAGGGTGGCATTGATATTGCCCTTTGCGTCTTTGGATATGGAGGCGTTAATCTGCTTGAGTTTTTCCGTCCCGCATTCATAGTCACATTCGTAGTCATCTGAAAGTATTGCAAAATCAAGCAGCTTTGCATCCTGATGTACCTTGTACATGTCATATATATGATAGGTAGGGGTAAGTATCATTTTTTCCCCTTCCGTGAGGACCATGGCCTGAAGCACATTGACGGTCTGGGCAATGTTGGTCATGTGGATGCGGTCCGCATGGTTATTGAATATATTCAGGCTTGTTCCCGCTGAAACCGCGTCCCTCAGTGTATTCTGCTGGTACAGGAACCCCGGATTGGTCCCAGGCTCATTGTCAAACCAGGTTCCCCATTCATCTACAATCAGCGCCACCTTCTTATCAGGGTCATACTGATCCATAATGGCAATATGCCTGGATACAAGTTCATCCGTAAAAAGGGCTGCCTTCATGATGCCGAACCACTGGCCCTCATCAAAATCAGTGGCTGACTTGCGGGATTTTGAATTATCCCTGAGGTAGCGTTCATTTCCGTCAGGAAGGTGTTCAATGATTACCTGGTCGCCCACCCTTGTGTAGTAGTGAAGGGCAATTGCATCCAGGAACATGGATGCATCCTTCATCATTACCTCTGTCCATTTATAATTCGCTCCCCTGGGACCTGCGCCGATGCGGTAGAGCTTATTGTCCCCGTAATCCCGGGCATACAGATTGTAACGGGTTACCTCGTCTGCATAATATTCGGCCCGCATACGGCCGCCGCATCCCCAGTTTTCATTGCCGATTCCAAAGTATTTTAATCTCCATGGTTTTTCCCTGCCATTCTGTTTCCTCAGATCGGCCATGGGTGACTGGCCATCAAAGGTCATATATTCAATCCATTCCGACATTTCCTGAATGGTCCCGCTTCCCACATTGCCGCATATATAAGGTTCCGTTTCCAGCATTTCACACAGTTCAAAGAATTCATGGGTGCCGAAGTGGTTGTTCTCCACCACGCCGCCCCAATGGGTGTTGACCATGGAAGGCCTTGACTCCTGCGGCCCGATGCCGTCGCGCCAGTGGTATTCGTCCGCAAAGCATCCCCCCGGCCAGCGCAGGCAGGGTATCTTAATCCTTTTAAGCGCTTCGATGATATCGGTGCGCATACCGTTTATATTGGGGATTTTGGAATCTTTTCCAACATAAAAACCATCATATATGCATCTTCCCAAATGTTCTGCGAAATGTCCGTAAATCATTCTGCTGATTGTCTACTTCTCAGCCTTTGCATTGACAATAATCTGGTTTGCCATACTGCCGTCCTCCTAAATAGGTTTTGTAATTTACTTTTATCATCCTTTAACACCGCCGCTTGTAAGTCCTGCGATGAAGAATCTCTGGTTCAATAAGAAAAGAATCAAGATGGGCAGTATCGCAACAACAGAGCCTGCTATCATGACATCATAATTCGCACTGTACGGGTTAATCAAGGATGCAATGCCTATGGTCAATGTAAATTTATCACTGTCCCTCAGAACGATCAGGGGCCATACGAAGCTGTTCCAGTTCTGCATGGCCAGGAGTATGGTCATTGCCCCAAAAGCCGGTTTCATCAGCGGTACCATAATCCGGTAGAAAATCCCAAACTCCGTACATCCGTCAATCCTGGCCGACTCCATGAATTCCCGGGATATTCCTGATACAAACTGACGGAAAAAGAAGATGGCCACAGGCGCAACCATGAAAGGAAAAATAATACCTCCAACCGTGTTAATCAGCTTTATCTTTACAATCAGCTTGTAAAGGGGGAGCATGAGGATTTCCAGAGGAATCATCATGACAGCCAGTACCAATACAAAGATTGCATTCTTACCCTTAAAATCATATGCCCCGAGTCCATACCCCACAAGGGACGAAAACGCCAGGGCGCAGACGGTAAAGGCCACCGCATAAAAAACGCTGTTGCTGAACCACCTGGTATAGATGCCGTTGTTGTATGTAAATAGGTTAGGATAATTCGACCATTTCATGTCTCCCGGATTAAGGAAGAACTTCATGCCTGCCCGGAATATCTCCTGTCCGTCCTGCAGCGACCCTATGATAAGGTAGTACACCGGGAACAGCATGATCAGGGACACCAGCAGGAATAGGACAAAAACCAATACGGACGCCATTCTTCTCCGTGCTTTCATCATGCATCCTCCTTTTTAAACAGGCCAAAGAAATTCAGCTGGAACATATTGACCGTAAGCACGATTACCAGAAG
Organism: Clostridium pacaense; assembly: GCF_020709765.2. Classification (NCBI taxonomy): domain Bacteria; kingdom Bacillati; phylum Bacillota; class Clostridia; order Eubacteriales; family Clostridiaceae; genus Clostridium; species Clostridium pacaense. Next base: position 50,581 of record NZ_JAJFEB020000016.1, read on the forward strand.
CACCACGCCTATGGCAGAGCCCATGCCAAAATCATTCCTTTGAAATGCCTGCTGGTAAATGTAACGGACAATGGTAAGGCCGATGTCCCCGGGATTTGTCTCATTCCAGTAAACATACCCTTCCGTGAACATCCGGTAGCCGTTGAGTATGGTCAGTGTCAGGATATAGATGATGATGGGCCTGACCTGAGGGATGGTTACAAATAAAAATTTCTGGAATGCATTGGCGCCGTCGATATCAGCAGCTTCATAAAGCTCTTCCGGAATGCTCTGCAGTGCGGACAGGCAGTATACCATGTTGATTCCCAGCTCCCGCCATGCCGCCAGTGTGACCATCATGATCATTCCGGTCACATATCCGGTTTTCCATGCAATGATTTCTCCCCCAAGCTTCAGTATAATGGAGTTGAACAGACCGGCTTCTGTTTCCCCGAACATCAGCCTGAATGCAATGCCTGCCACAATGACTGACGTGAGGGTCGGGACAAATATGGCTGACCGGAAGAAGTTCTTAAACTTCAGTATTTTCGAATTTAAAAAGGTGGCGATTGTAATTGGAAGGATCAGCATGATGCTGACCATGCATATCATGTATATGGTGCTAGATTTTAATGCGTTATAAAAATGGATATTAAACAGACGTTTATAGTTTCCGAGCCCAATCCATCTCACATTGTTGAAGCCCTCTATCTTCTGGAAACTCATGAGTATCGTATTCACGGTCGGATAGAGGAAAAAAATTAAAAATGAAATAATGAATGGAAGGCAGAACAGATACGGCGCTGCCTTTTTACTGTATAAAATTTTACGAAAACCCCTTATCTCCTTGTTCTGATTCATCAATGCCTTACCTCCTCATGCCAACGAAGGCATTTCCCCTGGGTTGTGCGGGATGCCTGGGACGTATATAGACTACGTCCCAGGGATATATTGTTCTGTGCTGCGTTCCCTCGTTCCTTAAGGCATCCCCAATGTCCCTACTGCTGTGCCCTGAGTTCCTCCGCCGCTGCCTTTAGCGCCTCTGCCGGGGTCTGTGACCCATCCACAAATACGTTATACATGACCGAGTTGTTAACCAGGTCCTGGGCCGCAACAGAAAGGTCCGCATTGACTGGTGACGGACATCCATCCACATATCCGCCCATGATTTTAAAGAATGATTCGTTGTAGAAATACGCCATGGGGGCTGTCAGCCTGTCATCCGTCCATACATCGGTCCTCACCGGGTCGAACTGCAGGCACTCCCAGATATTTACATTCGCCTCATATGTAAGCTTTGACTCATACAATACTTCTTTTGCCAGTTCAACGTTCTTACACTGGGTAGTAATTGCCGTACCGGTACCTCCTATACCCACGGTCCTTGGCTGTCCTTCCTCAAACACCGGCATGGGACGGATTGCAATCTTGCCTTCCAGGTCAGGCATATAGTTTGTAAACCGTGACATGAACCAGGAGGGCATGGTGAGGGATGCGCATCCGCCCTGATTCATCCAGGTCCAGAATTCCTCCACGGACGTGGAGCCGCCCGGAGCTGCTACCACTGCCCCTGTATCCCAGAAATCCTTCATCCACTCAAGGACCTTGATATTGGAATCGCTGTCCATCGCAACGGTTCCGTCTGCATTCAGGTAATCCCCTCCCTGCTGTACGATCATGGGCCAGAACGGACGCTGGTTGGATACTTCATATACCGTCATGGGGATACCGGTCTTTTCAAATACCTGAAGTCCCATTTCCCGGTACTGGTCCCAGGTTTCTATGGCGTCTACATCTTCAATGGTGAATCCTGCTTTTTCAATGATTTCCATGTTGTAATAGACCACGGACGCCCCCACGTGTGTGGGGATTCCATAATAACTGCTGTCCTTTTTATAAAGGTCAAACCTGGACTGGACACAGGATGCAAGTTCTTTCTCAACAATGTCGTTCAGTGGTACCAGCTGGACATCCCCTTTCAGGAAATTAGAAAAATAGTTGATATTGATATCCGCTATATCAGGGGCGCCCACGCCGGACTGCAGGGCTATCAGCAGTTTGTTGGCCATCTCCGCATTGGGATAAACCTCTATCTTCAGCTCCACAGGGCTGTCTGCATGTTTTTCGTTATAAACCTTTTCCCCAAATTCAAACATCTGGTTATGCAGCTCATTGGAGGTCCAGATTGTTATTACGTTTCCCTCCCCGGAGCCTGACTGGCCTCCCGCAGCCTCTGTCTGCGCCGCCTGTGTCCCTCCTGCATTTCCTCCCCCAGAGTTCTCAGAGGAACCACCGCCGCATGCTGCCAGCGATAAGGCCATTGTCATTGCCAGTGTCGATGCCAATAATTTTTTCATAAGAAATACCTCCTTTTGATTGTCTGTTACGACATATTAAAAAGCAAATAATATGCCAATACCACGGTCCCTGCCTGTTTTCATGACAAATGTCCCAAAAGCCCAGGATTAATCAACAATTTTAAGGAGACAAAAAAATGAGAGAACCGTTTCATCTGTTCTCCCACCCTTTTCAAGTGTTGCCTGCACTGTTGCCGTGAACGTTGCTTTCCTTGGGTGAACACAGAATCATAACAGTCCCATCTTCCCCATTTTCCTCCATAGGGTTGTGCGGTTCAATCCCAGGCGCCTTGCAACCTCGCTCTTATTATAGCCGCATTCCTTTAAGAGTCTTTCAATTTCCTCCTTCTGAATGTTCCTTATATATGCCGGTGCTGCCGCCTGATCCTGGATCCGCCGTACCTGTCCGGCTGTCTGTATCTGCCGGTCGTATTCCCCCAGTCCCAGGGATTCCTCCACATCCAAAACCTGTACTGCCGTATCCTGGGCAGTGACGCTGATACGTTCCACAATATTGCGCAGCTCACGTATGTTCCCCATGAAAGGATAACTGCTAAGCAGTGTCATGGCATCCTCTGTAAAATGGTCCGCACATGTCTCAAACTGCTCCTTATATTCCATAAGATAGTGTTCTGCCAGAAGCCGGATATCCTCCCTTCTCTTCCGGAGCGGGGGAAGGGGCAGGTTCAGGACATCCAGCCGGTACAGAAGGTCTTCCCTGAAGAGTCCATCAAGGGTCATCTGCTTCAGGTTCTTATTGGTTGCGGCAATGATCCTGACATCAATCTTAACCACCTTCTTACCTCCCACACGACGCACTTCCCGCTCCTGCAGCACACGCAGGAGCTTACCCTGGAAGCTGACAGGCAGTTCCGATACCTCGTCCAAAAACAGGGTGCCGCCGTGCGCCTGTTCAAACAGGCCGGGCTTCCCTCCCTTAACCGCACCGGTAAACGCCCCCTCTTCATATCCGAACAGTTCGCTTTCCAAAAGGTTTTCCGGGAATGACGCGCAGTTAATGGCCACAAAAGGCCCGCTCTTCCGCTTGCTTGCATTATGTATACTTTGCGCTACCAGCTCTTTACCGGTTCCTGTCTCCCCATATATAAGCACATTGGAGGTAACAGCAGCAAACTTTTCCGCCCGCTCAATCACATGCTCCATCACGGGACTTTGATGGATGATATCAGAAAACTGATATTTTGCATAAAGTCCCATTTCATTCAGCTTAGAGCGGATCTGGGCCTCCCTCTGCTGCAGCCGTCCGATATCGTGGATGGTGATTATCATGCCCTTATATTCACCGCCAATCATCACTGGCGTGAAGTCAACCGCGATATTCATGTCCCGGGTTCTGTATATCTCATTGTCCAGATGCTGTTTCTCCCTGCATGCCTTCAGATAGTTTTTGGCCATAAACGGGAAGGATTCCTGGAACCCCTTTCCGGCAACCGGTCTTCTGTTGGGGAATATCCTCCCCACATTGGCATTGGCTATCCCGATGCGTTCCCTGTCATCCACAAATATAAGGCCGTCTGTCACATTTTCAGCCAACAGTCTTAAAAACTCCATCTGGTTGGCTTCATACTCCATGTTTTTTAAAAGACTGGCAGCTGAGTTCAGCGCCCTTCCGATGGCCTCTTCACTGTTTTCTATAATACCGGAATAAACCTTGAATCCATTCTTTATCACACATTTATTTGCATGGCTGCCGCTTATGAGGGCATCACAGCCCTCTTCTATGGCACGTTTTACCATGTCTTCAATCTGGTCCGGATTGTCAATCACATAAACCACAAAATTTATGTTAAAAAGAGAGCTCATGGACTGGATATCCTTCATGTTTGAATAATCCCCAATCAGCCCTATTTTCTGACAATCCGTATGTTCCCCGCACTGGGCAATGGCATTGACGATGTCACTGCCGGTTATGGGTATTTCCACAATGGCTCCATTAAACCGTTCCCTGATTACGTGTATGGAATAACCCCTGGCAATTACCAGGTCACATCCATCCTCTACCTCCAGATCATACATACGCGGAAAGTACTTGATGGATGCATTGGCGAATACCCCTTTATAGCATGGCTGGTCCATAAGACGCCTGACAACAGGCGCCAGTTCCGGATATGGAACAAAATACGTGATTTTCCTCATTCTCCTGTCCCTCCATTATCCATATAATCATCAAAAATACGTTCCAGTACCAGATGAAAGAAAACGCCCGCACAGGACGGTATGATCAGGACCGCCCCAGGCAGTATGGACACCAGGCATAAGGCAGCCGTCAATAAAATGGTAAGAAGGATGGTCCACGGAAAGTTCAACACGCTCAGACAGACGCAGTTTTTAACCACCTGTGGCAGTCCTGACTTATATCTGGAAATATACGGGAATACATACACGCCAACCATGATTATAAGAAGCCTGGCCGCCACAAACAGGACCTGGAGGATTATCATCCCGTCCTGTCCACTGATAAGGTTCATGTCCAGATGGATTGCGCCAAATAATACCGCCAGTATGACTGTCAGCACCGCAGACTGCCTGAAGCTGTTTCTGAAGCTATTCCAGAAAGACCTGAATATATACCCCCTGTCATATCTGAGACACTGCCCGGATGTATGATACAAGGCCGAGGAAGCAGCTCCCATGGTTATGAGCGGTATGGAAAATACAAACCACAGAAGGCTTACATATATGTAATCCATCCACTTACTTATACCTCTGAAAATAATGTTGTCCGCGTTGAAAAATTGTTTCATATCTGACCTCCCTATGTGATGCCGGCTGGCCTGGCAGGCAATATAGCAATCGTTTTTTACTACTATATTCTCGCAAATATCATGCCAATGTTCAATCTCTTTCAAAGCGCCTGGCCTGACACGCAATTATCGTCCCAACCGCCTATGGGGAGATAAAAAATGGCTGTAAAGCGTTCAGACCGTTGCAGCGCATGAACACTCTGAGCAGGCCATGTAACACCTCATTGCAGGATTATGGAAGAACCCTTCTGTATAAATGCGTCTGATACCAGGACTGCAATATCCTGGCATTAATTTTGCTTATATTCATATACGTAACCGGATGTTGATTTCCAGACAGTAAAAAAACACAATAATGGGAGGAATGGTAATGAGTTCAATCAGGATAATCACAGAACAGGCACTATTTGAGACAGCACCGGATTTCTATGGTCTTTTTTTCGAGGATATAAACCGCGCTGGAGACGGAGGCCTTTACCCGGAAATGCTCCGGAACCGGGCCTTCGAGGATTCCATCCTTCCGGAACGCTGTAAGCCTCTGGACGGCACCTATGGATTCGTGACACCCCAAGGGTGGCGTGACCAGTTTAACAACGGAGAGGGGCTAAAACGCTGGATGGATGGGGTGGATGAAACGCCCATACCGGCCTGGTATGCCAGGAATGCCAGGATGGACCTGGATTTCAATGATACGTTAAACAAAAACAGACTGGCTTCCCTAAACATAGAATTTGAACCGGGCGGTTATGTGACCAATATCGGCTTTCGTGGACTTTCCCTGATTCAGGGCCAGTATTATGAGTTCTATATGTTTGCCCGGGGCAGCGTATCCCTGACAGTCAGCCTGGAGTCCAAGGACCACCATGTCTATGCCAGCAAATCCCTGAATATCGCCGGGACAGACTACCAACGTTTCGATTTGACCCTGTGCCCGGACCACACGGATCCGGATGCACGGTTCACACTAAAGTCCAGTTCGGGCGGAAGCCTGAACCTTGGTTTTACCTCCCTGATGCCCAGGGATACATATAAAGGCCACGGAATGAGAAAGGATTTAATGGAAATGCTTCAGAATACCGGTTCCAGATTCCTGCGTTTCCCAGGCGGATGTATCGTGGAGGGATTTACCCGTGAAACCGCTGTCCGGTTTCCACACATGATAGGGCCTGTCTGGGAACGGCCCAGCCATAACCTGATGTGGCATTACCGTACAACCAACGGCCTGGGCTACCATGAATATCTGCAGATCTGCGAGGACCTGGGCCTGGAACCCATGTATGTCATCAACTGCGGCATCACCTGTCAGGGAAGAAAGCCGGAACTGTTTGAGGGGGATGAACTGGAACAGTGGATTCAGGAAGCCTTTGACGCCATCGACTACGCCACTGCCCCTGCTGACAGCAGATGGGGCCGCCTGCGGGCACAGGCAGGCCACCCGGAGCCGTTTAAACTGACCTATCTGGAAATAGGGAATGAAAATGATAAGGACGTATATTTTTCCCGGTATGAAAAATTCTATCATGCAATACATAAGAGATATCCCCAGATAAAGCTGATATCCAACACCCATACGGAAAACCGGGGGCTTCCCACCCAGATTGTAGATGAACACCTCTACAGCACCGCCGACACTTTCGTGACCGCTTCTAATAAGTACCGTAATTATGACAGGAAAGGACCCCGGATATTCATCGGGGAGTATGCAGTAACCAGCGGACTGGATATCGGCAATCTCAAATCAGCCCTGGCTGAGACCATGTATCTCATGGAGGCGGAAAAAAACCAGGACATTGTACGGCTGACAGCCTACGCGCCCTTATTCCAGAACGTGGATTATACTGCATGGTATCCCAACCTGATTGCATTTAACAACCATACATGCTTTGGCATCCCCTTTTATCACGCCCTGTCCATGCTGGCCAGGAATCATGGTAAATCATTGTTAAGGACTGAAGCTGACTTCAGGTCCGGATATCCGGAGCCGGAAGGGCTGAACGGCCTTATTGCCTACCAGTCTGGCATACTTGTGAAAAATGTTCAGGTAAATGGGAAAGCGGCCGGGTTTTCCCACGGAATCATCGGAGGTGTCCACAGTCATGAAGACGGCGCCCTGGAACTCACCTCAGATTATATTGATGAACTGGAAGGATACCCTAATATGGGACACATCCCCATGCATACTGCATTTGTGACCTTTGGCGATAAAGAGGAACACAGCAGCACATATGAACTTGAGGTACTGCTTCAGTCCCCGGAACAGGATATTGACATTGCCGTATGGGTTCACAGTACGCCCATGCTCTTCTCCAGGGATGAGACCAACCCCTTCTATACATCCTGGAATCCTGTTTATACTGACCGGTATGTCTGGTCCATCAAACAGGGAATTGGGCGGTTCGCATCCGTCAACCGTTTTAATTACAGCTATTTTGGGACAGAATGCCAGCTTCCCATACGTTATGGGGAATACAACCGTTTCCAGGTAATTACAAGACACGGGGGCTTTGACTGCTATCTCAACGGCCAGTTAGTACAGACAGCCCAGATGGTACCTTATCCCATGGTGGCTGAACTTGCATCAGAGGACGATACCTTTATCTATGTAAAAATCGTCAACATTGGTAAGACGGAGGAAGCCGTAAACATATGTCTGGATTGTCCCATTGATGCCGTATACGAGGCGGAGCTGCTGACCGGACATCCAAAAGACACGAATTCCCTGGATGAACCGGATAAGATTTGCCCTGTTTCCCGTACCTTCAGCAATGGAGCTGGTTCTTTCACCTATCTTGCCCCGGCTTATTCCTTCTCGGTACTAAAACTTAGGAAAGCAGGTTCTAGTTGTATTTAAGATTTGATATCCTGGTTTATTGTGATATAAAGGAACCAGTCAGTTAATGTTTACCATTAACCGGCTGGTTCCTGTTCATCGCCATCCCTTTCCTGATGTCCCCTCCCCTTATCTTCTTATATCATGAATCCAGTCAACCTGCTGTTAAAAGCCAGCGGTTGTACCAGTTTATCAACTGCAGGATAACCCATCCCCTATATGACCCCCAAGGATTTCATCACCCATATCCCCACCGGAAGTGTAACCGCTGAAAGCAGCATGGAAACCGTAATAATCGCCGCCCCCAGTTCTCCGTCCCCGCCCATCTTCTTGGTTACAATATATACATTCATGGCCGATGGGACTGCAAACATCACAAATGCCGTTACAATCTGCTCCGTGCTGAATCCCATCCATTGCATTGGGACTGCAAATACAAGGGGTGTGACCACCACTTTATAAATCGCTCCAAACCCAATCCATGTCCCTCTGCCTGCAAAGGACGAGGGCCTGATACCTGCTCCGATTAATATAAGGGCCATGGGCGTTGACATCTGCCCCAGGTAGGATAGCGACTTCTCAGCCACAGACGGAAGCCTGATTCCCAGCAGTGAAAATGGCAGGGCTGCGAGAATGGCCACAATCATGGGATTCGTTAAAATATCCTTAAGCATCCTCTTCCAGCTGACCTTCCTGCCTGAGGGGTCATAGTAAGACAGGACAATGGTGGCCAGTACATTGTAAAAGGGGAGTACAAAGGTAACCACCATAATGGTGGAGGGAATGGATTCCCTGCCCAGTATGCTCTGACAGATAGGAAGTCCCAGATACACAAAATTCCCTCTGAACGCACTGTGGACAACAGCGCTGACAGCCGTCTTGTCCCTGACTAAAAAAACACATAAAATCCAGGCCCCTGCAAAAGCCGCACAGGTACAGAGTAATAAATAGGCAGTAAATCCCACGTCCAGGCAATCGGAAAAGTTGCTGCGGGATACATCCAGGAATAATTTAGCCGGAAGCGCGGTATAAAAGACCAATGACGTGGCCTGTCCCACAAAATCCCCTGTTAATATACTGTGCCGCCCCAAATAGAAACCGATGCCCATTACCATGAATACAGGTATGACTGAATTAAGGCTGAAAGCTAAATGTTCCATTACAATACCAGCCTCATTTCACTTAGTCCTGAATCCGTTGCGGTACATTCAAACGGTCCCGGCGTTGGATGCTGCCCCCGCTTTCTGCCTAAGAAATCCTCATCTATCCTCACTGGCGAGCCATCCGGGTTCTCATATGGCTGTTCTGTTTCAAAGGACATTCCTAACATGGATGTGGAAATAAATTCCGTCTCCATCCGTGGCAGATAATCATAGAGATTGGTGCTGAAATAATACGAACCTTCCTTCTCAATCAAGTTAAAATAGACCCGGTTCTCCGTATCAACATGATTCAGCTGTTCCTTGACGTAAGGCCTGGCTCCGTTAAAGTATGCATTACCGCTGATATATACGGGCAGATGACTGTTATAATCATAACGGCGCCCCCAGGAAGTGTCCGGTGTCCCTTCATCCGTAAACTGATGATAATACTCATCATGAAGCGGATAATCATCATAGATATGCAGACCAGCTTCAATATTCACCTGCGGGTTCATCCCAACCAGCCTGGCCACCTCAGGATTCCTGACCTGTCTTTTCTCCTGAGGCAGGTCCGGCTGGATGAATATATTGTTGTAGAACCGGTCATCACCGTTATTGATAGTCATACACCCCATTATATCTGTCTCATGGGGGAAATGATATGGTGTGAACCTTCCCTCAGAGCTTCCGATATCAATGGGACCCGCAATTATATTGTGGACAAAGGCCAGGCCCTGGGAGCGTTCCCTGAGCGCAAACCGGGAAAGGAACAGGTTATTATCGACAAGGGCCGGCCCATGGCTTACTTCTATGTACAGATCCTCGCTGGTGCGGGTATCCTCCTCCCCATGATTATCGTGGAACAGATTGCAGGAGACCCGTGTTCCCTGGGTCTGCCAGTCCAGCCATATCCCCCTGTGGCAATGATGGATATGGTTGCGGCGTATCACTGTGTCAATCGCACCGTGCAGCTTAATCCCGCCCAGTTCAGAACCGCTGAACTCCCCATATGTATTAATATGATGGATCTCGTTGCCCTCAATCAGGGAGAAGATTCCCCCCAAGTGGCCCACGATACCGGTCTGGCCGCAGTTAAATATCCGGTTGCGCCGGACAATATGGGAACCCACCGTCTCCCTGCTCCATCCTGTATGCTGCGCATAATGTACCAGGTCGCGTTCCAGCTGGGTTCCTGATTTAACACGTTCCTTTGTCCAACGGTTATCTGATGGGTGCCTGCACTTGCCCAGGCTGATGCCCGAGCACCGGGAATCTGAAATGACACAGTCCTCAATAATCCACCCCAGACTCCAATGCGGGCCAATCAGCCCCTCCTGGAATGCAGTGGGCGGCGCCCATTGGGTTGCCGCCTGCCTGAGTGTGAACCCGGACACCGTGATATAATCCATCCCCGTTTGCTCCGGGAAGAATACCCTGGGACGCACATTAATCTCCACAAGATTTCCATGGGGCGCCCCGTCCGGGAACCTGGCATATATGACAGTGACGTCCCCATCCTGCTCCGTATACCACTTGTGCTTCCTGGAATATTCCCTGTCCCACGCCCATTCTAATGGTTCATCATTCCAAAGCTTATCAAGGCAGTCCTCCTCATAAAGGGCCTGTCCATTAAAGTATACCTGCCCTGTATGGTTTATCCTCCCAAGCCCCCGGTACCAGTCTCCCCCAACCTGGGTAGTATATGGATTGTAACCGCCGAAAAAACCGCCAGGTATCCTTGTCATCCATATATCGTCCCTGACATGTTCCCATTCCCTTATCTCCTCTGCCCCGCTGATGACCGCCGCCCCCGGCGCCTGGGAACGGTATACGATTCGGTTCCGGTCAGAGGTTCCGCCATTTTTAGGGTTCACACACTCCCGGTATATTCCCGGAGCCACAATGACCGTATCACCGGGCCGGGCAGCTTCTGCGGCCTGGCTGATCCTGCGAAAAGGCGCCTGTTGGGAACCGTCACCCCATAACGGTCCGTCTGCAGATACATAATAATTCATAACATACCCTCCTTCAATGTAGTACTGACTATTGCGCAGCAGCGCGCCTATCCCTTGACCGCTCCCTGTGTCAAACCGTTGGATATCTGCTCCTGGGCGGAAAAATAAGCGATTATGACCGGCAGGGAGCTGATGAATACAGCACACATGATGGCAGGTATGTTAACCGCTGCTTCTCCGTAAAAGTTCTTAAGGCCAACAGGAAGCGTCATCCTGTCCTTGCTGTCAACCAGCGTCATTGCGTATATGAACTCATTCCATGTATGGAGGATATCATAAATAATGACCGTGGATACAGCCGGTTTGGCCAGCGGCATGATGATCCGTCCATACAGTGAAAACGGTCCGCACCCGTCTATGATGGCCGCTTCCTCTATCTCATGGGGTATGTCCCTGAAAAACTGGGTTATTATAACCGTGGAGATTGGAATGCTGAAGCTTACATACGGACCAATCAGGGCAATCAGATGATTGTAAATATTCAAATCCTTGGAGATGACATAAATCGGTATCAGCGTTGTGTGTACGGGAATCATCATACCTATCATGATGACTGCAAATAATAATTCAGCCCCCTTAAAACGCAGCTTGGATATGGCAAAGCTTACCATGGTGGAGCAGATGACAACCAGACACACCGCTGAAACACACACAATGATGCTGTTGAGGAAATACCGTAAAAAATCGCCTGTAAGGACCAGCTTGAAATTGTCCAGGCAGAAGGACGCCGGAAGTCCCCATGCGCTTCCAAAATACTCCTTTTGGGTTTTAAAGGATGTCATGACAATGAATATGAATGGATATACAGTGGCAACTGTTATGGCCAGACATAAAAAGTACTGAAACACACGGAATATCCCCTTTAAAAGACCTGCATTACCGTTCATCCAGCCTTCCTCCTCCCTGTCCTGCCGGACCCGCTGCCAATATCCCCAAATGCCGCGGTTGCACCATAGTACACAATGGCAAACGTACCGCAGAACAGGAACAGGAAACTGGCAATGGCGCTGGCATAGCCCATGTTCCAGCCCTGGATTCCCTGCTTATACAGATAGGTTGCAACTAACTCGCTGGCGCCTCCCGGACCGCCTCCCGTCATGATCCAGATTAAATCAAAATACTTTAAGGAACCTACAATATTCAGAAGGGCAGCCGTACGTATGGTGGGCAGCAGCAGGGGAAAGGTCACATTCCAGAAACACTGCCAGCTGTTGGCCCCATCCAGCATGGCTGATTCCATCAATTCGCCTGGCACATTGGTCAGGCCGGCCTTCAGCAATATCATATAAAATGGAATGAAGGTCCAGCAGATCACAATCAGCACACATGGCAGGGCATAGGCCGGCTCTCCCAGCCACCCTTTAACCATGCCGCCTTTTCCAATCCCGCGCAGGACAGCCTGAAGAAGACCGAAATTAGGGTCATATATCAGGTTCCATAATATACCTGTGGCCGAAGTGGAAAGCAGGACAGGTAAAAACCAGAGTGCTTTAAAAATACGCACGCCTTTCAGCCTGGAATTAATCAGCAGCGCCAGTATCAAGGCCCCGGGCAGCTGGATACAGATGGATGTTACCATTAACACCAGATTATTCTTAAGGGCATGCCATACATTGGGGTCATGGACCAGACGGATCCAGTTATCCCACCCTGCCCAACCAGTGGACATGATGCCATTCCAGTCCAGAAAGCTGAAATAGATTGTTTTGGCAATGGCAAACACATTATAAAAACCATAGAACAACAGGGTCGGCGCAATAAACACCAGGATGGTCAGAACACGTCTGGCAGATATAGGCTTGCCCTTATCCTGAACAGGGATGCAAAGCCCTGTTGTCTCCGTATTATCAGACATAGGCCCTCCTTTGCCTTATACATATGAATGAACTATCATTTAAGCGGTCCGTAACAATCAACAGCTGCCCGTTCCAGGCTTGCAGCCACTTCCTCCGGGGTCATGGTCCCGCCATAAAGGGCCTGCGTATAGTCCTTGAATGCCTCACCCAGTTCTGCAACAAACTGCTGGTCATAGAAGTTCTGGGTCCAGTCAGCCTTAATCAGGTTGTCAAACTGCTCCTGGACCAGCGGGTCCTCAATCCTTACATCCTTTGCACCTGTAAAGCTGTTGCCTGCATCGATATAGTCCTGGCTGAAATCAGCATTGGTCAGGTAATACAGGAAGTCCGCTGCCATCTCCGGATACTCACACCGGGATGATATGGAGAATACGTTGCCCCCGGCAACAATGCCCACTTCCCCCGAGTCATTACAGGCCGGATATGGGAATGTGCCCACCTTTTCATAAAACTCAGCGTCCTCTGCCACACAGTTGCTTAAGAATCCATTGGTCATGATGAACATGGCCGCAACTTCATTATAAAACAGCATACGGCTGCCGCCCGCATTATGGTCAATACCATTGGTCCCGTCCGGATAATAGCCCTTCCTGGAAAAATCCGCAAGACGCCGGCCGGCTTCTATGAAATACTCATTATCAAAGGACATGGTACGGTCCGAAAGCCCCTTTGACATCTCCTCTCCCCCCAGGTTCACACCCAGCATGGTGTATTCCAGAAGACCGGGCCACTTGTTCTTATTCCCTAAGGCAAAGGGGATGTATCCTGCTTCCTTCAGCCTCGCGCATACCGTATCCAGTTCTTCCCATGTCCTGGGCACATCCAGGTTAAGGTCCTTAAAAATCTCCGTATTATAGAATACAACAGACGGCGCAATCCCGATACCCATCCCATAAATCCTGTCATCAAAGGTGGAAATCCCAAATTCAAAATCATAATACTCATCTTTATAGGGCGCGATTAAATCAGTGATGTCCGCCACCAATCCGTATTCAATATAGGACTTTAACACATCGCCGCCCCAGTTCATGAACACATCCGGGATGTCGGCCGCCCCTGCGCCCATTACTGTCTTAATCTTAGTCTTGTACGCATCGCTGTCAAGGCGGGTCTGCTCCACCGTTACATTCGGATAAGCCTTATTAAAACGGGCGATTGCGTTATCATACATCTGCTGGCGCACATCATCGGTCGCGCCGTGCCAGAAACTCAGGGTGTATGTCACATCACTCTTAATACCGGGATCCGCTTCCCGGGATCCGTCCTCCCCCGCCTTTGCAGGTGCAGTTTCTTGGGGTTCCACTGCCGCTGTGGAGGCAGGTTCCCCGCTGCCCGCACACCCCATCATACTGCTGCCCGCCAATACCGCTGCCATCACCATTGCCGCAAGTCTTTTCCTCATAATGTCCCTCTCCTTTTCATTTGCTCACATCATGTCCCTATGTGTTCCCTTCATGGTTCCCGTCCGCCACCTCAGATTCTTCCTTCAAAGCTCTTAAGCCGGCCATGACAAGTTCACGTATCATACAGGACCGTGAACGGTCATAGAACCATTCTTTCTTTTCCCTGTCCAGGATGGCTTCAATATCAGGCGTCACTACAAAAGATAATTTCTTCCGCCCGGAATCCATGAATATCACCTCCATTATCGATGGTTCAGAACCAATGAACCTGTATTAATTATAGTTCATAGGTTCTGAACCTGTCAAGGCTTTTGGCGTACACTTTTTTGTCTCTTTTAGTATCCTTTTTTGCTTGACAGAACGTATGAACCTGGGTATCATATGAACTAAGGAGGGATTGAATCATGCCTACAGAGAAGCCGCGCTATACGATTATTGTTGATAATGATTTATTAAAACAAATTGATGATTTCCGCTTTGAAAACCGCTTTCCAAGCCGTTCCGCCGCCACACTGGAACTGATCCGCCTTGGCATTGAACAGCTGCGCAGGGAACAGAAGGAACAAAAGTAAGCGGAAGGACATGATACCGGACATAATCCAGAATAGACATCAAAAGACGCCCATGCACCATCATTTAACCGATGATGCATGGGCGCTCCTGTACAGCAGGATTCATTTTATCCATAAAAAGAGGAGGCGCCAGATCATCCAACCGGATGTCCGGGCGTCCCCCTCCTTCAACTTCCGCTGCCATCACACGCGCTGCTGCGCCTGCCTTGACTCCTTATATACCTCAATCGCCTCCGTAATATTAGAAGCTGACCCGCCCTGAATAAGCCTGGACAGTTCAGAAAGCCTGTCCGGCTCCAGGAACTCCTTGCCCAGATAAGGGCCGAAGGTATCGGTAATCCGTATATTCTGCTGCTTGATGCTGCCCTCCAGCTCCCTCAAAGCCCTTGATGTGCCGTCCAATGCATCCTTAAGGCTGTCCAGGCGCGCCTTGTGGCTGGCTATTATTTCATCCGTGATGATGTTCTTTGTCACGTTCTCAAAGGTGTTCAGGGCGTCCTTTTTCTTAGAGGTAATCTCTGACAGTTCCTGTTCCACGCACGCTATCTCATCATCATATTTCTCAAGGTCATAGATATCCTCATTGCCATCCCGCTGGATCGTATGGGTGATGACCTTAATCTTCTTCTGGTTGGAGCGGAGGGTGTTGCGTATGGCCCGTCCCCGCTTTAAGGCGTCCTGGTGGCGGAGCCTTGTCTTATTCCCCACCAGCACATACAATCCCCCAAACAGCAGCACGTCCAGGAAATACACCGCGGCCAGGTACCACATCTGGCGTTCCGGCAGCAGGAAAAAGTATACCCCGCAGGGCACTGCCAGGAAACAAACGGTCAGGGTCAGGAGGAACAGCATGATTTCCTTCAGGCCTCCCGGATAATACAGCGCATAGTAAAATGTACTGTTACAGAATGACGGCACCCTTTCCTTCTGGAACAAGGTCCTCATCTGCACCTTTAAATCCCTGTTATGCTCCCTTAGCTCACTGGTCTCTTCGGCTATCCGCTCCTTCATTCCCCGGCTCTTGGCCTTCTCGCGTTTTGCCCTTGCTTTTTTCAGCCGCTCCTGCCCCTTGGCAATCTCCTTATCATAGCTGGAACTGATCTCCTCCAGCCGCTTTTTAACGGTCTGGTTAACAGCATCCGTAACAGCCCTGCCTGCTGTCTCCAGTTCCCGTTCCTGCTCCTCTTCCAATGCTTCCAGCTGACCCGCCGTATTCTGGTCACAGTCCAGACGGTACACCGCATCCCTGGCGTCTGCCAGGAACTTTACATAATCCGTAATTGCCTGTCCCACCTGCATTTCCTCCTTATGGGAACTTTTGTAACTATGTATAGCTTACTACAAATCACCCCTTCGGGCAAGGGATGTTACAAAAAGTTCAAATATGACAGAAATATGTCGCCAAAAGGAGGATTTTCAGGGATTCAGGACACTGTGGGGTGTCTGGAAACTGCCCTGCGGATGGGGTTAAGGCTTCATCCCCACGCCGCCCTGGATAAACAGGGTATCCCCTGTTATATACTTTGCATCATAGCTGGCCAGGAACACACATACCTTACCGATATCCTTCTGCGCATCCCCGTACCGTCCAAGAGGAATCTCATCCAGGTTTTTCTTAAACATCTCCGGATTTTCCTGCCCCCACTGGGCCAGCTTATCCGTCATGACCAGAGGAAGGACTACGTTCACATTAATATCATATGGTCCCCATTCATTGGCGGCCACCCTGGACAGGCCGCGGATTCCTTCCTTTGCGGCTGCGTAGGAGCTTTGTCCGGGCTTGCCGGAGATTCCTGCGCCGGATGCGAAGTTAATGACCGAGCCATGGGTCTCCTTCAGATATGGAAATGCATGCTTCATATAGAAAAAGGTTGCGTATAACCCGGAATAGATGGCCTTGTCAAAATCCGCCTGGGTGTGTTCCACCAGGGTAAGTCCGGAAGCCGAGGTCTGGGCGCTGTTAATCAGCACGTTCAGCTTGCCGAAATGCTCCACGCCTTTTTCAATGGCAGCCTTGACCTGGTCCTCATTGGAACCGTCCGCCACACAGATTACCACATCCGTGCCAAAATCCTTCTCCAGCTCAGCCTTTGTCTTTTCCATGCCTCCGGGGAAGATATCAGTGAGGATCATGCTGGCCCCCTCATCTGCAAACGCCCTGGCCACGCCCCGGGCGATTCCGCCGCCGCCTCCGGTAAGCAGTACAACACGGTCTTCCATTCTTCTTAAATGCTGCATAAACATATCCTCCTTCTTAATAATCCGGGGCAGGCTAGGACAGATTGCCGGGCGTGCCCCAAAAACCAATTTTCAGAAAACTCATCGTGATTACCATTATAGAAGAGAATATTTTTTTGTCAACATCATATTTTTTCGTTAATTAATTATTTATCATTAAATGTTTCCTTATATATTCAGACTTTTTATAATTATACGGATGTAAATTCACCCATTTTCTCCTAGATTTTTACTAAAAATTTTTCAGATTGTAGATATATTTAACAATTTTTTTGAGTTTTATCTAGGCCAGCGCTCCCTGGCACAGGGCAGCGCCTCAAACGCACCGTGGGGTTCCGTCTGATACCAGTAGGCCACGGAAGATAAATCGTCCTGCCGTTCAAACAGTCCCCGGTCACTGACCCCGATCTGCTGGACCGTAACCCGCAGGTCATGGTCAAAGATAACCGGATCCATGAGATGCCACCTGTAAAAGGAACGCATGGGAGGACAGTCGTCATTATGGTATGGATTACGGATATCCGCATCATGGGCAGAATAAAAAGGATATCCTAAAAAAGGGGAGTTATAGTTCGTCTCCACGGTCCGGCCGTCCTCCTGGCGTGCAAAGCTCCAGGAACCGCCAAAATAATCCTCCATCCCGGTCCCGCATATGGTGGGGTATTCCCTGTCCCCGTCAATGTAGAATTTCACTTCCCCTTCCCCCCACCAGTAACGCTCCAGGGTACTTAATGCAATGAAGGTCCCTACATAATGTCCCCTTCCCCTGATATGATCCGCTATGACATAATCCTTTCCGGGGGAAGTGATTCTCTCACGCCTCCATTGGGCATGGAAATACGCCGTGTCATCCGGAATATGGTCATAAAGGCAATAATCAATCTGGTAAAAAAAGGCCGGAACCGGATCCGCGTGCTGGTTCACAAGTTCAATCCGCGCGCCTGCCCGGAACGGCATCGGGAAATAGCAGTTGAATCCCCTGGCCGGGGCCACCGTGACCGGGACAGAGTCCACCCTGTAATCCGTCCCAAAGCCGCAGCAGAAAAAGTCCCCCAAAGGGCTTTCCACGGAAGGCGCGGTCTCATCATCCCAGTACATGCGCAGTACCAGGTCCCTGAGCACATAGCGCTCAGCATCGGATGTTTTCCGGTCCACGGTCATCCAGATATGGTTGATCACGCCCGCGCCTTCTATCTCCCCCAGGACCACGCTCTCTCCCGGCTGTATATCCTTAAGGCATGGGCTGCCCTTCCTGGACGGCCCCAGCGGCCCTGCGGCCATGCCCCCTTTTCCTTTTTCCCCTGTTGGGTTCTCCGCGTTAATGGCCCTGCTTCTTCCATGCCGTAACATGGGAAGGGCGCCCAGCATACCTGTCATTGAATATTCAAACATTGTATCCTCCCTGTCCTTAGAGCGTGTTTGAAAATCCGCTCCCGTCTTTTCCCCTACCCCTTCACCGCTCCGGCCGTCATGCCCTCTGCCACCCACTTATTCAGCACAAAATACACAATCATGGGCGGAAGGATTGATACGGCAATGGCCGCGTACGTGGAACCCCAGTCCACATTCCCAAAGGCCCCCACATAATCCTTAAGGCCCAGGGCCACTGTCTTGGCCGCCTGCTCGCTGATGAATGTGTTGGCGAATATGAAGTCGTTCCATATAAAGATACTGTGCATGGACGCCACCGTAATCACCGTATTCTTGGCCAGCGGGAAAACAATGGAGGTAAAGGTGCGGTATGGGGAGCAGCCGTCCACAATGGCAGATTCTATCAGCTCATTGGGAATGAAGCTGTAAAAGCTGACAAACAGCATGACGGACAGGGGCAGCGCAAATCCCACCTGGGGCAGGATCAGCGAAAAGCTGGTGTTGAGTATGTGCATCCTGCTGTAAAAGATAAACAGGGGAATCAGGGTTATCTGGACCGGAATCATGATTCCGAACGTAAAAAACGCATAAATCCTGCCCGTGAGCCTGAACCTGAATTTAGAAATCGCAAACCCCGCCGTGGCGCTCAGGAAAACGATGAGGACAATGGAAACCGCCGTGATTTTAAAGCTGTTCCACATGTACCCCAGGATTTTCCCATCTGAGAATATCTTAATATAATTTGCCAGGGTAGGCGATTTCGGCAGGGCAAACGGTGCTGCGGACAACTCCGTGGTGGGCTTGATGCTTGCCAGGAACAGCCACAGCACAGGATATAGCTGCACCGCCAAAAACAGGCATATAACAACCAGGAATATTACTTTTCCAATCTTCTTTTTAGCCATGTCAATGTCCCCCCGCATGCTTTTTCTTTTTTATGAATGTCTTTTCCTCCGACATCACCGCCCGGAGCAGGGCAACCACCAGGATACTTTCTATGATGATGAACACGGACAGCGTGCTTCCATAACCATACTGGTTGCTGGAAAATGCCTTCTTATACATATAGGTGGACATCAGCTCGCTGACATTGCCCGGGCCTCCATTGGTCAGGAGGAACGGTATGTCAAATCCCCTCAAGGCGCCGGTCAGGCACATGGTCAGGGTGAGAAGGATGATCTGACGGATCATGGGAAGCTTAATCCTAATCAGCAGCTGCCAGTCCGTTGCCCCATCCACCCTGGCCGCCTCCATGACTTCCTTATCCAGGGAAATCAGGGCTGCATAGAAGATAACCATATACATCCCGGCAAACCGCCATCCCTCCGGCAGGGATACGGCTGCAAGGACCGTCTTGATATTTGTAAGCCAGCTGATGCTGCGGATGCCAAAAACATTCAATATCTGGTTAATCAGGCCCACGGGTTCGGTGGCATACATGCTTCTGAACAGCTGGGTAACAGCCACCGTAGTAATGATGCACGGAACATAATATAAGGTTTTAATCAGGGCAACGTGCTTTGTCATATAGGTAAGCAGCACTGCAAATATAAGCCCTATCATCAGCTGCATGGACACCACGATGACAAGGTATATCAGGTTATTCACAAAGGCGGTATAGAAGACAGGGTCCCTGAACATATGGATGTAATTATCAAGGCCCACGAACTTTCTGGCGCCAATGCCTCCCCATTCCATAAAACTCAGCCGGATTGACTCCTCAATCGGATAAAACACAGCCAGTATATAAAACAATAAGCCTGGCAGAAGAAATACACAGAACGCCTTCCTGTCCCTTAAAATGCCCATATCCCATTCCCCTTTCCATACCGGCTGCCCCGGGAATCCCAGATACCCGCGGCAGCCATGCAAGCCTTCTATTTAACATTGGAAGCAATGGCATCATCCACAATCTTTATAAAGTCATCCACTGTCATGTCGCCAGCTGCCAGCAAAAGCATGTTATCCTGCATCACGGTATTTGTGTCAACATCCAGATACGTATCCCATGGCTTCAGGAAATTTTCCCCTGTCTTTTCCATGTCTTCCCGGATCCGTAAATACAGGTCCGTAAACTGGATGTCTCCCGGCAGTTCTGTCTTGATGGGCGACATCTGCATGCGTCCGGCATAAATCTTACCGTAATTCTCAATCACATACTTTATGAAGTCCTTGGTCTTAGCGTCAAAGGTCTGTGTGTTGAACGCCATGCCGATTCCTGAATTGACACAGAACTCATTGGCTCCTGTTTTTGCGCCTTCTGCGGTCGGAAGATAGAAGTAATCAACCTTGCCTGCGTTGTACGCTTCAAGCATGGCGGCCTGCTCCCAATCCCCTATATAATACATGGCTGACTTTCCGTCCAGGAACATGGACTGGGCCGTTGCGTAATCCGTTGCCCCGAAGCCTTCATTAAAATATTGTCCGATTTCCTGTAAGAATTCCACGGCCTGCCTGCCGGTTTCATCCCCCATGGAGGCCTTTCCGTCCCTCAGGTTAATGATGTACTCATTCCCGGTCATCCTGAACGGCATCATTGCAATGTAGCGCTGTACCGGCCACCGGTCGATTCCGTCTACGGAAATCGGCGTAATTCCATTATCCTTAAGAGTCCTGCAGACATCCAGCCATTCATCCATGGTCTTTGGCACCTCGACGCCATTTTCCTTAAATATATCTTTATTGTACCAGATCATTTCCACATGATATTCCAGCGGCAGGGTGTACATGGAACCATCCGTAAATTCCTGATAGCGCAGGGCGGTTGGATAGAACCTGTCATAAAGACCTTCATCCTGTAAGAACTTCTTCACGTCCACAAGATATCCTGCATCCACAAGTTCCTGGCAGTAAGGGTCTGCGTCAATATCAATGATGTCCGGCATCTGTCCGCCTGCAATCAGGGTCTTAAGCTTCTGGAGGTAGGAGGGCCTGTCCGCCGTTGTCTCAACCTCTATCTTCCATTTTCCTCCTTTTTCCTTGCCGTACTGCTCGGCAATCTCCCTCATGGTCAGGTCTATTTCCCCGTCCACAGGTCTGGAGGCAAACCATTTGACCACGGTCACATCGCTGTCCGCGTTCCCTTTCCCATTCTCAGAAGCCCCGGACGGACTGCCTGACGGCGTCCCCTGGCCGCATGCCGCCATGGTCAGCATGGCTGCTGCTGTTAATACGATTGCTAACATTCTTTTTTTCATATTCTCTTCTCCTTCTCTGCATTATGATCATTTGACTTTTATCTGACATCCGCTGACAGCCGCCGTACCCCCCACTGTATAGATACCGGCAAGGCCGCCTTTATGGTCGTACATCCTGGTGGACATGGCCATTCGGTCATTCACATATAGCACACACAGGTCATCCTCCCGGAAAATCCTTATTTGGTATGTATCTGCTGCCGGAAGCTTCCTTGAAGTCTCAATCTGGCATGGGATATCGCCCTTAATCTGCCATTGGTAAACGCCCTGGCCCGACCTTGGCCACATATCCCATGCAGCCGTGCGCCGCGACAGGTCCATCCTGAGGAAATAACCGTTTTCCATTCCCGTATCCGTATGCAGCGCCACACCTGTCTCTGCGGATTGACCGGGGGTAATGGTGAGATCCAGTTCAAATCCCTGTTCCGGAACCGGAAACAGCACGGCGCCCAGGGTTTCCGACTGGATGATGGTTTTCCCCGCCTCTTCTCTGGCGGTACAATGATAATAACATAAATCATTGACGGGCAGTACCTGGTTATAGAAATCCTTCATTGCCTCCGTGGGTTTCACGCTTAATGTCCCGTCCGGTTCCTGGACAATCTCATGTGCGACCATGGTGCCGCCCCACTCCCAGGGACCGTAATCATTATTCCCGGCCTTACTTGCAATCCATCCGAATGCAAACCGCTTCTGACCGTCAAAAGCAGTCTTGATTGCGTAATCCGCCCTGGTGTCAAACACATCATCGTCCGGAATCCCCCACGGCCCGTCCAGCGTCCTGGCCATTCTGTAATGCGTGGTAAAGCGGTCTGAAAATGTGGAGAATACAAGGTACCACCAGCCGCCCATCTGAAAAACCTCCGGACATTCCATTGTCACATACATCTCCGGGGCGTAAAACGGTTCTTCATAGGTCCAGTTGACCAGGTCCGTTGATTTGCACAGGGCCGTACAGCCGCCCCGGTGGGCGCCGCCGCCCTTTTTCCTGGCAGCCAGCAGCATCCAGTAATTGCCCTCTTCCTCATTCTTAAATACATATGGATCCCGCCAGTCAAATGACTCATACATACTGTCATCTGCCACAAACAGAAAATCCTCATCCGTCTCCCAGTGGATCAGGTCCGTGCTGAACGCCCTCATTACGGACTGCACGCTCTTGCCATGAATCTGGATATCCGCATTGAACGCAGTATAGAACGCATAATATTCATTTTCACCCTTCTTAATCACGGAACCTGTGTAAATGTTCTTATTGGGACGGTCATCCCCTCCTCTTGTTATGGCCTCGCCCTGGTACTGGAATTTCCTGCAGTCCTTTGTCGTGGCCAGGTGCCAGGTTGTCTCTTCTGCGAACTCGCCCGGGTTAACCCTGGGATCATGCAGGTAGTATGCATAGTATGTGCCGTCTTCGTAATATGGTATCAGGTCACCTACCCATGCGTTGTCTGGTTTGAAGAATAATTTATCCATTTGCCCCATCCTTTATAGTTACATTTTTCTTTCATTTGCACTTTTATTTTAGTTAATGCACACATTATTGTCAATGTATTTAGGGTGCTGCTCTATGAATTTCGTATACATATACAGTGAATCCTGTGGTTTATTATGAATTTAACACAATGTCTGTGGTTATATTAATGAAATTTATGTGTGCATTTGCACCCATCGCTGCACACCTTCTGTTTTATATATCCCATTCCTTGCAATGTTACATTTGAACACAAAAACTGTTTGCATTTTCCCCAAATGCACATTATAATATGCTTATAAATAACTTCAGGAGGTTGTCATATGAACTGTACCATACAGGACATTGCCCATGAATTAAACATATCACGAAACACGGTCTCAAAAGCCCTTAATGGAAAAGGCGGGGTTTCGGAGGAAACCAAACGGTTAATCTTCGAAAAAGCCCGCGAAATGAATTACAGGAATATCTTAAATGAAACATCCGTCCCTGCATCCTCATCCTCCCAGGGAACCATTCTTTTCCTTACAAAGGCATCGGCAGACTACTCTGAATTCTGGGTCAATGTCATGAAAGGGATTGAATCCGTGCTTACCCCCTGCGGATACACCCTTACCCTGGGCATCATCACGGATGAAGAGCTGGAAAAGAAACAGTTCCCTCCCATTGTCTATGATACCTCCATCCAGGGCATCATCATGGTTGAGATATGCAGCCGTGAGGCCTGCCAGACATTAATCGAAACAGGCATCCCATGTGTGACCGTGGACATGCCCAAAGAATATGAGAACCTGATTGGCAGGCTGGATATCATCACCATGGAAAATAAGACCAATGTAAAGCGGATTGTCAAGCTTCTGGCAGATAAGGAAAAACGCCGTTTTTCCTTTGCCGGAGATATATACTCCTATAATGTGGGCCGCGGATTCCAGGAACGTTTTGACGCGCTCTGCGAAGCCTTGAATGAGTTGGAACTTCCCCTTGACCAGGCCCACTCCCTGCTCTATGAAACCAATAACCAGTACATGGATTTTCCCTATCTTGTCAATAAGCTCAAGTCCATGGAAGGGCTTCCTGATGTCTATATATGCGGCAATGACTGGACAGCCATACAGGTCATGCACGCCATACAGTTCCTTGGACACCGCATTCCTGAGGAGGTTGCCTTTGTGGGTTTTGACGACATCAACCAGTCAGCCAAATGTAATCCTCCGCTGACAACCATACACACACCCAAGGAGCAGCTTGGCATAGCGGCCGCCAACTGCCTGCTGACCAGAATCAGGACACCCAGGACACCCTGCGTCTTCTCCCAGTATTCCACGGAGCTGATCATAAGGGAGTCCACAGATATATGACCTGCCGCCATTGAATCTTTCTCCTGAACCTTTACCTGAACCTTTACCTGAACCTTTAAATTGCTGGGAAATAAATATAAATCCTTTTAAAACCTGGAATTAAATGATATACTAAACCTCAGACGCAAAATTGCTCACAGAAGCATTGCCTGATACAGCAGGTAAATATAAGAAAGAAGGAGAAGCCTTATGTTCAGAATGTGGGGAAAATTAATGAAGGACAACCATCTGTTACAGGATACCGTGATATGCATATCAGACTACTCCCTGTCCAGGACCCAGATGGTTTTTGACTCCCTGGACTCCATCTGCTACGAGTTCAATCTGGAAAAGCCCATGTGGCTGGACTCTACTGTAAAGGATTTTAAATACCACGATAAAGCCCGTTTTTCACAGGATAATTTTATCGAATCCATTGACTTTGATTATCTTGAGATACAGGTTATTGAAGAGTAGATGAAACCAGTCTTTTGATACTGCAATTGAAAAGCCGCCCTGCTGACTTACATCATCAGCAGGACGGCCTTTTATCCTTTATGGATTTACCGTGCCAAACAGTCCATTACAGCCTCTTAAGCAGCTCTTCCCTCTGCTCCTCATATCCAGGCTTGCCTAACAGTGCGAACATATTTTTCTTATAGCTCTCCACCCCCGGCTGGTTAAACGGATTAATACCCAGAATATAACCGCTTACGCCGCAGGCAAATTCAAAGAAGTAGAACAGTTCTCCCAGATAGAACGCATTCTGCTCCGGTACCTTAACCATCAGGTTCGGTACATTGCCGTCCGTGTGAGCCAAAATCGTGCCGTTCATGGCACTCTTATTAACAAAATCCACGCTCTTCCCAGCCAGGTAATTCATTCCGTCGGTATCCACGTCTTCTTTATTCAGGAGAATCTCTTCCGGAGATTCCTCCACATTGATCACTGTCTCAAACATGATACGTGCTCCGTCCTGGATGAACTGTCCCATGGAGTGCAGATCCGTGGTCAGATCCACTGCTGCCGGGAAAATGCCTCTCTGATCCTTGCCCTCGCTCTCACCATAGAGCTGCTTCCACCACTCGGACACGTAGTGAAGGCTTGGCTCATAGTTGGCCACGATCTCAACTGATTTGCCTTTGCGAAGCAGGATGTTGCGCACTGCTGCATAAAGCAGGGCAGGGTTGGACTCATATGGGGTCTCCAGCGCTTTCTTCCTTCCTGAAGCAGCGCCTTCCATCAATTTATCAATATCCGCTCCACTGACCGCGATTGGCAGAAGGCCTACAGCTGTCAATACGCTGAATCGCCCGCCTACGTCATCCGGTACAACGAATTCCTCATATCCTTCTTCGTCCGCCAGATTCTTAAGGGCGCCTTTAGCCTTGTCTGTGGTTGCGTAGATGCGCTTGTTAGCCTCTTCTTTGCCATACTTTTCAATCAGCATCTCCTTAAATACACGGAATGCGATTGCCGGTTCAGTGGTAGTGCCTGACTTGGAAATGATATTGATGGAGAAATCCTTTCCTTCCAATACCTGCTTTAAATCATGGATATACTTGCTGCTGATGCTGTTGCCCACAAAATAAATCTCAGGTGTCTTACGAACGCTCTTAGGTAACACATTATAAAAGCTATGTGACAGAAATTCAATGGCCGCCCTGGCTCCCAGATAGGAACCGCCGATTCCCACTACTAAAAGGACATCAGAATCACTCTGAATCTTGGCTGCCGCCTTCTTAATCCTTGCAAACTCATCCTTGTCATAATCCACAGGCAAGTCAATCCATCCCAGAAAATCGCTGCCTGCTCCCGTCTTACTGAGCAAGGTTTCCTTTGCACTCATTACCGTGGTCTTAAAGTTGGCCATCTCCTCAGCAGATATGACTCCCGCTGTCTTGGAATAATCAAATGTTACTTCCTTTACCATAATTCGCGCTCTCCTTTTCTTATGTCCATGGACGGACATCCAAGCCGATCCATGCCTCTATCTATTGCGGTAAAGCCGCTTATCGTTTAAATTATACCATATCCCGTCTTATAATTCTATTTCTTTCTAATTTATGGATTCGATTTTCAAGTTCCATTTTCAGGACTTATTCTGAAAATGGTTTCCTGGAAATCTTTCTATGAAATAAACTCCTTTAACAATTCCCCAAGCATCCGCTTCTGGTCCGGATTCAGATCCTGAAGCCAGTTATCCTTGGACTTGTCCTCCTGTCTCTCCCTGCTGGCAGCTGTCTGCTCCAGCCCGCGTCTGTTGTTATTATTTGAACGGCGTTCCCTTCCAATGGAGCGTACAGGCGCCGGTTCCCTGCGCTCCTCCTCTGCTGTAACGGCAGGCACATGCTCCGCACTGCCCTCGCGGTTCATTCTCGGCCACATCACATTTTCCATATAATCCTGTAAGCAGGTGAGAAGCTGCTGGCGCTTGGCCTCCAGATTCACCCCATAATCCACCAGCATGGTGAACATGCCTGCCAGGATACCGATGGAGCCGTAAAGAACAATATAATAATTATCACTTCTATACCAATAAGAGAGAAATGCTGCCCCGCCGCCTGCCAGGAAGCAGAGAAGTGTCAGCTGCCCTGACAGGTTGTCCAGTCCTCTTGCAGTCATTCCTGCCGTACGGAGGCTGTACATCTGGCGTTCCAGATAAACACGTGTGTTGCTCATACCCTGATTAATTCTATATGTATCCTCTGCATTCTGTTTCAAATTACGCAGACACTTGTTCTTGGTCAATGCCATATTGGTACTCTCTTTAATTAATCGTTTGTAGAAGCTTCCCGCCATCAGCCGGCTGAATACCCCCGCCAGGCAGATTGCTGCCAGCACATACAGTGCCTTTCCTGTTTGTAAAAAGCTCATCATTGTAAAAGCCCCTTTCTTCTTCCCGGATTCCTTCCAGTTACTATACTATTATTGACGGTATCTGATTGGCGGCCGCATTGCCGCAGGCGCCATTATCCGTCGTTTGGGAAATGCCCCTGCAGTCAGGCGTTTCCCGGTAAAGTCTATTATAGCAACGGATTTTGATTTGGGAAGTTGAGAAAGCCTAGAATCGTTCGCCAAATTCTCCTAAAAAACGATCCTGAAAGGTAAGATATCCCTTAAAAAGCCTGTATATTAAGGCCCTGTCTCCTCCTTCCCTGACAAACTCCTTCTCCCAATCCGGTCAATAATCATGCCTGCTGGAACATATAGTTTAAATTCCATCCCCTGTCCATGAGATATGATATATCTGCTTAACCCAGCAATTGAGAGGCCAAACGTAAGGTTCAGGTGTCAGCCGGACCCGCCTGGCATCACTGAAAAAACTGGGCCGTATATAGCAGGGGGGTAAGCGCAGCGCATCCTATCTGTACTGTGGACGCTGCGGGCGGCAGATGACCGCAGGAATCTGTCCCTGGTTTTATGGAAGCCGGGAATACGGACGGGCCGGAACGTAGGGGAGGGTCGGAATTGGGTGGGGGCAGATTGATGTTAGGGGGATTGACGTTGGGATGATTGAAATTGGGAGGATTGGCGTTGGGAGGAATTGGCGTTGGGAGGATTGGCTTTGGGAGGATTGGCTTTGGGGGGATTGGCTTTGGGGGGATTGGCTTTGGGAGGATTGGCTTTGGAAGGGATTGGCTTTGGGGAGATTGGCTTTGGGAGGATTGGCTTTGGGGGGATTGGCTTTGGGGGGATTGGCTTTGGGAGGATTGGCTTTGGAAGGATTGGCTTTGGGAGGGATTGGCGTTGGGAGGATTGGCTTTGGAAGGGGTTGGCGTTGGGGGATTGGCTTTGGGAGGATTGGCTTTGGGGGATTGGCTTTGGGGAGATTGGTAGATGAATCGGTAGTTGGATTGGCAGGGGAACAGTGCTTTAGCGCTCTGTTTATTTATGATTTTATGCGGTTCCCTTCTATAAATATAGTGGAACTCTCCAGATGCCCTACCTTTGCTCCCGCTCAAATCGCTGGGGCATAACCTGGAATCTCTTCCCATTTTCTGTTGTTACAAGGTACCTCGTTGATATCCGGATGTGGGTTTGACCTATGTTTATCTCCATGAATGGTTTTGCGATTGACTTTGGGTATCAATCCATACGCAACATTACCATTGGTTTAGGAAACAATTACCGGAAATAGTCCCTTAAATGTAAAGAACCTCCTGGAATGATACCAAAGAGGTCCCTGATTCTAAAAAGTGCTCTATTACTGCTTAATAAGAACGTATCATCTCCGTCAGCAGGTTTACTGAATGCGTGATTGCCTTTGCCTCAAAAGCAGGATAATCAACCGTAGCGCTGTCGTCCGCCTTATCCGAGATAGCCCTTACAATCAAAAATGGGATGGAATTCAAATAACATGCCTGTGCAATAGCGGCCCCTTCCATCTCAGTGCAATATCCGGCAAATGTCTCCACAAGCCATTGCTTCTTATCCTTATCCGAAATAAACTGGTCCCCTGTCACAACACGGCCCACGAATGTGTGTATATCCGGATTCACCCTGGCACAGCACTCCCTGGCCAGCTGAACCAGCTTCCCATCTGCCTCAAAAGCAAGTGTATCCACACGTGGAATCTGCCCTACAGCATATCCAAAACCAGAGGCGTCCACATCATGCTGCAACGCATCATTAGACAGGACAATATCTCCGATATCAATCTCCGCCTTAAGCGAACCAGCTATACCTGTATTCACAATTCCCTCAACATTATATATATCTGCCAGTATCTGTGTACACATGGCGGCATTGACCTTTCCGATGCCGGAGCGCACCACCACTACATCCTTTCCATCCAGTCTGCCCTTATAAAAATCCATAGCCGCCCTGGTCTCTACCTGTACATCTGTCAGCTGTTCCTTAAGCTTGGATACTTCTTCATCCATGGCTCCGATAATTCCTAACATAAAAACCTCCTTCTTGTCCCCTGTAGGGCACCTATCCTTTATTATATCGAAAGTGTACAGTTTTTCAAGTATAAAGCTTATTCGCACTTGACATTCCCATTTTCATAAGGCATAATCTGATATACATGAATGATTCAAGCAGGAGGCTATATACATGAGGTATAAAACACAAGGAGTCTGTTCACGGGAGATATCCTTTGAAGTAAAAGATAACAAACTTACCAATGTCCAGTTTGTAGGCGGATGTTCCGGCAACACCCAGGGCCTGTCCAGACTGATAGAAGGAATGGACATAGACGATGCAATCACAAGACTGGACGGCATCCATTGCGGCCCCAGGCCCACATCCTGTCCGGATCAGTTAGCCCGGGCTTTGAAGCAGTATAAGGCACAGTAGTAGGGGTTATATATAAGAGTAAAGTTAAGGCAGGTCGGGGGACCTGCCTTTTATTTTGCTTGGTTAGGTTAATCAATCTAATAAGATACCATCAGTGACTGGATTGAAACCTTCATATTCATTATTAAGAAGCGCACCAAACGCACCTCTTAACCGATAATAACATCCTTTTTTCTGATTTATAAAGGAAACATTTATGTTTGGTGTGGTTAATCCATCTGGATAATCACTAGCATAGAACTCAGCCTCATAATAGTCAACCTGATACCATCTTTCTGCAGATTCATCCCAACGATCTAAATAAATGGTGATATACGCTTCATCTACAGGAACTCGGAAAAGAGATACAGCAACTGCTCCCACCTCTCCATTTCCATTATCTAAAATCGTCAAATCTGCTCTTGCAAAAAAAACTCCACGCGGCCTTGCACTCTCAGATACCTTACTTTGTTTAACCCCTGGAGGTAACAATTTTGATACCTCATTAACTGAAGTATACTGGCCTAAATTATAGGGACTAGCAAATACATTAAGTGTCATAAAAATCACCAGCATTACAGTAACTATAGCAGTATATTTTATTCTCTTCATATTCTTCCTCCGTATTTAAAATGATAAATCCTTTACTATCCTCTGAAATTCCAAAATATCCATTGTCCCTAATAAGCTATAGTATGCTCCATCCACAATAACGGATGTTTCAAGTGCCATATTACCATCTTCAAAGTATTCTTCTTTTATTACCAAAGTTTGCCTGAGCCATTTATTATATACTTCATATGTATTTTTCGTTTTTGCATCAGACTTGAAGTTGTAAGATACTCTTTTATCATATTTTGACTGTGCAAAATATATTGTACTATCGCTATAAAGAAACTTAATATATATTATTCCATCACCAGTTAATACTTCCGAAAATTCCATGTCAGCAGGTATATAGCCAAGCCTCAAAGCTTTAATACTTAAATCTTTTTCAATTAACGCATATGCCTCTTCTTCTCCATTAGCAGCTACCTTATTCATATCATTATTTAACACCTTACCATTATCAGCAAGCTCATCCTTCCGCTCCCGGAAAAAATAAGACTTCCGCCCCATCGACACAATACTACCACTACCAGCTATCAAACATGCAATCAACCCAATTGCGGCCAGCCGCTTCCATCCAAACCGGACCCGGACTACCTTGTCCTCTTCTGGTTCTTCGGATTCGGCCAGTTCAGTTGTATCCGCTGACTCAGCCCTTTCTTCCTGTATCCTGGACCAGATTTTCTCAAATTCATCTGCAGCTGGTTCAGGAATGGGCAGGGGAATATCTGTATTGCTGGCTGCCTCAAATTCATCTAAAAGGTCTTCCCTTGAACAATCACACATTTCCCGAAGCAGGAAGTCTATTGATTTGTCCTTGTCCTGTTCTGAATCTTTGTTATAATCTCCCACGTGACACCTCTGTTTACAAAATCTCCTAAAGTTACCTTTGCCTTTAGGGTTGACTTTTTGCGTTTAATGCTTACTATAATAGTAGACGTTTATGATCCGGGATTTTCCCCATCATAACATAACCTTCAGGAGGTTTTCATGAAAAAAATCATTCTTACCGGCGGCGGTACTGCCGGACACGTCACTCCCAACCTGGCTTTGATTCCTTCCCTCAGGGAAGCAGGCTATGATATCCGCTATATTGGCTCCTATCAGGGCATGGAGCGCAAGCTTATTGAAAATGCAGGTATTCCCTATGATGGCATATCCTCTGGTAAGCTGCGCAGGTATTTTGACATCAAGAACTTTTCTGACCCGTTCCGTGTCATTAAGGGTTATGGAGAAGCACTGCGTCTCATCAGACGTTATAAGCCGGATGTAGTATTTTCCAAAGGTGGATTCGTCGCAGTCCCTGTGGTACTGGCTGCCAGACATTATAAAATCCCCACCATTATCCACGAATCAGATATGACTCCTGGACTGGCTAATAAAATCTGCATCCCTTCTGCTTCTAAGGTTTGCTGTAACTTCCCCGAGACACTGAAGTATCTCCCGGAAGACAAGGCAATCCTTACAGGCTCCCCCATCCGAAAAGAACTGCTTCAGGGTGACCGCCTGTCAGGTCTGTCTTATACGCACCTCAGTGCAGATAAACCTGTTCTCCTGATTATTGGCGGAAGTCTTGGCTCTGTCACAGTGAACCAGGCCGTACGCAGTATCCTTCCACGTCTTCTTGCCAATTACCAGGTAATACATATCTGCGGCAAAGGCAATCTGGACGAAAGCCTGATTGGTACAGCCGGATATGTACAGTATGAATATGTAGATGCCCCATTAAGGCATCTGTTCGCAGCAGCCGATATCGTCATCTCCAGAGCCGGAGCCAATTCCATCTGTGAGCTGTTGGCGCTGCGCAAGCCAAACCTTTTGATTCCCCTGTCCGCTTCTGCCAGCCGCGGCGACCAGATCCTCAATGCGAATTCCTTTGCAAAACAGGGATTCAGCAAGGTTCTGGAGGAGGAGTCCATAACAAATGAGAACCTGTTTCAAGCAATTGACGGCCTGTATCAGAACAGGGCCGCCTATATACAGGCCATGGAACAGAGCCGTCTTAACAATGCAGTTGAGACCGTCATGTCCCTCATTGAATCATGTGTAAAATCATCTTAAGGCCAGTTATCATCATTTAACAATATCTCCAGATATTTTCTGATACGGCTGACCCGGGAATAGCATGCCTTTTCTGTAATGTTCAGGATCTCGCACACTTCCCTGGTCGGCCGTCCCTCTATTAATCTTAAGACAGCCACCTGTCTCCAGTTCTCAGGCAGTTTCTCAATCTCCTTGAGAAGGGCCTGACACTTCTCTTTACTTACCACAAAATCAGGAAGACTGCCCGACCTGTCATGAGATGGATAACTTTCACTGTTATATGCTTCTTCATCCAGTTCCCCATAGCTTCTGTGCTTCATCTTACGGTGAAAATCCATGCAGCGGCTTTTGAGAATGGTTATTAACAGCATCTTGGTATTATCCAATGGCAGGTCAAGTGAATAATCATAGTGGGCATATGAGACAAATGTATCCTGTACCACATCATCAATATAATCATATGGAATGTCATTGACATAGGCCATCTTTCTCAGTATCAGCTGGAAATCCAGGTACATTTCCTCAAACTTCTTTTTCTTATCAGCATCCATTTTCTTTTCCATAGTCACTTCATCTTTACAAGCTGCTCTTAATTTTTTCTGCAATCTGGGCCAGTTCTTCCGGTGATGCCGTGCCGGGAGTCCAGCTTACTATCGATGGTCCATTCTCATATCTGGGAATTATATGCATATGGAAATGAAACACAGTCTGTCCTGCTGACTCACCGTTATTCTGAACCAGGTTAAAACCGGAACATCCAAGGGACTTCTTCATTGCAGCGCCAATCTTAGCACCCAGTGGAAGCACCTTTGCCGCAATCTCCTCATCCAGGTCACATACATCTGCAAAATGCTGTTTCGGCAGAATGAGTGCATGTCCTCTGGAAGCCGGACCTAAATCCAGGATTACCCGGAACTGCTCATCCTCGTACAGGGTTGTTGACGGAATTACCCCGTTTGCTATTTTACAAAAAATACAATTGTCATCTGTCATATTGAAAGTCCTCCTTCTGCTGCGGTTTACACAGCTGTAAGTTTCTACCTTCCTGTACCAAAGATCCTGGCAGTATGTTTCCTCCGGTACAGAAAGATACTTAAGATGAAGCCGGAAAACAGGCCTCCTATGTGGGCCCAATTGTCTACTCCCGATGCAGTAAAGCCATGGTACAGACTCAGGATAATCATGAACCCCAGCTGCCGGTTGGTAAGACCGTCCAACTGGCCATGATTAACAGCAACCACATAGACCAGGCCGCCTACCACACCGAAAATGGCTCCCGAAGCCCCTGCTGATACCGCTGCATATGCCGAACCCATATGAACCGCTATGGATATGATATTAGCAGCAATTCCGCTGACAATATAAAATATAAGATATTTTACATGTCCCAGGACCTGTTCCATTCTCTCGCCCAACACAAAGAGGACCAGCATGTTATTCACTAAATGACTGGCCCCAAAATGCAGGAACATGGAAGTAAACAGCCGGTAATACTCACCACGTAAGACAACAAGCGGTTCATAGACGGCTCCGTGCATTATCATGAACATTGTATCTTCCGTGTCACCGATTAACTCAAAATAAAGAAAAATAAGCACATTTACAGCAATCAACGCTATATTAACATATGCCTTATCCCTTATCTTATAAGCATTCATCGGCCTTCCTCACATCATCAATGATATCTTATCTTAGCATACTTTCAAGTTCTTGTTAAGTGGGTAAGTTACAATATAATTAATTTTATCGTCCCCCTCCCATGTGTTTTTTGTAAAATATCACATTTTTTGACACAAAAGACGCATTTTTATGTCAACTTAATGTATCTGCCTGCTATTATTCAAATACAAATCCTACATCTGCTATATACAATTCATCACCTGTCTCTATTACAGATGTTCCATTGGCGTCAAGCGCCTTCCCGTTCACCCGTGTACCATTGGTGGAATTAAGGTCTGTTACCGTATATATCTCTCCTTCGTTATCAATTCTCAGATGAAAACGGCTTACCGTATCCTTTTGCAGCGTGTAATCTGCCAGATTCTTATTTTTACCTATTACAAACGGATAATATGGAAGAATGATATCCTCACAATCTTCATCCATTGCCCTTAGCCGGCGGACTCCCTCACCTGAAGGTTTTCCGCATAAAAGTGTGGTCCTGAAAACCTCATCATCTAATGGTTCGGGACTGCTTTTTACCTCCGGGACATTCCTGGCAGCAGGTTCCATTGTGGTTTTATCTGTTTCCGAAGACCATATTTCCTCTTTATCGTCATCATCATACAGGATTCTCCAGGAATCCTGCTCCGCTCCCAGCGTTGGCTCCGGCCCCCGCTCCGTGACCTCCCCATGTCTTTCCTTTATTCGGGATAATAGCATCCGCAGGATATCAAAGACAGCCAGGAACAGGAAAAGTCCTGCATCCAGCCAGATAAGGGTAACCTTCATGGAAACCAGTCTGCTCTTTCCGCCAAATAGCCAGATTGCAGCCGGAACCAGAACAACTGCCGCCATCCACACCGCGGCCAGCCTTGCCATGGAAGCAAGTTCCTTTTTTATGCCACTTTTCTCAGCGTTGTCTTTATGGATATCCCGGACCGGCACCTCATCCTCTTTTATCCCATGCCATCCACTTTCATATTCCCTGTCAGGTGCCGGTCCCCCTTCTGCCTGAGGTTCATATCTATCCTTATACCCGGAGCAGGAAGCATGTTGTTCCTTCTGCTTTTCCGGCTCACGTTTATCATTATCTGAAACAATAAACTTTAAAATGTCATCCAGGCCATAATTATCCTTCAGGCTTTCCTGATATACCCCATATGCCAGGACCACGCACTCCCTGTCCTTGTGATTAACGCATTTAAGTATATACTGTAAAAAATGGCTCAGCTCTTCCGGAAATACCCCGGCCTGTCCCGGTACCAGGCACAGGCCTATTTGGAACAGTTCCGGGTCCATATAAATCAGGCCGGGGTCCATCAGGATGCCTCCATCCCCCAACAGATACTCTTCCATCCGCATCAATGCAACATGAACCTGTATCAGGATCTGGCAGATTTCATCCCTGCTTATAAAACGCGCGTCCAGCAGACGTTTTAAAGGCTGCCTGGATGTAATATCATAATAGTAAAGGGGATTCCCATCCTGATACCGGATATGCATGCGCAGCAGCCCTTGAATCTCATTGCCGGCAAGCATACGTGCTTCATAACCTGGAATGGTTCCGCAATCAGGTGTTATGACCAGGTAATTGTGTTTTATTTCCCTCCTGTAACTAATCTCCATCTGATTCTCCCAGCCCCTCGATTAATGTGACTTTCCGCAGGAATGCTTCGGGCCTGAACCGCTTTCCTTCAATCTCATGATTCCATCCCGTGCCCTGCGCCTTTCCTGATATGCGGTTCCAGCTGCTTTTCAACTGTATCTGATAACTGGAAAATGTCATGGGATGCCCCATGTAATCCTGTACCGTTGATGAGATAACATGAAGTTCTGCTCCTTTTTCATGCCTGCCTTTTTCAACTGCTTCATGAAGTCCCATGGCGCCTACGGCATCGTCACGGACATGTGCAGCCTGATGGATCATCACAGATATGGACAACAGGACTGCCGCCATGATGCAGGCCGCTTCAACCGTAAAACTGCCTTTGACATAAGATCTTCCTCCCTTCACAGAAACATCACTCCCATCCCGGCCGGTACAAGGAACGGCAGAAACGGCAGGCGCATGTGCCTTACATTCCTGCCGCTTCCCACGCCCCTCATGAAAAGTATGGCGCAGGCCAAAAAACATAAAATCAGGCCCCCGCACAGCAGCAGAAGATTCCTGGCAAAATCCAGATATATGCCTGATACCACGAAAAACCATCCATCCCCCCTGCCCACGGCTTCCCCGGTAGCCGCGGACAATGCCAGGAGCGCACCTCCAATCACCATTGCCATACCCGTATCCCTAATGCATTTTCCTGCCTGTATCCATGCTGCCTCCATTCCGTCCCCAGGCATATATGACCTCAGTTCCAGCATGATCTGTATTCCCCTCAGCGCCGCCCCCGCAGTGCCGAATGCCAGGAACAGACATACATGTATCCTCCTGTCCTTAAAATCCTGATAACTGGCCGCTGCCAGGAATATCAGGAATCCGCCTCTGAGGACAACTTCATTTACATTCATCCAGCCGCTTATATTATCCATATCATTTACCTCCACAATAAGAACACGCTCCCAGATACTCCACTTGTGATAAAGCCACTGCCTGTACATATGCAATGATGGATGGACAGGTCCTTGCCGTGTGATAACTGCCTCCATACGGCATGATGTACACAGTTCCATTGCCATTTCCTGTCCCACAGGTTTTACATGGCGCATACTTTCCCCCGGACTGGTTACGCATGGACTCCACCTCACCGGCAGACACGGCTTTTAAGTCATTGTACAGATAATGGCAGGTTCTCTGCCTGTGATAGCGGGTGGGGTTCTTTCCTATATAAACAATTTCCTCTTCCGTACCCTCTGATGTTCCCCCTTGCCCGAACCGTTCCCCGTCTGCTCCATTCCACATCCTCCGGCTGCAGACATGCTGCACCGGTACGCTGTTAAGCCCCAGTATGGAGAATGGAAGTTTCATCCTGTACTTCATGACAATCACTACCATATCATCCGTGCCAATGTCCGTACCATCAAAGGAAACAGATTCAATCCAGCTGTTATCAACCTGTCCCAGTATCCGTGCCACGGCATAACCTGCGGCCAGAAGTGAACCTGCATCCTCACCGTCTGCCCGTTGCGTATCCACAGATGCCTCACTTCCTGAACGCAGGCAGTATTCCACATAGGCGTACTGGCTCAATTCCTCCCCCACTGATTCCACAACGGCCTGAATCTGTCTCTGCCTGTCCATCATCTTCATAGGCATCATCAGACATACACATAAAAAGAGAAATAAGGACAGGCACATGGCCGCCTCAACAGACAGGCTTCCACTTACAGAACAGGAGGTGCATGACAATGCCCTTTTATCATGACGGGCTGATATGGCAGATGGATAAAAGCAGCTTTTTTGTACCTGGAGAGGTGCGATATTTATATTTGATTTCTTTTTCATTTTATGTATCCGCATATCCTTTCCGCATGTAAAAGGGCATGGTCATGAACCTCCTTTCCTACTGTTATTAACGTTTTCTGGAATCATCCATGTAGCTGCCGGATGCCCCAATACGGGTTTCATAATCAAACTCCCTGTCTCCCATCTGTTTTTTCCACAATCCCGTTGAAAAAAATACATGTTTTCCACTGACTGTTGATTCTGTATCCACCATGCAGGCACAGCGTCCCATGGAAAACCCATTCTGCCCCCTCTCAATATTAACCTCCATGATATCCATCATCCGGTATACCATGCCGGTCCCATATCCCCCGAATATGAGGATGCGGAGATAACCTTTGTAGCTCAGCCCATTTCCCCCATCATCCGCAGCTTCACCATCCGGCAGGCGCCCATTCCTCCCTATGTCAAGGAGCTGGTCCAGGCTCATTTTCCATTGATTCCGGGTCTTAAGGAAGGGTACCCTTCCTCCGTCCAAAAGCGCCCTCACATCTGCCAGCGCTTCACCCAAAGCCCATACCGTCATGATTAGGAATGCTGTTACAGATACCAATGGAAGGATTCCGGTGCCTCCCACGATGGCAAGGGCCAGGTTCCGTGCTTCCTCCCGTTTTCCTGGGTCTGACAGGATGTGTATCAGATTCAGACCTTGTCTTAGCGCAATCAGATGTGACACGACGCCTGCCAGATTATCCCTGTCCTGATTCCCGCCGTGGATAAGATACTCCAATTCATAGAATTCCCCTTCCCCCATTTCTTTCTGAAAACCTTGAAAGAAACGTATATTATATTCTCCTACCAGTATACGTGATACAAGGTTTCCGGTTCCCTCAAGGCCGCTGCCCTGGTTCCCCGCGCCACCCAGGGAAGCTGAAGGCACTGAGTCAAGCTTAAGCTTCCTGCCTGAAACCGTTGTCTCTTCCGGCAGTACAAGTTCCAGAAATCCGCCCGTCACCATGCCGGCAATCCGTTCCAGGAATCCTTCTTTTTCCTTGTCTTTTACCCCGAACTCAATTCCCAGTGAAAGCATGCCGTAACCGGACCATCGCCGTTCCACCGGCTCCCACAGTGAGGCCTCATCCAGTTCATCATCTTCATCATCCGGTTCCCAGTTATCAATATAATCCATTACATCCTCTGCTTCCCTGATGACATCCTGAATCCATGAAATCCTATCCGGCGCATATTCCCTGAGTCTTACAACCTCCTGCCTTCTCTGCCCATCCTTATCCACATAAGCTTCATACTGGGCAATCTCATCCTCCAGGGCATCCTGTACCTCCTGGCTTAAGTTTCCCTGCTCCTCCCCATATCTTTCCCTGCTTTCTTCCAGACGCTCCCGCAGCCGGTCTGCTTTGTTTTCATATATCCCCACCAGTGCAGGAAGCCTCTCCAGTTCCTTTACAACCTTTCCGGCCCGGGATATAAAGCCCTGTCCATCCAGGGATTGAAGACATTGTCCGGCCTGGGTCCAGTACTCCTTCTGCAATTCCAGCCTGCTGTTGATATTCTCCAGCGCCTTTTCTAACTGGACAGCCTCCTTGGAATGAGTTGAGTAAAGGTCTGACAGCCGGTTTACGCTTCCTCCTTCTTTCCATGTCTCAAGCAGTTCCCCTGCTCCCGCTTCATCCAGTTCATCCCAATCCGTATCAAACAGTCCGTACTTCATATAATCCAGTATCTCCTGTTCCAGATATCTCCCATCCCCCTGCGTAAGTGTCACCACATCCTCTGCCTGGGCCTTTGACAGCTTCATGGGATACCAGTTACCGGCTTCCATATAGGGGGCCAGGAATCCTTCCATTTCCTTTTCAAGGGTCTCCTGGCTATCGTATTCAAGTCCCAGGATGCGATACTTGTCCCACAGTTCCCTGTGATATTGTGCCATGAGGGAGTCCACTGCTGAATCCGCGGCCATCCGCAGATAGCATCTGGCCCCTGCGGTCCGGACTGATTCCGCAAGTCCGCACAGCAGGGCGCAGACACTTACCAGTATCATGGCCAGGAATATGGTTATCTCCCCTTTCCTGTCCATCAGTACACCTCTTTCGACTGGCTGTTAATCTCCTTGAAAATGTTCTCCAGAAGGGTGGTTATCTGCTTTTTGAAAATAATCACCAGGCCTATGAGGACCACCAGGACCAATACCAATTCTATGACCCCCACGCCCTGGTCCTCCTCCATGAATGCCTTCCATTCATTCCTTAATTCCATGTACTCACCTCTCTTTCCTATCCAAACTCCATCAGCGCCGGAACCGCAATCACAACCATGACAACGGACAGCATCATGAACAATGGCAGCAACAGCTTCGTTCCCGCTTCCTCCCCCAGCCTTCTTGCCTGATGCTTGCGCTGTTCAAAGGCCTCTGCCATCTCAACCTTCAATGTGTCCCTCAGGTTCTTTGACCCGTTCTTGCGGTTCTGTTCCAAAAGGCTGCCGAGCTTCATATATTGCTGCAGACTGCAGCGCCTTCCAAAATCCATGAAAGCCCTTCCCTCCGGTACGCCTCCCCGCATCTGGCAGCTGGTCTCATACATCTCCTGATATGCATACCTGGGCTTTTGTTTTCCGTCATCCACCAGCTTCTGATAACCAAACGCAACCTTATCCCATGCAGTCCTGATGCTCATACCTGCGCCAAGGAAGATGATGAGCCGGGACAGGACTTCCGAATAGTCCAGTAACAGCTGGTGTTTCCTTTTGTTCTCCCCCTTCTTAATATCACTCTGGTCTTTTAAGGTAAGTAAAACAGCAAACACCGCGCCCAGGCCTGCCAGCGGCAGGAAAACCGGGTCATCCTTCATGTGATAGCGCAGTTCCCTGCCTTGGAATGATTCGGGCAGCTTCATAATCTCCGTAGATCTCTGCCGTTCATCCTCCATGGACAGCATTTTAAGGAAATGATCCTGCTGTATCTGCTCTTCTGTAAGCAAAGGCGGCTTTACCATAACCGGTATGATAAATTCCTCAGGCCATGTACCATCGGTCATCCGTACACTCAGACATACTTCGTGTCCGGATTCTTCTACTCCCCT
Organism: Clostridium pacaense; assembly: GCF_020709765.2. Lineage (NCBI taxonomy): Bacteria > Bacillati > Bacillota > Clostridia > Eubacteriales > Clostridiaceae > Clostridium > Clostridium pacaense. Next base: position 91,197 of record NZ_JAJFEB020000016.1, read on the forward strand.
ATTATTTACCTGACCAAAAGAATCCACCAGCTCCGGATTATCGGACTCCCACCTGAGACGTATTCCATATTGGTTCAGGGATGTCACCAGGTTAAGGCTGGTCCTTACCTCAGTTAATGATTCATTATCCCCGAGAATATATCGGGGAAGATCTTCCATGACAGCCTCATATGCCTTATGGGCCTCCTCCTTTGTGTAAATCCGCTCCGACAGCTTGATATCTAAGGAAACCGTCTCCTCCTCAAGACCTTCTACATTAATCTGGTAAAAAGCCTCACCCTGCCCATATCCATTTCTCTTCAGCACATAATCCTGCCCAAATCCCTGTCCTGCTCCGGACTGGACCTGGGCCGCGGCTCCCAGGATTACGCCCATTGCCACACATCCAATCTGTTTTTTCCATTTCAATTTCTTCCACCGCGCGCTCCACCATCCCTGCTTACATCCCATTTCCTGCTACACCTCAATCTCAAGTATCTTTTTGGAAAGCATCCAGGCGCCAAGATACACTGCCAGGCATATGGTCATGACAGCCCGGCCCATCATGGTTTCATACATTACCCGGAAGAATCCCGGCGATGTCAGGTCTATGTACAGTACAATCAGGAATGGGATGCCATTCATGATTTTCTGCTCAAACACCCGGGCCGCTGTCATGGTATGGATTTCCTCCTGTACCTGCACCTTATCACGTATGATTCCGGCTGTATAATTGATAATCCCAACCAGTTCGCCGCCGCTTCTTCTGGCCGCTGCAAATACCTGGGCAAAATGGTCCACATCCTCAAGACCGCTTCTGGCCCCAAATTCCATCAAAAGCAGCTCCACTGGCCGGTTCATCCTGACGCCGTTGGTCAGGGTGGCGAATTCTTCTGTAATCATCCCCTGTTTTCCATAGATTCCCTCCAGTTCCCCCGTGCACATGGCAAGTCCATTCTCCAGCGAATATCCTGCCCCAAGATAGGAGGCCAGCACAAGGATTCCCTCTTTGAACTGCAGCCGCAGCTGCCGGATCCGTTCCTGTCTTAAATCCCTTTTCTTATACAGTGGATAGAGCATTCCAACCGGCATCATAAGCAGGAAGGCTATCAAACTCCTGTAAAATGTGTAAGCTACAACGGCGCAGGCGCCGATTCCCATGCACCCATATAAAATCCACTCCCTGGTTGAAAGCCGGTAAACACGGTAATCCCTTATGTCAGGCGGTCCGGGGCCGGCTTTTTGGGCTGGTCCCGATGTCCTGCCCGTTTTCATCTCCCTTCTCCGCTTTCCCCTAACAGCCATACTTCCTCTATTCCCGCCCCTGGCAATATCCTGCAGCTCCAAGCTTTTCCCTGTTCTTAAGCCGCCTCTTTGCTTCCAGTCTCCCTGTTTTCCTGTCATATTCATATAAGGATTCCATCTCCACTTCTCCATCCGTACATCCCCCAATCTCTGCAATACTAAGTACTTTCCTGCTCCCATCCCTGAGGCGTCCCAGATGCACCATGATATCAAGGGCAGATGCAATCTGGCTTCTGATTGCGGGCAGCGGAAGATCTGCTGCCATCAGCACCATGGTTTCCAGCCGGCTGAGCATATCCCGGGCACTGTTCCCATGGCCCGTGGAGAGGGAACCGTCATGCCCGGTATTCATGGCCTGCAGCATGTCCAGGGTCTCCCGTCCCCTGACTTCCCCTACAATTATCCGATTGGGATTCATCCGGAGGGACGCCCGTATCAGCTGGCTCATGGTTATCTCGCCTTCCCCTTCCGTATTGGCGTTCCTTGTCTCCAGGCGTACCAGATTGGGCACCTGGGTAATCTGCAGTTCCGCGGAATCCTCAATGGTGATGACACGCTCATGGGGCGGTATCCAGGAGGACAGGGCATTCAGGAATGTGGTCTTGCCTGAATTGGTGCCCCCGCTTATAAAAATATTGTATCCGGCTCCCACCAGTTCCTTCAGGAAGCCAGCCGCCTCCCCGGTTACGGCCCCGAAACGTATTAACTTCTCCATGGTAATTGGCTCAGGGAATTTGCGGATGGTTACCACCGGCCCGTTCAGGGACACCGGCGGAAGCACGATATGTACCCTGGAACCATCCTCCAGCCTTGCATCTACAATGGGCGAGGATACATTGACCACCCGGTTGACCCGGCCCACAATCTGCTGGATGATGTCTTCCAGCTGCTCCGGTTTCTCAAACCGCCTTTCCCATACTTCTGTTTTTCCATTGCGTTCTATGAATATTTTCCCGGCACCGTTGACCATGATCTCCGACACGGTTTTGTCATCCACCAGTTCCTGCAGGATATCCAGCCTGCGGAAGCTGTCAAACAGGCTTCCTCTCAGCCATATCCTCTCCTTCAAAGGAAGATAGATTCCCTGCCCCATATCACGGATAGCAGTGTCAATCCGCTCCAGCAGCTGCTCATCGTCCATGTTACGGCTTTCTGTCAGTTCCTCCATAATCCGGCGGCGCAGCCTGGAACGGATTCCTTCCCTGTTTCCTTCATTTTCCTGCTGGATCCTAATTCTTTTCTCCTGCAGCATCCTGCCCTCATGTTCCTTTTTCATCTTCACTCCCCATACCCGCTGTCAATGTTCCGGTCCTCTGCCCTTTAACAGCTGCCTGACATAATCCCCCATTTCCCCAAACAGGAGCTGTTCCAGGTACCCCTCGCGCCTTCCGATCCTGCCGGGGGACGGAAGCTTCAGCCTCTGTATCTTGTCCCGCACAGAACCGTCATCCGCCTCCTCCAGATATTCATCAAATTCCTCCAGCTTGGCCGCGGACACCATATCCTCCCTTACCGGCATATAAACCACATCGCAGACCGAAAGTACCGGAAGGGCGCCCCGTCCCATCTGTCCCACATCCACAACCACCTTGTCATAACCGCTTTCCCTGGAAATCCTGTCAATCAGCATGGCCATCTCATCCGGTGACACCTGGCTCAGGTCCTCCGCATACCTGACAGGCGGGATATAATCCATGTTGCCCCAGTTATATACCATGGATTTAAGCCGCATCCAGTTATAAGCGCCCTGTTTATACAGGTACAGGACATCCGACAGATCCATCTCATAATCACTGCTTACCAGTCTTGAGAATCCGGAATACTCTTCCAGGTTCATATACAGCACGGATTCATCCCGGGCCAGCTGCTGGCTCAGAGTCAATGCCAGGGAGGACTTAAAGCACCGGTTCACAGGCGAGTATATACCCATGACTACCGCCCTGGTCCCAAGCAGGGCCAGTCCCGGTTCCACTGGCTGACTGCAGTAGCGGGCCATCACCTCACGCATGACACAGTCTCCCGACTGATACTTGTAAATGGACGGCAGCTCCTCCTTTTGTTCCACCAGTTCCCCCTGGCAGAGCACCATCACCTGTTTTGCCTTTACATCCCTGACCTGCTCCCTGGCCTCCTCATCCACAAGAAGTATTTCAACCGTATGTTCCTCACTGTACTGCAAAAGCTTTTCCAGATTGGAAAATGCCATTGCGGTGAAAGGTATCTTCTCCTTTTGATTGACATAATCGGCAAAGCGTTCCCCATATGAGGAATCAATCCCATACACCGCTAAAACCCTCATCATGAAACCCTCTGTCACCTCCTTTAATATTTCCACATCCAGCTATCCTCTCCATAAGACCGTTAACAGCGTCCCCGCATACAGACAGGCCCCAAAGGGAATGACACACCCATAACCGTCCCGCTGGGGACAGTAATACTTTTCTGCTTTCCTGGTTTGAACCGTGCGCCTGATATAGGCTGATAAATACGAAAATCTTTGACAGATACTGCCCTGATGCAGCATCCTTCCAAGAGCCAGAACAGCTCCCAGAACCAATCCGGCCATAACGGCCGTCACACTGTCCCTGATTCCCAGGGACGCGGCAATAAGTCCTGCCATCTTAATGTCCCCTGCCCCGGTCATACCCAGGACAAAAAACGGGAACCCCAATGCCCACACAAGGGCCATCCTGGCTGCGAATCCAACTGCAGCAGTCAGGATACATACCAGCCCTGCTCCCAGTCCGGCTCCAGGACCCAATCCGGCTCCAAGTCCTAATCCGGCCTCAAGTTCCATCCCGGCACCGAGTCCCACCCCGGCTCCAAGTCCTAATCCGGCCTCAAGTCCCACCTCGGCTCCAAGTCCCACCCCAGCTCCAAGTCCCATCCCATACACCTGCTCCAGACAAATACATAAAAGCTCCGCAACAGCCCCGCACCCCACATACCGGTTGGGTATCCGGTGTGTCCTCACATCTGCGGCAGCGCATAATGCAAGTACGGTAAGCAATATAAATTCAGACAATTACAGAATCCTTCCTCCTTCCCATCGTTCTATCCTGTTCCCCGATTTACAACCTTATGAGTTACGTTCCTTCACTTGGAGATTCCTGCCTGATTCAGGCAATTAACAATGTCTTACTGTTTAGAATTATAAAAAAAGAATATCTTGAATGTTTTTCCATTATGAAGGATTTGGGCATAAATGTCAAGGGTGAATTTTATATATTTCCCTTCTGATTTCCTTGACCTCCTCCTATATAAATGGTAAAATGATATTGGTTCAAATTTTTAAACCAAAGGAGGAATGGCAGATGACAACTGCCCAGGAACTTAAGGAACGGTTTCATCAATGTATGCCTCTTTTCATCGCCTTGGGCGATGAGATGCGTCTGTCCATCATTGAAGTACTGACAGCGGAAGCCATGGACCGCGGACGGCAGGCCGGGCCAATCATATTCGAAGACCATGCCCTCAATGTCAATGAGATCACAAAGCGCACCAGCCTTTCCCGGCCTGCGATTTCACATCATCTGAAGATTTTGAAGGAAGCCGGCATCGTGGACATCCGCCAGGAAGGCACTGCCAATTATTATTACCTGACCCTCAGGGAATCCAACCGCAAGCTGATGGAACTTGGGTACCGGCTGGAAGAATTTATATATTAAATTCCAGTATATGCATAAGACCGCATTTTCCAGATATACTATTTCTATCAATATCTGGGAGATGAAAAGCATGTTTGATTTTTTTAAAGCGGTCAGGGAGACAGCTGCTTCAAGGACAGGCGCTGCCGCTGCAAGAAGGATACGTCCTGAACTTATCCATCTGAAATTCGAAATCGACCGCACCAAGTGCGCCATCGATGCTGCCAGGAACCATTTTGAGCAGGCGGTTGATCCCACCCTCATTGACTGCTATATCTATGAGCTGAACGCCGCGCAGCTGCGCTACCAGTTCCTGCTTCGGAAATTCAAAAGCCAGGAGGATTAACCCCCTCCCGGCATCAACACATATAAAACATCATAAGCATTAAAAATAAAACGAAAAGATTGCGAGGACAACAACATGAGCACCTGGTATGAGCGGGGAGTTTTCTATCACATGTATCCCCTGGGGATGACGGGAGCCCCTAAACACAATGACGCCACAGAAGTAACCGACCGTTTTGAAGAATTATCCCAGTGGATTCCCCATATCCGCTCCCTTGGATGCAACGCCGTATACATAGGGCCTCTGTTTGAATCCACCAGCCACGGCTATGATACCAGGGATTACAAGCTGGTCGACAGACGCCTGGGGGATAATGGGACCTTTAAGGATTTTGTGGAGCAGTGCCATGACAGCGGTATCCGCGTGGTGGTAGACGGGGTATTCAACCACACGGGACGGGAGTTTTTTGCATTTAAGGATATCCAGGAGAAGAAGTGGGATTCCCCTTACAGGGACTGGTACAGAGGGGTTAACTTTGACTGGCAGAGTCCATGCGGGGATCCGTTCGGATATGATGCATGGCAGGGACATTTTGAACTTCCCTGTCTCAACCTTTTTAACCCGGCGGTCCGGGCCTATCTGTTTGATGTAATCCGGTTCTGGGTTGACGAATTTGATATTGACGGTATCCGGCTGGACTGCGCCAATGTGCTGGACTTTAATTTCATGAAGGAGATGCGTCAGGAAACCGCACGGATGAAGGAAGATTTCTGGCTTATGGGCGAGGTGATCCACGGCGATTACAGCCGGTGGGTCAACCCGGAAATGCTTCACTCCGTGACCAACTACGAGCTGCACAAGAGCCTCTACTCCGGCTTTAATGACCACAATTTCTTTGAAATTGCCCACAATGTAAGACGGTTGGAAGCAATCGGAAGGCAGCTTTATACCTTTGTTGACAATCATGACGAGGACAGGATTGCCAGCAAACTGAAGCTGAAGGAGCACCTGATTCCCATTTATCTCTGCCTTTTTACCCTGCCCGGTATCCCATCCATCTATTACGGCGGGGAATGGGGCGTGGAGGGAAAGAGGACCAATACCAGCGACGAGGCGCTCCGCCCAGCCATTTCCATCAGCCAGTCAGATGGACTCAAGTGTGAGCTTACGGAATTCATCTCCGCCATTGGCCGCATCCACGATGAGAATGAGGCGCTTCACGGCGGCCGCTACCAGGAACTGCTGCTGACCAACCGCCAGTATGCATTCGCACGGCATGGGGAGGACTCGGTCATCATCACCGCGGTAAACAATGATGACAATGAGGTGGAGATTGATGTACCTGTACCAGTCCCGGCCAGGGAGGCGGTGAGCCTGCTGGAGGATGGATCCGGCGAAGCCGTCCTGCCTGTGTCCGACGGAAAGGTCCATATAAAATTAAGGGGCAACCGGGGCGCTGTCCTAAAACTAAAGGGGGAGAACTGATATGGCTGTAAACAAACGCAATTCGGGTACAAAAGCCAGGGCAAATGCGAAATCCACGCTCGCAACAGATGCCGGGACCAAAAAGAAAAAGGCCCGGACCACGGGATATATCTCCGACCTGGACTGTTATCTGTTCGGAGCCGGGACACACTATGATATTTATCAGAAACTGGGCGCCCATCCCAGGACATACAAGGGAAAGGACGGCATCTATTTTGCGGTCTGGGCCCCCCACGCCCGGGAAGTGCACCTGGTGGGGGATTTTAACGGCTGGAATCCTGAGGCCAATCCCATGGTTAAGATACCGGATTCCGGCATATGGGAGTATTTCAATGCAGGCATGAAGGTGGGCGAGCTATATAAATTCGCCATCACCACCGAATCCGGCAAGATACTCTATAAAGCCGACCCATTTGCATTCAGCGCCGAATACCGGCCGGGTACTGCTTCCGTGACCGCGGATATTGAGGGTTTTAACTGGACGGACAGCGACTGGGTCACCAAGCGTACCGCCCAGGATGTGCAGAAGCTTCCCATGAGCATTTACGAGGTACACCTTGGTTCGTGGCGCAAGAAAAACAGGGAAGAAAAGGACGGGTTCTATACATACTCCGAGGCGGCCCATGAACTGGCGGCCTATGTGAAGGAGATGGGTTATACCCATGTTGAATTGATGGGCATCGCAGAACATCCATTTGACGGTTCCTGGGGTTATCAGGTAACCGGATATTTTGCACCCACCTCCAGGTACGGCTCGCCAAAGGACTTCATGTATTTTGTGAATTATCTCCACCGCGCCGGAATCGGCGTCATCCTGGACTGGGTTCCGGCCCATTTCCCCAAGGACGCCCATGGACTGGCTGATTTTGACGGACAGCCCCTGTTCGAATACGCTGACCCCCGCAAGGGCGAACACCCGGACTGGGGCACCAAGGTGTTTGACTACGGCAAAAATGAAGTAAAGGATTTCCTGATCAGCAACGCCCTTTACTGGGTGGAGCAGTACCATGTGGACGGCCTGCGGGTGGATGCCGTTGCATCCATGCTCTACCTGGACTATGGACGCCAGGAAGGCCAGTGGGTTCCCAATAAGGACGGAGGCAACCAGAATCTGGAGGCCATTGAATTCTTTAAGCATTTAAATACCGTGGTGCAAGGGCGCAACCACGGCGCGCTGGTCATTGCCGAGGAATCCACCGCATGGCCCAAGGTCACAACCCACCCGGAGCAGGACGGCCTTGGCTTCACATTTAAGTGGAACATGGGATGGATGCACGATTTCCTGGAATACATGAAGCTGGACCCCTATTTCCGCAAATACAACCATCAACGCATGACCTTCGGCCTTACTTATTTTACCAGTGAAAACTATATCCTGGTCCTGTCCCATGATGAAGTGGTACATTTAAAATGCTCCATGATCAACAAGATGCCGGGCCTTGGGGAGGACAAGTTCGCCAACCTCAAAGCCGGATACACCTTCATGATGGGGCATCCGGGCAAGAAGCTGCTGTTCATGGGCCAGGATTTCGGACAGCTGCATGAATGGGATGAAAAGGTTTCACTGGACTGGTATCTGGCGGACCAGGATGACCACAAGGACCTGCAGGATTATGTAAAGGACCTGCTGCATTTATACAAAAAGTATCCCGCCCTTTACCGCCAGGACAATGACTGGAACGGATTCCAGTGGATTAATGCCAATGACGCGGACAGGAGTATCTTCAGTTTCCTGCGCCGGGATGAGACAGGCAAAAAGAACCTGCTGTTCATAATCAATTTCACGCCGGTGGAACGCCCGGATTACAGGGTTGGGGTTCCCAAGCGGGGCAAATACACCCTGCTTTTAGACAGCACCCATGGCGCCTATAAGGCCAGCGAAGCGCCTGGCTTTTCATCTGCCAAAGGCGAGTGTGATGGACAGCCCTATTCATTTTCCTATCCCCTTCCTGCTTACGGTACTGCTATTTTCCGTTTTTAGGAAATTAAAAGAAAAAATGGTGATTGGAAAGGCAAAAGTACGTTAAAAATTTATCAAATTGGGTATGTACTTTTTGTCCTGGTTGTAGTAGAATAAAGGCAGTGCGATGGATACTTCGTCGCAGCACCGTTTATAATGTGTGGAAGGAGAGTATAATTATGGCAAAAGAACTAATTTCCAGTAGTGCAACCAAATCCGTCTACCGCGACGGAAATACTGCCATCAAGGAATTCTGTGAAGGTTTTCCAAAGGCCGAAGTCCTCAATGAAGCACTGTGCAACGCACGTGTCGAGGACATCGAAGCACTTAATGTCCCGAAGGTCCTGGGGGTAGCAGTTGTGGACGGCAAATGGTCCATAATCAGGGAACTGGTGGAAGGCAAGACCCTGCAGCAGCTGATGGATGAGAATCCTGACAAACTTGAGGAGTACATGGAGCAGATGGTAGACCTGCATATCTTAATCCATGCACAGGCATGCCCGCTCCTTAACAAGTTAAAGGAAAAAACCATGCGCGCTTTAAAATCAGAGGTTCAGCTGGACGAGAACCTGCGTTATGAACTGATGACCAGACTGGACGGGATGCCAAAGCACACCAAGCTGTGCCACGGCGATTTTGATCCAAGCAATATCATTGTAGGTAATGACGGCAAGTGGTATGTAGTTGACTGGGTACATGCTTCCCAGGGCAACGCAAGCGCCGATGTTGCCAGGACCTACCTTCTTCTCTCCTTAAAGGACAAAAAGAAAGCTGAGATGTACATGGATATGTTCTGTGAGAAAACAGGCACGGAAAAACGCTATGTACAGGGATGGCTGCCCATCGTGGCTGCCGCCCAGCTGTACTATAAACGTCCGGAGGAAAAGGAACTGTTGGAGAGTTGGATTAACGTATTTGACTACCAATAAAATCTGCTTACACATTATTTAAGGTTCAAAAAGGCCCTTGGGAAGCAATTCCCAAGGGCTTTTTTGAATGGCATAATAGACAATTGTAATTGTATATTTTTTACATTTTTGTAGTAATTGTCAAATTTTTCGTGAAAATTTTATCATTCTTTTAGGCCTGTATATGAAGTCATTACGTCCGCTTCCACTTCCACTGAAAAACCGGCCTCATCTTCCTTTACAGCATCGGCTTGTGTCCCGGACGGTTCCTCAGCCTTGAATCGGACAGTCTCAGATTTGATAGTCCCAGTTCCGGCAGTCCCAGCTCCGACACCCCCCGTCCAAACAGTCTCCGTTCCAACAGTCCCAGTTCCATCCGTCCCGCTTCCGGCAGCCATGGCCTCTGCATCCTCTGCAACAGCCATCCTCTCTCCGGCAGTCCCGGTTCCATCCGCCCCAGCCTCAGCCAATCCCAAGGTCCCACGCTCCAGCTTATGCTCTGCCCGCATAATCGGGAATGACACCATGGCCTTAAACAGATCCCCGTCAATCACGACCTCGAACACACCGTCCTGAAGCTCGGTCAGGCTCTTTGCAATGGAGAGGCCCAGGCCGCTGCCTTCCGTGGTCCTGGCCACATCTCCCCGGACAAAACGCTCGGTCAGCTCATCCGGCTTAATGTTTAACGGATTCTCAGACACATTCTTAATGGTGAAGATGGCCTGGCCTTCCTCCTCCAGCACATCCACGTACACCCGGCTGTGCTCCATGGCATACTTAAAGGCATTGGTATACAGATTCTCCAGAACCCTCCACAGCCGCCGTCCGTCAGCCCGTATCATCAACACTTCATCCGGCACGCTGCACACCAGGTCCAGGCGGCGCATGGTAAACCGCTCTTCAAATTCACCGTTGGTCTGCTGTACCAGTTCCACCAGGTCAATATCCGACATCTCCAGCTTCATGTTGCCGGAACTGGCCTTGGAAGCTTCCACCAAATCCTCGGTCAGGGTCTTAAGGCGCTGGGATTTCTGATCCAGGACCTCCAGATAAGCCGCTATCTTGGGGTCCTGTATCTTTTCACGCTTCAGCAAATCCACATAATTGATGATGGATGTAAGGGGCGTCTTGATATCATGGGATACATTGGTTATCAAATCCGCCTTCAGACGTTCGCTCTTAACCTGCTGCACAAGGGCTGTGTCCAGTCCGCTGCTGATATTGTTGATATGCTCTCCCATATCCTTTTCCTTGCCGCTGAGGCGGACCGTCTCTATCTTATAGTGGGTATTGCCCCCGGCAATGCTGCTGATTGCTGTGTCCAACACATCCCTCTGCATCGCCTTTTTAAACATCTGATGGAAAATGTACCCGTCCAGCCCGATAAAGAAGGCAATCAGGGCATATAACAATATCCTGTAACTCAGTGAATCTTCCCTGTATGCAAAAAGGAAAATGATTCCCCAAAGCATGGCGGCATTGGCTGATACAAATAACGTATAGCAGAATACGGCACCGGCCGCAAAGGATATATGGCCCACATAAAGCTTTGCCGCATCAATGGCCTTCTTTGCAAGGCTACCGCTCCACAGGGTCCTGGCCTTATAACGTCTCAGCATGCTGAACACACAGAGGGTTGAACTCCCGTAAAGGATTACTGCCTTGATTACCTTATTCCAGTAAGGCCACTGGCCTTCGGCCACAAACAGGCTGAACAGGCGGATTCCCACGTATCGCCCCACATACAGGAACAGGGCCGTGGCGGCCGCCCACAGAACCAGGCTCAGTTCCGTATGCACCTCGTCAATGGGGAACAGGCGTATATCCTCGCTGCCTTCCGTCATATGCCCTGAACCCAGCATAAGGAATGCTAGGGTTGCAAGACAGCCCATAAGGCCCACAAGCACGCCGCCTATGCCCAGGATGAAATTGCGTCTGGCGCTGCTGTACTCCTGCGCCGCTGTGGAGTATGTGTCCGTTTCAGGATAAGAGGTATCCACTGAGACCACCATGTAATAATTATCATTATTGTTAGGGTTCCAGATTTCCAGCAGTGTGGCCGCATTTTCCGGCACGGATGGTATGTTGCTCTCCATCTTAATGCTGTCGCCGGGAATATAGACGTATTTGCCTGAACCCTTCAAATCCTCCAGGCCCATGCCATCTGCATTGGTAAATATATTTTCTTTTCCCTGGTCATCCCTGTAAACAATGCGGAACCGGAGATTGGTTTTATTTTCAATATAATTATTACGGATTATATAATATTCCCCCAGATGATTCACGATGTCAAAGGCCAGATCCTCCATCGTCATCCGTTCCCCGCTTTCATCTGCATCCAGGAAATCCGGGTTATACTTCTGGAAATCAACCGTAATCTCATCATCATCCTCGTCCATGGTAAGGGGCGAGCCCTGAACCGAGAAATTCTCATCCAGATAATAACCTCTGCGCTTCAGATAACGGACAATATAATCCAGGGTATACTCTTCCTGGTAACCAGGTCCGTTCTGCACACCCACAATCACCTTGTTCATATCCAGGGCGCCGTCCGTCTCGAACATGCCTTTATATCCCACATATGTGAATATACGGCCGATGTCATTGCTCAGCTGGCTGGTAAACTGGGGGGAATCCTCATACGCTTCCTCAAAAACCCACTTAATGCCCTTGCCATAGTTTGAGTTCAGGTACATGGCGCTGATCCCAAACACGGCTATGAGGACAAAAAACATGTGGGCCAGGGTCAGGGCCTGTTTCTTACGCCTGAACCGTCTTCTTTCTTCTGTCATATGGACACCTACTGTTTCTCAATCTTATAACCCACACCCCACACAACCTTCAGGTACTTCGGCTCCCTTGGGTTAATCTCAATCTTCTCCCGGATATGACGGATGTGGACCGCAACGGTATTATCCGCCCCAATGGCCTCCTCATTCCATATCTGCTCATAAATCTCATCAATGGAGAACACCTTGCCTGCGTTCTTAACCAGCAGCAGGAGGATATTATACTCAATGGGGGTCAGCTTAATGGGGTCCCCGTCCACCGTGACCTCTTTATTATCATCATTAATCTGAAGCCCGCCGCACTTAAAGACCTGCCCCTCCGCCTGCTGGTTCATATTGCCCAGCTGGGTATAGCGGCGCAGCTGGGACTTGACCCTGGCCACCAGTTCCAGGGGGTTAAACGGTTTGGTAATATAATCGTCCGCACCGATGTTAAGTCCCAGTATCTTATCCGCATCCTCTGACTTAGCAGAAAGGATGATGATGGGAATACTGCTGTTCTCCCTCACCTTAAGCGTGGTCCGGATACCGTCCAGTCCAGGCATCATCACGTCCACAATCAGCAGATCCACCTGATTGCCTTCCAGGTACTCCAAAGCCTCATAACCATCATACGCCTTGATTACCTGGAACCCCTCTCCTGTCAGATAAATATCTATTGCCTCCACAATCTGCTTATCATCATCACATACCAGTATTGTCTGCATCCTCGCCCTCCTTATTATAATGAACACCTGTAATCAATATTCCATAATGGATATCCCATCACTGGACCCGCTTACCAGAACCTGTTAAAACTTCCCGGGCCGCACATGGCACGCCCTAGAAAATCCTCCATGCGCAGATAAAGTTGTTGGCCCACCACTGGCTCAGGCTTCTGTGTACCACACGCCCGTTACTGGAGGAAGCATCGATAACGGTTCCGCCTCCTGCCGCGATTCCCACATGGCCTCTTACAACCACGATATCACCGGCCTGGATATCGTTGAAGTTGGTAATCTTTGTATATCTTCCGGCATTTCTCCAGCCTGAGGAGGTAAGATAACTCTGGTTAACCCCTACCTGGTTCAGACACCAGTACACAAAGCCGGAACAGTCGAATGAATTCGGTCCCTTTGCGCCCCATACGTATGGGCTTCCCAGCTTGGAGGACGCAACCGATATAAGGGCTGAAGCACCCTGTCCAACCGGCTTGCTCACTGGCGGCGGGGTATTGCCTGCATTGCCGGAGCCGCCTGTGCCGCCTCCGGTTGAACCTCCGTTACTGCCGCCCTGGGCGCCGCCTCCTGTACCGCCTCCACCTGTGGAGCCGCCCGTATTGGTGGATCCTGCCGCGGGACGCCTTACATTATCACTGGTCAGCTTGGCCATGGTCTGGACGCCTACCAGGCCGTCTGATGTCAGTCCGTTCCTGGACTGGAAGTTCTTGATTGCCCGCTCAGTTGCCTCGCCAAAGTATCCGGTCACATTGCCGGATACAAGGTATCCATGCTTGTTTAACAGCTTCTGGACCTTGGTAACAGCATCGCCGCTCTCGCCCAGCATCAGGCCGTTGGCCCTTGCGTCCGGGCTGTTAAGGGCAATCCTTGTGGATGGCCCAAGATAACCGTCCACCACCTGGTCGTTCCTGGCCTGGAACTGCTTTACGGCCACAACCGTATCCTCGCCATAAGCCCCGTCCGGCGTCGTGGTAAGGTATCCCAGGTCCTTAAGGCGCTTCTGGCATTCCAGGACCACATCGCTCTTCTCGCCATAGGCCAGGAAGTTAGGTTTAATCTCATCACTGTACAGCAGGTTGATGGTCCTCTGCCCCACCTTGCCGTCCTGGTCCAATCCGTTGACCTCCTGAAGCTTCAGTACTGCAGCCTCTGTGGAATCCCCGAAATTACCGGTAACCAGGTCCGCCGAGGCCAGATACCCCAGTTCATATAAACGCTGCTGGATTCTCTGTATATCATCACCCTGGGTCCCCTTGGACACAGCGTAGTACTTGGCATCCTCTGCCATGATTGCATCCCATGTGGCATTACCCACAATCCCGTCCATGGGCAGTTCATTCTGCCTCTGGAAATGCTTAACAGCCATCTGGGTCATCTCGCCAAAATAATCCGTTGGCTCATCATTATCCATAAAGCCTAAATCCATAAGACGCTGCTGCAGCTTCTTAACAATCTCGTGCCTCACCCCAATCCTCAGATACTCGGGCGCCGGCTCCGCATCCGGCAGGTCAACGTCATTAAGCCCCGGCAGGATCTGCCCCTGAAGTCCCAGCTGGGCAATGGTCTCCGGAACCGCCTGTATCTCCGTCACTTCCGATGGGGTGGCATTCCCGTCCGCAGGCCCTGAGGTTTCCTTGGAACACCCTGACAACGCCATGGACAGGGCCAGCATGCCGGCAGTGCCTGTATATGTAATGTATTTTCTATATCGCTTCCTCAAATTCATGTGAAGTACATTTCCTTCCTTACTTCTTCCTGTGTTAAACGCTAAAATCAAATTCATTCTAACACATTTCTTAAGGAATAGCGATATTATTTTTAAGGTCGTAAGAAAATTGAAAGGGGTGCGCCGCAGACTTTTTAACCATTTTAAAAAGTAACATGTTTTCTTCAGAATCGTAAAGACTATATAAAGAAAATGAAAACAGAACAGAAGGAGGAAATATAGTTTGAAACAGATTTATCCAAACCGTTTTAAAGACAAAGTCATGATAATCACCGGGTCTGCCAGGGGAATCGGGACAGCCACGGCCCTGCGGGCTGCCCAGGAAGGAGCAAGGCTGGTTCTGGCCGACCGCCTGGAGAAAGAAGGGGGACAGGTGTTGGACCAGTTAAAAGCCCTTGGCGGGGAGGCCGTCTTCCTCCATCTGGACCTTTCAGCGGAGGAAAATGCAGCCAGGCTTGTCCAGGCCGCTGTCCATACTTACGGCCATCTGGATATCGCCATCAACAATGCCGGGGTCATGGGAAATCCCAGCCCGCTCCATGAACTGTCCCGGGAACAGATGGACTACACCATGGCCAATAATTTCTATTCCGTCTTCTACTGCTGCAGGCAGGAGCTTCGTGAATTCATGAAGCAGGGAAACGGCGGCGTAATCGTGAATAACGCTTCCATCGCCGGGCTGACCGGACTTCCGGGCAACCCGGCCTATGTGGCATCCAAACACGCGGTAAACGGCCTGACTAAGAACCTGGCCCTGGACTATGCAAAATACGGTATCCGCATCAACTCCGTGAATCCGGCGGCAACCACCACACCCATGGTGGCAGAAGCCTTCGAATATGTAAAAGCCCGCAGGGACGCCGCCGTCAAAGCCGGTATGGACCCAGCCAAAGCCCAGTCCATGGCAGGCCAGAAACACACTTCCATGCTGGAGCGTGAAGCCACTGCCGAGGAACAGGCCGCATCCATCCTGTTCCTGGCCTCCCCAGACGCATCCCATATGACCGGGGCCACCGTACAGACAGACGGAGGATGGACTTCCTTTTAACGGAGGGATACGCGCCGAGCCATTCATAATCCCACAAAAACCTCTCGCTGGAAGTCAGGGAGAGGTTTTATTCAATTACCCGCTGTCACATTACAGGCCGGAAGAAAATGAAGGTACTAAAATATTTCTTAACAATCCTGTAATCTGTAATCCTTAATCCTGGTCTTCTTTATTTATAACCTGTCTATTTATTAACCCTTTCTAAAACCGGAGGGGGAGCTATGGACAATTGGCCTATTTGTGTTATACTGGATTCACAGGAATATTAGACTATTCCATATCCTGTGGATTCCTTCCACAGTAAGGTTCACTGCCCCCAATGGCAGTCTGGCGTGCTTATGCACGGTAATGGCCGGTTCGGCCGCAGATTCACGGAAATCAGAGCATTGAC
>NZ_JAJFEB020000017.1:0-106073 GCF_020709765.2 Clostridium pacaense
CGCCTCCCTCATCGGGACCAAATCTCCCACAAAGTGGAACGCACAGCTGACGGAAAGCAATTTTCAAACACGCCCTAAATCAGGGCATTACTTATGAAAAGGAGAAGATAATATTGAGAAAATATCGATTATATGCAGCAGGAATCTGTGCAGCAGTGGTACTTGGCGTAGGAGGGTGTGCTTCCAATGCAAACGCAGGCACCACCACGGCAACACAGGAGAGTAAAGAAGCCACAAAGGAAGAGACAACGGTGGCAGACACCGTTGTGGAGTCAGTGACAGGAGCCATTGAGAGCATGGAAGAGAGCGAGCCCGAAGCGCCCCAGGCCATCCGTATATTCGGACCAGTGACCAGGACAGAGGACGGCAGGCTTTCCATTGACAATCAGTCAGGCGTAAGCAGCAGCGGTGAGATCATCCTTAACGTTGCGGATGAGACTTACATACTGGATGCGGTCAGCGGCCTTCCTATCAAGCTGGAGGACATCAAGGACGGCGATACCATCTACGCCTACATAGGGCCGGCCATGACCATGAGCCTTCCGCCAATGACCAACGCAACCGTGATATTCGCCAACATACCGGCTGATGCAAAGGTTCCGGATTATGTGGAAGTCAAGTCCATGATAACAGACGCATCCACATCCAAATCAGTGCTTACAGCCGTTGACGGAACAGAGTACACACTTGCAGACGACTGCAACATATTCCCATACCTTACAAGGAATATCGTTACCCTTGACGATTTAACCCAGGGCAGGAAGTGCGTGGTCTGGGCAGATGATGAGAACTCGGCAGTGAAAATCATGGTGTTTGCTGAGTAATAAGAGAATGAAGAAAAACGGGCGTTGCCCTGAGGGAATCCATCTGGTACCCTTCAGGACAACGCCCGTTTTCATTGCGTATGCATATTCCGGCCCGGCTGTTATAAACAGCCCATTCCAGTTAACCTGATACTATCAGGCTGTTACCATCAGTATGTTACCATCAGTCTGTTACCATCAGCCTTAATTTCCGCACTCAATACTTATCTCATTAAAACGCTCCAGGATATCATCAATCTGCATCTCCTGTTTTTCCCTGCCTTCCTTGTCTATGATGGCGCGTCCCTGGTGCATCATGAGCAGGCGGTCGCCGTATTCCACGGCGTAGCGCAGGTTGTGGGTGACCATGATGGTGGTCAGTTCCTTTTCCTTGACAATCTTATCCGTCAGTTCCATGATGGTTTCCGCTGTCTTGGGGTCCAGGGCAGCCGTGTGTTCGTCCAGGATAAGGAACTCGATGGGGGTCATGGTGGACATGAGGAGCGCCATGGCCTGGCGCTGGCCGCCGGAGAGCACCCCAACCTTTACATCCATTTTATCCTCCAGGCCAAGGCCAAGGGAGCGGAGGGATTCGCGGTAGTATTCCACACGCTGCCGGTTGGTGCCCGGGCGGAGGTTGAATGACCTGCCTTTGTTATCGGCCAGGGACATATTTTCCAGGATTGTCATGGATGGGCAGGTGCCCATGGCCGGGTTCTGATATACCCGCCCGATACGGCGCTGCCGCTTGTATTCCGGCATCCTGGTGATGTCCTCATTACCGATGATGATATGGCCCTCGTCCAAGGGGATGCTGCCGCAGATGATATTGAGCATGGAAGTCTTGCCGGAACCGTTGCTGCCCACCACGGAGACAAACTGATGGTCCTTGATGGTAAGGCAGAAATCCTCAAACAGGCACATTTCATTGATTGTGCCGGCATTGTAGTATTTATTGATGTGTTTCAGTTCAAGCATGGCTCTTTACCTTCTTTCCCCTGGAGGAGCTTAAGACCAGGATGATGAGGAACAGGATGGCTGTAATCAGCTTTAAATCCGAGGCAGTGACGGATATGGTAAAACGGAGGAAACCAAGATTGACAGGGATATCGTTCAGCAGCAGGGCCAGGGATACACAGGCCTTGTATATGATGGAACCGATGATGACTGCAGTGGTGGATTTGACAAAACCAAAGCGTTTAAACAGCTGGGTCCCAATGATTACATTGGCCAGCCCGATGACAATGGTCCCGGTGCCGATGGAGATATCGAAAAATCCTTTCTGCTGGCAGTACACACTGCCTGCCAGGGCCGCGAAGCCGTTGGCAATGGCAAGGCCCACGATTTTCACCATTCCCTTGTCCTTGGCCAGGGAAGTGACAAGTACGTCGTTATCACCCACTGCTCGCAGCAGGTAGCCGGAACGCGTCTTAAGATAGGCATCCAGAAGCAGCTTGCAGACCAGCACGATCACAAACAGGATAATGGTCACCACATAAGGGGAAAGCGCATTGGGGACGGTTTCCGTGAGGAATGGATTGCTGAAAATCGTGTCCTTGCTGAAGATGGGAAGGTTGGACTTTCCTGCAATCCTCAGGTTGATGGAGTAAAGGGCGGTCATGACAATGATTCCTGACAGCAGGTCGCGTACCTTGAGCTTTACATGGATCAGGCCAGTGACGCATCCGGCCAGGGCACCTGCACCAAAGGAGAGGATGAGGGCCAGGACCGGATGGATGGTCCCGATGAGGGGCAGGCCGTTGGAAATGCCGACGGCGGTAAGGGCAGCGCCCAGGGGAAATGTCCCGTCCACGGAAAGATCTGGAAAATCCAGAATCTTATAGGTGATATATACGCCAAGGGCCATGATGGCATAAACCAGGCCTTCTTCAAAGATACCGAAAATAATCGTTGTCATGATGTTCCTCCCAAATCAGTATGAACCCTTCTTACTGTGCAATCTCAGTAAAAATCCCCGCCGCATCGGCAGTAAGGCTTTCCGGCAGTGTAATCCCAAGATTTTCAGCCACCTTGGTGTTGCCGTAGAAAGCAGCTTCCTTGATGGTTTCGTAATTCATTTCGCTGGCTTTCTTCTCGCCCTTTAATACCTGTGCAGCCATATGGCCGGTCTGTTTTCCAAGTTCGATATAGTCCAGGCCCATGGCTGCCAGACAGCCGATTTTGACCTGTTCGATTTCACTTCCGAATACCGGGATTTTTTTCGCTTCCGCCTTATCCAGGATGACAGGAAGGGAGGCGACCACGGTGTTGTCAGTCAGGTTGGTGATGCAGTCCACTTTGCTGATTAAGGTATCTGCTGCCAGGGAAATGTCGGCGGAGGAGGAGATTCCGGTGTCTACAATCTCAAACCCGTAGTCAGGCGCAAGCTCCTTGTATTCCGCAATGGCTGATTCAGAGTTTACCTCGCTGGTGGTGTACATGATGCCGATGCGCTTTGCGTCCGGAAGGATTTCACGGATCATCTTTAACTGCTGCTCAACCGGCAGTTTGTCGCTGGTTCCCGTAATCTCGCCTACCGGGGTCCCGCTGGCATCAGCCAGTTCGGCTGCAACCGGGTCTGTGACGGCCGTAAAGATGACCGGGGTGCCGGATTTCTTGGCAACACCGTATTCTGCCTGGGCCATGGGGGTTGCGATACCGCACATCAGGTCCACGTCCCTGCCTGCGAAGTTGGTGGCGATCTGGCTGGCGGTCCCGCCGTCGGCCTGGGAGTTCTCATAGAGGACGGTCAGGTTCTTGCCTTCCTCGATTCCGGCCTCGGCAAGGCCTTCCAGGAAGCCCTCGCGGCAGTTGTCAAGGGAACCGTGTTCCGCAAACTGTCCAATGCCGATGGTATAGGAACCCTCCCCGTCTGCCTGGCTCCCTGCCGTCTCCGTATCAGAAGCCGTTCCGGCGGAAGTCTCCTGGTTTCCTGTGGTATCCTTGGCGGCTGCCTCGGAAGATACCTGTGCGGTGGTCTGGTCCTGTGAAGATGAACCGCATCCTGCTAACAGGGATGCGCTTACGGCTGCGGCTAAAAGCATTGCGATTGTTTTTTTCATAATTAAAATCCTCCTGAATGATTGTTTTGATTCCATGATCTGTTTTCTATGGTAAGTAATGAACTGCGTTGGGAAAGGACCATTGCTGTCCGGGTTACAGGCTGCGCGCTGCCTGCAGGTCCCGGCCGTCAATCTGACCCATGGCTGGTTTATGGCCGTACATCTTAAACAGGTCCGGCAAGGGGACAAAAAAACGTCCCAATTACGGTTATACCATAATTGAGACGAATAAAAATCCGCGGTGCCACTCAAATTGACTGAAAAGTCCACTTTACACATACCAACATATGTGCCGCATGAATAACGGTTGCGGAATCCGTCGGTCCCTACGGAACTATCTTTCAGGACCGCCCTCAAAAGTCCATTCAGCTGCCAGCCTTATACCGCAATCCCACCACCTGCGGCTCTCTGTGTTAATGCTTTGGAAGCTTACTCCTCTTTCTCTACGGTTTGATTTATTAACCCGTATCTTAATACAACGGATTCAATTTGTCAATAGGGTTTTTAAATTTTGTGAAAATATCTTTAATTGATTGTCAAAATGTGATAGACTGTAAATGACAGGAAAGGCAATGTCCGCAAGGATGCTGCCGGAACCTGAGAGGCATTGGCACTGGGAAGCGCCGGTGCTAATAACAAGGAGGATAGTTACATGAGCCGTTTACTTGTAGTAGTGGATATGCAAAAGGATTTTGTGGACGGATCCCTGGGGAGTAAGGAAGCCCAGGCCATTGTCCCTCATGTGATTGACAAGATTAAGGCTTACGGAAAAGCGGGCCAGGAAGTCGTGTTTACACTGGATACGCATTCTGAGGATTACATGGATACAATGGAAGGTAAGAAGCTTCCGGTCATCCATTGTGTCAAGGGGACTCCGGGCTGGGAACTGGTTGAAGGGCTTAAGGAGTTTGAGGGAAAACGGTTTGAGAAGGCTACCTTTGGCAGCCGTGAACTGGCTGATTATGCGGCCCTTGGACGGTATGAAAGTGTGGAGTTAGTAGGCCTTTGTACGGACATCTGCGTAATCTCCAATGCCATGCTGATTAAGGCAGTGATACCGGACACACCCATCCAGGTGGATGCATCCTGCTGCGCAGGGGTAACCCCGCAAAGTCATGAGAACGCGTTAAATGCCATGAAAATGTGCCATATTGATATAATAGGATAAGGGGGCATGATGATGAGTGACAAACATTTTGTAATAACCATTGAGCGCCAGTACGGAAGCGGCGGACGGCTGACAGGCAAGCGGCTGGCAGAGGAACTGGGCATACATTTTTATGATGAAGAGATACTTAAGATGACATCGGAGACAAGCGCCATCGGGGAGCAGTATTTCCGGCTGGCAGACGAGAAGGCGGGCAATAACCTGCTGTACCGCATTGTGACCGGCATGAAGCCGGAGCTGACAGAGCCGGAGAGGGATGGGCATAATATCACATCCCCGGAAAACCTGTTCCGTTTCCAGTCATCCGTCATCCGCGGCCTGGCTGCATCGGAACCCTGCATCATTGTCGGGCGGTGCGGCAACTATGTGCTGCAGGATCAGATGGATAACCTGATACGCATCTTTGTATATGCGGACACGGTTACAAGGATCCGCAGGGTCATGGATGTGGATAAGGTGGATGAGGCGGAAGCGCTGCGCCGCATGAAACGGATTGACAAGGAGCGGACGGAGTACCACCGCTACTTTACAGGCAGGGAATGGATGGATATGGAGAATTACGACCTGCCCATCAATGCCAGCCGTATTGACTATGACCAGATGATCCAGCTGATTAAGGACTATCTGAAGCTGCGCGGTTTCCTGTAGGGACAGCGCAGTGCCAAGCATTAGGACAGAGGTATGAACATGAATATTTTTGCAGGAATCATGATTCCTTTCATAGGGACCACAGCCGGAGCGGCCTGTGTCTTTTTCCTGAAAAATGCCTTACGGCCCAGGGTCCAGAAAGCATTCCTGGGCTTTGCATCCGGGGTCATGGTGGCTGCATCCGTGTGGTCCCTACTGATTCCGTCCATGAATATGAGCCAGGACATGGGGAAGCTGGCATTTGTACCAGCATCCATAGGATTTTTGTTAGGAATCGGCTTTCTGCTGGTCCTGGATGAGGTGATTCCCCATCTCCATATGGATTCGGATGAACCGGAAGGCCCCAAGGGCAGCTGGAAGAAAAGCACCATGCTGGTGCTGGCGGTGACCCTTCACAATATTCCGGAAGGAATGGCGGTGGGGGTTGCCTTTGCAGGGCTTATGTCCCAGAACAGTACCATCACCATGGCAGGCGCCCTGGCATTATCCGTGGGTATTGCCATACAGAATTTTCCTGAAGGGGCTATCATTTCCCTGCCGCTTAAGGAGGCCGTGGGAAAGCCCAAGGCTTTTGTGTACGGCATGCTGTCCGGCATAGTGGAGCCGTTGGGCGCATTCCTCATGCTGGCCCTTTCGGAAGTACTGGGACCGGCATTGCCGTATTTCCTGTCCTTTGCGGCAGGAGCCATGATTTATGTGGTGGTGGAGGAGCTGATTCCGGAGTCGGCCCAGGGGGACCATTCCAATGTGGCAACCATTGGATTTGCCGCCGGATTTGTGGTCATGATGATTTTAGACGTGGCATTGGGGTAGAAGCTAAGCTAAGGTAAATGAAAAGCTAAGGAAAATAAAAAGCTAAGGTAAATGAAAAGCTAATGCAAATAAAAAGCTGCGGTCCGTTTTTCGTGCTCCCTGTAAAGGGGCATGGAGGGCCGCAGCTTTTTTTGTGGTTTTTATATGATTACTTCATTAATTGTTCCAGGTCATGGTAGAACCCGGGATAGGAGATATTCACGCAGTCAGCGTCCTTTATGTCTGTGACACCGTCAGCGCAGAGGGCGGTGACGGCAAAGGTCATGGCGATGCGGTGGTCCTTCCTGCTGTCAATGGAGGCGCCGTGGAGCGGCTTTTTGCCGTGTATGATCATGCCGTCCTCTGTTTCGGCCACATGGGCGCCCATGGCCTTAAGGTTTTCAACCATCACGGCAATACGGTTGGATTCCTTGACCTTTAATTCAGCGGCATCCCGTATGACGGTATCACCCTCAGCCATACAGGCCATGGCGGCAATCATGGGGAGTTCGTCAATAAGGGTAGGGATGATGGCTCCTTTGATTTCCGTTCCGCGGAGGCTGCTGCTGCGGACCAGGATATCGGCAGTCGGCTCTCCGGCGCCTGACGTCACATTCAGCAGCTCAAGGTCAGCGCCCATATCCTGGCATACGCGGATGATCCCGTCCCTGGTGGGATTGATGCCCACATTCCGGATAAGCAGCTGTGAGCCGGGAACCATAAGTCCTGCGGCGATGAAATAGGCGGCAGAGGAGATGTCCCCGGGAACCATGACCTGGGCGCCGTGAAGCTCCCTGGCCGGCTGGATGGTGCACGTGGTCCCGGAAGCCTTAATGTCTGCGCCGAACAGGTCCAGCATGATTTCCGAATGGTTCCTGGAGACATAAGGCTCTGTCACGCTGGTGGGGGAACCGGCGTATAATCCGGCCAGGAGGATGGCTGATTTGACCTGGGCGGACGCAACCTTTGAGGTATAATGGATGCCTTTTAAGGGACGTCCCTTGATGAGCAGGGGCGCACATCCGTTGCCGTTCATGCTTGTGATGTCAGCCCCCATAAGGGAGAGCGGTTCCATGATGCGCTTCATGGGACGTTTCCGGATGGATTCGTCCCCTGTCAGTGTCACATCAAATTCCTGGGCACAGAGAATCCCGGATATGAGGCGGGTGGTGGTGCCGCTGTTGCCGCAGTCCAGCACGTCCTGGGGCCGCCTAAGGCCGCGCAGCCCATTGCCCCTGACAATGACGCGGTCATGGTTATTCTCAATGTCAATACCCATTTTTTGGAAACAGGCAATGGTGGAGAGACAATCTGCCCCCTGAAGGAAGTTGTGGATTTCCGTGGCGCCTTTTGCAATGGAGCCGAACATGACGGCCCGGTGGGAGATGGATTTATCCCCCGGAACCGTGATTTCTCCGTGAAGTCCATGTGATTTTCTGAATTCCATAATGATTATCCTGTCCTTTCAATGATTACATGCTGAACATTTCGTATTTGTACTGGTCCAGGCGTTTCCAGGCAGCTTCCATGGAGGACTCGTCATAAAATGCAATCTTAAGGGCGCCCTCCCCGCGTTCCCGGTTATTGTTGATGCCGATATTTTTAATGCTGATGCCTTTGGCTGCCAGGATGACCGATATGGTGGAAATGGCTCCGATCTCATCGGCAACATCCACGGTAAATTCATAGGACGGTTCCACGGACCCCTTGGCCCTGTCCGTGATGGAATTGCGGTAGTCCCGGGATGTCTCAAACAACTGGTAGATGGAGTCCCCGCAGTGCCCCCTGACCTGGGCCAGTATCTGGTTCAATGAGGCGATGTATTTTTCCAGTATATCTGCAATCGGACCCACATTGGTCATGCAGATCTGCTCCCACATCTCAGGGGAGGAGGAAGCAATCCTGGTGATATCCTTGAAACCGCCGGCAGCCACCTGCTTCATGGTGCCCTGGGCCGTATCATTGTCTTTTACCAGATTCACAAGGCTGGATGCCACAAGGTGCGGGAGATGGCTGATGGCAGCAACCACCTTGTCATGTTCCCGGTAGTTAAGCACAAGGGGGATTGCTCCAATGGTCTGTGCCACTGCGATGATCCGCCTGGCATTGGCGCCGGGTTCCGGGGCAGAAGAGGGTGCGCTGCCTTCGGGAGGCGTGACGATGTAATAGGCATTTTCCAGGAGATGGTCCGTGGAGTTTTCATAGCCTGTTTTTTCCGAACCGGCCATGGGATGGCCGCCCACGAAGCAGTCCTCAAGTCCCTGGCGGATGATTTCTTCGTGAATGCCGCACTTGGTGCTTCCAACGTCCGTAATCAATGCGCCGGGCTTGAGATACGGGCGGATGGAAGAGAGGTAGGCGGCGTTATATTCCACGGGCGTACAGAGGAAAATCAGGTCGCACTCCCTTAGATTTTCATCAATCCCATCCAGTATCACGTCCACAACGCCGTCTTTTTTTGCCTGTTCCAGCCTGTTCCTGGAACGCATGTATGCCATGATTTTTATGTCCGGCCGGGCACGTTTGATGCCCCTGGCAATGGAGCCGCCGATGAGTCCCAGACCGATGAAGCCCAGGGTGGAGTCTGTCATCCTTATTTTTTCCATGGTTAATCCTCCTGTAAAGAAAAGCACTCTCTGATTGAGGGAGTGCTGGAAAAACATTTTACACGCGCGGCAGTCATCTTGCTTCAAATGTACGGTCGGCCAGGTCTGCGTATGGCTTTAAGTCCTGCATCAGCTGTTCAAAGGCAGGGAAGGTCAGGGACTGTGGCCCGTCGGACAGCGCCTTGGCCGGGCAGGGGTGTACTTCAATCATCAGTCCGTCCGCACCCACCGCAATGGCCGCCTTGGCCAGGGGCTCCACATAAGCCCTTACACCGGTGGCGTGGCTTGGGTCCACGATGATGGGGAGATGGCTCTTCTGGCGGATGACGGGAACCGCGCTGATATCCAGGGTATTCCTGGTGGATGTTTCATAGGTGCGGATGCCGCGCTCACAGAGCACGATATTGGGATTCCCTTCGGAGATGATATATTCGGCAGCATTGAGCCACTCGTCAATGGTGGCGCTTAACCCACGCTTTAACAATACCGGAAGACCGGATTTGCCTGCCTCTTTTAAAAGCTCAAAGTTCTGCATGTTCCTTGCGCCGATCTGCAGCATATCCACATATCTGGACGCAGCTTCTATGGCATGGAGGCTGGTCACCTCACAGATCACATTAAGACCGGTGGCCTCCCTGGCCTCCTTCATATACTTAAGCCCTTCTTCTTCCAGACCCTGGAAGGAGTAGGGTGAGGTGCGGGGCTTGTAGGCGCCGCCGCGGATGAAGGTGGCGCCGGCTTTCTTAACCGCGAAGGCGGTCTCCAAAAGCTGGTCCTTGGATTCGATGGCGCATGGGCCTGCCATGACGGTCATGGTTCCAGGGCCGATATGGGTGTTGCCGACCGGGATAATGGAATCCTCCGGGTGGAATTTCTTGTTGACCAGTTTGTAGGACTCGGTTACGGCCACTACCTTGTCAACACCTTCGCTGATTTCGATGTTGCTGCCCTGGAGCCTGGTCTTATCGCCCACCACGCCCACGATTGTGACCTGGGACCCCTTGGAAAGGTGGACCTGCAGGCCCTTGGATTCAATGATATGTGTTACTTTCTGGACTGCTTCGTCTGAAGCATTTGGTTTCATTATGATAATCATGATATGTACTCCTTATTATGTCCTGCGTGTCAAATGCGGCTTACATACATATTGCAGCTGCCAAAGGCACGTTTCAGTCACGCTCTAGTGTACGCCATCTGCTTGTAAATGTCAATACTTTATCACTTTAAACTTCAACGCTTTTATGTATATTAGTGAATGCGCATATGGGGACGGGAGCGCATGGAATAAGGATAAATGGAATAGGCGCACATGCAGTCAGGCACATGCAGTGGGAAGGACAGGCTCATTGACTTGGTACATTAACGGTGCTATAGTGGGCTTAAAGAGAAACGTGAATATCGGGGGGTGGTTTGCAGATGATTGTATGAACTGCCATATCGGCAACTGCCGCACGGAGAAGCACCAGGGGGAATGTGCGGCAATACAGTTCCTGTAGGGAGCGGCCGGCAGTTGGATACTGACCGCAGTCAAAACAAAGTGGAGGTATTGGTATGTTTGATGCACTGGTAAACATCACTGAATTTTTATGGGGAACCCCGCTGATGATCCTGATGGTGGGCGTGGGCTTATATCTGTCCGTGCGTACGGGCTTTTTCCAGATTACCGGTTTTGGAACGGTATGGAAAAAGACCTTGGGGGAAGTTTTTAAGAAGGACAATGAAAGTGAAAAGGGAGAAGGACAGCTAAAGCCATATCAGGCACTGTCCACGGTGCTGGCAGGAACCATCGGCAGCGGCAACATTGCAGGCGTGGCAGCGGCCATTGCCATCGGCGGGCCTGGAGCCGTGTTCTGGATGTGGGTGATTGCCCTGGTCGGTATGATGACCAAGATGGCAGAAGTGACCCTTTCCGTGGCTTACCGGAAAAAGGGGGAGAACGGGGAATATTACGGCGGTCCCATGCACTATATTAAAGAAGGGCTGGGCGGGGGAGCCGGACGGTTTTTCGGCGGCTTTTATGCGGTGGCGCTTTTTATACTGGTGGTCACGGATGCCTGCTTTGTGCAGACCAACACCCTTGCCACATCTGCCCAGGATACATTTGGCATCCCGCTGGTTGTCAGCGGCATCATTCTGGTTGCCCTGAGCGTTTTCATCATAGTGCGCGGCGGTGTGGAAAAGATTGGTGACTTCTGCGGCAAGGTGGTTCCTCCCATGTGCGTCATATATATCATAGGCGCACTGGTGGTGGTCATTGCCAATATCGGAAGGGTACCGGAAGCCTTTGGCATGATTTTCAAGTATGCGTTCGCGCCCATGCCGGCAGCCGGCGGGTTTGCAGGATCTACCATAACCCTTGCCATGGGACGCGGTGCGTCAAGAGGTATCTTCTCCAATGAGGCCGGTGAAGGAACCGCCGCAACGGTCCATGCAACGGCCCAGACAGACCATCCGGCCCATCAGGGGATGTACGGGGTCATGGAGGTATTTATTGATACAATCATCATCTGTACACTGACTGCACTGGCCATCCTATCCAGCGGCGTGTGGAACAGCGGCGATACAGGGGCAGTCCTTACACTGGCTGCATTCAGGACGGTCTGGGGCAGATGGGGTACCTATATCCTGTGCATTGCAATTGTGCTTTTTACCTATTCCAGTTACCTGGGGTTCTTTGTGGAGTACAGGACCAGTGTGGAGTATCTGTTTGGGGAGAAGAACGTGAAGGTCCTTCAGTGGTTCTTTTTCATTCCCCCCATCATTGCGGTGACCATGCCCATCGAGGCCATCTGGTCACTGGCCGATATGGCGGTTGGGTTTATCGTGATTCCGAACATGATTGCAATCCTGCTGCTGAGCGGGACCTTTGTCAAGCTGTTTAAGGAGTATACGGATAAATAAATACCCGAAGGACGGATGCTGGAATATATTAAGGGCCGCACCGTGGGCATAAGCGGCCATGAAGGCAGGACCGGGCGTCCAATCTGACGCCGGTCCTGCTTGTCCAATACACTTTAGGCCGTTTTTCCGGGCTGTGCCATAAAAAATTGCAATAATGTTGTGCAAATGACATAAAAAGCTTGAAAAAATCAGAAAAATTTAGTAAAATATACGCATGGCTTAAATTTTATATACAGGAGGGAAATTTATGAACGTATATGGTACTGAACAAATCCGCAACGTTGTATTACTTGGACATGGAGGCGCCGGTAAGACGACAGTTGCGGAAGCATTGGCGCTGGTGACTGGTGTTACAAAGCGTATGGGCAAGGTGCCTGACGGCAACACCATCAGCGATTATGACAAAGAGGAAGTCAAGAGACAGTTTTCAATTTCCACCACGCTGATTCCTTTGGAATATGAAGGGGAGAGCGGGCCAATTAAGATTAACCTTCTGGATACGCCGGGATTTTTTGATTTTGTAGGAGAAGTAGAGGAGGCCATCAGTGTTGCTGATGCAGCCATCATAGTTGTGAACTGTAAGGCAGGTATTGAACCTGGAACAGAAAAGGCATGGGAGATGTGTGAAAAGTACAAGCTTCCCAGGCTGATTTTCGTGACCAATATGGATGATGACCATGCCAGTTACCGTGAACTGGTAGTAAAGCTGGAGACACGTTTCGGACGTAAGATTGCACCCTTCCAGCTGCCAATCCGTGAGAATGAAAAATTTGTAGGTTTCGTCAATGTGGTTAAGATGGCAGGACGCCGTTTCACGGAATTAAGCGATTATGTTGAGTGTGAGATTCCTGAGTATGTAGAGAAGAACCTGACCATTGCCAGGGACGCCCTGATTGAGGCTGTTGCCGAGACCAATGAAGAATATATGGAACGCTATTTCCTGGGAGAGGAGTTTACACAGGAGGAGATTTCCACCGCACTCCGCGAGCACGTGATTGAAGGCGAGATCGTGCCGGTCATGATGGGTTCCGGTATCAATTGCCAGGGCTTTAAGGTGCTTCTTCAGTCCATTGACAAGTATTTCCCGTCACCTGACCATTTTGAGTGTATCGGTGTTGACGTATCCACAGGCGAACGTTTTACCGCCAAGTACAATGATGACGTATCCCTGTCCGCAAGGGTGTTCAAGACCATTGTTGACCCGTTCATCGGCAAATACTCCCTGATGAAGATCTGTACCGGTACGTTAAAAGGCGATACGGTTGTCTATAACGTGAATAAAGACACGGAAGAGAAAATCGGCAAGTTATATATCCTGCGCGGCAAGGACCAGATTGAGGTCCAGGAGTTAAGGGCCGGTGATATCGGCGCGGTTGCAAAGCTTACCGTGACCCAGACCGGGGATACCATGGCTGTCCGCACGGCGCCGATTGTCTACCATAAGCCAGAGATTTCCACTCCGTACACATATATGGCATATAAGGCAGTGAACAAGGGCGAGGATGATAAGGTATCCACAGCGCTGTCACGTATGATGGAAGAAGACCAGACCCTTAAGGTGGTCAATGATGCGGAGAACCGTCAGGCGCTGCTGTATGGTATTGGCGACCAGCAGCTGGATGTGGTGGTAAGCAAGCTTCAGAGCCGTTATAAGGTTGACATTACTTTGACCAAACCTAAATTTGCATTCCGTGAAACCCTGCGCAAGAAGGTTAAGGTACAGGGTAAACATAAGAAGCAGTCCGGCGGACACGGACAGTACGGCGATGTCATCATGGAATTTGAGCCGTCTGGCGACTTAGAGACACCCTATGTATTCGAGGAAAAGGTATTTGGCGGTTCCGTGCCGAAGAACTACTTCCCGGCTGTTGAAAAGGGACTGCAGGAATGCGTCTTAAAAGGACCGCTGGCAGGATATCCGGTGGTTGGCCTGAAGGCAACCCTGTTGGATGGTTCCTACCATCCTGTTGATTCTTCTGAGATGGCGTTTAAGATGGCGACCATCCTGGCGTTCAAGCAGGGCTTCATGGACGCTGGCCCTGTGCTCTTAGAGCCCATTGCCTCCCTTAAGGTTACGGTTCCGGATAAGTTCACAGGAGATGTCATGGGCGACCTGAACCGCAGGAGAGGCCGTGTGCTTGGAATGAATTCCAACCACAATGGCAAGCAGGTCATTGAGGCTGATATTCCTATGTCAGAGCTTTTCGGATACAATACGGACCTGCGTTCCATGACCGGCGGTATCGGCGTGTTCTCCTATGAGTTCAGCCGTTACGAGCAGGCGCCTGGAGATGTGCAGAAGCGTGAGGTTGAGGCCAGGGCTGCGGCAAAGGATGGGGAATAAGCAGCAGCCGTATACCTGTACGGTCCATAGATGGAATGGTATGTTGTGATGAAAGCATGCTGCCCGCAGATTTTGCGGGCAGTGTTTTTTCCGGTTTATGCGGAACAGCAGCATGGAATGGCAGACAGGGCAACATGAAAATATAAGTACGGAATGACATCCGCCTGCATGGGCCGGGCTGGAGCTGCATATAATAAAGGTATTGTGATAAAATATAAAATATTTCAATATGTGTTGCAAATGTCACAGAAAAACAGGAATGAATATGATATATTAATCACATCAAAGGGAAATACAAATTAAAATAAATTTTAAATACAGGAGGAAATAATAATGAAGAAATATGTATGTGATCCATGTGGATGGATATATGATCCTGAGGTTGGCGATCCGGACGGCGGTATTGCGCCTGGAACAGCATTTGAGGATATTCCGGATGATTGGGTATGTCCGCTCTGCGGCGTTGGGAAGGATATGTTCTCTGAAGTTGAAGAGTAATATGGATTTGTAAGGTTAAGACAGGGCAAAACACCTCTTTCAGGCAGATTTACTGGAAAGAGGTGTTTTTTTGTGAAATTCCCCTTGAGTATGAACTGGGAAGAGTTTACAATATAAAGTAGACTTCATTACGTGGTAGAGAGGGTACTTTTATGACTGAGGAGCAGATAAAACTGTTTAAGGATACGTTTCTGGCCATGATACTGGACCAGATGCACTCCAATATCTATATATCAGATACGGAGACAGATGAGATCCTGTATATGAATCAAACGATGAAAAAGGCCTTTGGACTTGAGGACCCGGAGGGGAAGTGCTGCTGGAAGGTCCTGGAGAAGGGGATGGAACGGCGGTGCGAATTCTGCCACATAGACCTTCTGAAAAAGGGGGAGGAGGGCAATGAAAGCTCCTGGCGTGAGAATAATGCACTGACCGGGCGCAGTTATCAGAACTATGACAGCCTGCTCCGGTGGAACGGAAGGATTTATCATATACAGAATTCCGTGGATGTGACTGAATATGATAAGATGTTTTATTCTGCGCGTATGGACGAACTGACCCAGATGCTTAACCGGAGAGGCGGCAACGAGCGTCTGGTACAGACCATTGAACAGGCGGAACGGGAAAACCAGATCCTTACCCTTGTCCTGTATGATATAAATGAACTGAAGCGTGTGAATGACCAGTATGGGCACAGCGCAGGGGATGCGCTTTTGCGTTATGTTGCATCCATTACCAAAGAAGGCCTTGGCAGGCTGGACTTCATGTTCCGCCTCAGCGGGGATGAGTTTGTGATGCTTTTCTATGGACGGAGCAAGGCAGAGGTGGAGGAAAGCATGAAGCGTATCCTCCTGCGGGCCAGACAGGACAGGGAACGCCTGGACGTGGACTACGGGGTTCCGTTCAGCTATGGCCTTACGGAGATATATCCGGGGGAAAACAGTTCCATTGATGAGATAATCGCCAGGGCGGATGAGCAGATGTACATACAGAAAAGGGATTATCACATCAGCCGCGCCAAGGAGGCGTTAAAGGAAGGAAAGGAATGCGGGACAGGCAGTCTCTTTGATTATGACAACGAGACATTTTACCAGGCCCTTACTGCCAGCACGGAGGATTATATTTTTGTGGGTGATATGGGCACAGGGGTGTTCCATTATCCCCAGGCCATGGTTGATGAGTTCGGCCTGCCCGGCCAGGTTGTGAAGAATGCAGCCGCTTTCTGGGGCGGGTTAATCCATCCCCATGATGAGGCGTATTTCCTGGAAAGCAACCAGAACATAGCGGATGGCAGGGAGGATTACCACAACATTGAATACAGGGCCAGGAATGTAAAGGGCGAGTGGATATGGCTTCGATGCAGGGGGAAGATGGTGAAAAACCAGGATGGGACCCCGGGACTGTTTGCAGGCATGATTACCAATCTTGGAAAACGGAACCGGATTGACCATATGACCGGGCTTTATAATAAATATGAGTTCGAAGGTGATATAAAGAAGTACCTGGTGGACCACACGGAGGTGGATACCATTGGAATCATGATTCTGGACCTGGATTCCTTTAAGAACATCAACGACCTTTATGACAGGTCCTTTGGGGATGAGGTGCTTCGCATCACGGCCCAGAAGGTGTCATCCATGCTTCCTGCCAATGCCAAGCTTTACCGGCTGGACGGGGATGAGTTCGGGGTCCTGTGCCTGGGCTGCGGTGAAGAGGAGGGCTGGGATATTTTTGCCAAAATCCAGCAGGTATTCCACAAACAGCAGGAATACAGTGGAAGGAAGTACTACTGTACCATTTCCGCAGGCTATACCACTTATCCGAAGGACGGGGATAATTACCTGGAACTTTTAAAATGTGCCAACTATTCCCTGGAGCATTCCAAGCTGATGGGTAAAAACCGTATGACCGTGTTTTCCAAGGATATCCTTGACCGGAGGGAACGGCGGCTGGAACTGGTTGAACTTCTGCGTGAGAGCATAGACAGGGGGTTCGCTGGTTTTTCCATCCACTATCAGCCCCAGGTGGACACACGGACAGGAAGCCTTCAGGGCGCGGAAGCGCTGGCCAGGTGGCATTGCAGTAAGTATGGGGATATCTCACCGGGAGAATTCATTCCGCTTCTGGAACAGAGCGGGATGATCATAAATCTGGGACGGTGGATTTTCTGCCATGCAGCCGCGCAGTGCAGGGAGTGGTGCAGGTATATGCCTGATTTTCAGATGAGTATCAATCTTTCCTATGTACAGCTGGCAGAGGATGATATCATACCGTATATGGAAGATACGCTTAAGGAACTGGATCTTTTGCCGTCCCATGTCGTCATGGAACTGACGGAAACCTATCTGGCAACAGCGGACGGGGAGACGCTGAAGATGCTGAATGATATGAAGGCAACCGGTATACGGGTAGCCATGGATGATTTTGGCGTTGGGTATTCTTCCCTGTTCTCCCTTAAGACCATTCCGGTGGACATTGTAAAGATTGACCGCGGGTTCGTCAAGGGCATTACGTCAGATCTGTTTAACGCCACTTTCATACGTTCCATCACGGAACTGTGCCATGACGTGGGCAAGCAGGTGTGCCTGGAAGGGGTGGAGTCAGGAGATGAGTACCAGGCAGTGAGAGAACTTGGTATGGAACATATCCAGGGCTTTTATTTTGGGCGCCCCGAGACCCCTGATGTTTTTGAAAGAAGGCTTAAGCGTCTAAAGGAGTAGGCGTACGCTGCGCTTATCCATCTCAATCAGATGTTCCTTCTTCATGCGGCCCAGTTCCCGGGTCATGGCGCTCCTGTCAATGGAAAGATAATCGGCCAGGTCCACCATGGTAAAGGGAAGGCAGAAGGAGGAACTTTTTGCCTGCCCGGCCAGCTGGAGGAAATAACATATGAGCTTTTCGCGGATGGTGCGCTGGGATAAGACCTCCACCCTGCGGCTCAGGTTAAGGGCGCGCTCGGATATCATGTCCAGAAGATTCTGGGTCAGCTGGTGGTGGTGCCGGCACGCCTTGGTGCAGGGGGAACTGATGGTTGCATAGTGTATGAAAAGCACATCGCAGGCGCTGTCGCTGATAACGCTGATTCCCGCGTGTTCATTTCCGTCACAGGACAGCAGGTGGCCAAAGATGTCCTGGGGTCCAAGCCGCTCCAGGATGGTCCTGGCTCCATTGAATTCATAACGGACCACGGAGGCGCTGCCTTTGCCGATGATACCGATATCGTCAAAGCCCTTGTCGTAATCACATATTATATCGCCGGCCCGGAACTGTCTGGTCCTGCCGTCCAGGCAGGTGAGCAGGCTTTTATATTCTTCCATGGATATATCTTTAAATAAGTTTTTCTGAAAATATTCTGTCATCTCTTTTACCCTGCTATTATTTATGGTATGATAATGAATATCATAATACTTTTCTGTTGCAATTGCAACAGAAATATACCAAATTCACACAGGGAGAAAAGAACATAACATATGATGCAGGAAGAGGACTACATGGCAAGGCAATTGGAGGAAGAGGCAAAGGCGCTGGGAAGGAGGCAGAGAAGGCAGTTTTCCCATGTGGGTCTGGTGGCTGCCGCTTTTATGATAGTGACATTCCTGGCCCAGATTGCGGTGATTGCATTTGCGGGTTTCATTAACTACCTGTTAGGCGGGATCATGGATTTATTCAGCGGGGCGGGACTCATCCTACTGTCCGCCATACCCATGTACTTTGTGGCATTTCCCGTGTCCGTGGCCCTGATCCAGCTGATTCCCAAATGCGGTCATGCGCAGAGGCAGCCCTGGGGAATCGGCAAGTTTGCGGCCTGCCTTGTGATTTCAGTGGGAATCGGGCTGGCAGGGAACCTGCTGGGGCAGTTTGTGGAATGGTTCAAGCCTTCCGGCGTGGATGACAGCCAGCTGAACGAACTGCTGATGAATTCCGGAGTGTGGATGACGGTGCTGTTCACCGTGCTCATGGCCCCGGTTGTGGAGGAACTGTTTTTCAGGAAACTGCTCATGGACCGGCTTCTGGGGTATGGGGAAGGACCGGCCATCCTTATGTCGGGCCTTATGTTCGGGATGGCCCATGGTAATTTCTCCCAGTTCTTCTATGCTTTTGGAATCGGCGTCCTGTGGGCCTATGTATATGCCAAGACGGGAAAGGTGGGCTATACCATTGCGTTCCACATGATTTTTAATCTTTTGGGCGGCGCCATTGCAGTTGAACTGACCAAAGGCGCCAGCGGGGCCTTTGACGGCTCCTGGTTCGTTCAGGGAATGGAACGGATGCTGTCAGTGGACCTTAGCGCTGTCATAGCCGCCGTATCAGGCTTTCTCATGGTAGGGTATTTTGTGTTCATGGTGGCCTGTCTTGTAGGAGGTATTGTGCTGTTGATCCTGTACCGCAGACAGATTCACCTTGAACCTGGGACATGGCCCATTAAAAAAGGCACACGTTTCAAGACAGTGGTTTTAAATGTGGGCATGATTCTTTATTTTCTTGTGTGCATCAGTCTTTTTGTCATGAACTGGTAGGCTATACCGCCGCTTTGCAGTGATAAAGCTGTAATGGGTGACAGTGAGTGGCATGTGAAAAATAAAATGAACCACAATATAAAAGCTGTGGAAACTACAGTAAAAAAGCTGGACAAATCGAAAATTTTGCTTTATAGTATTAAACAATGAAGGCAAAGGGGCATGCGCCATGAACAGTGCGGCCCTTTTTTGTAAAATATATAAGACCGGAGGTAAAGGAAATGGTATCATTATATGAAAACGGTATTTACCTGGTAAATGGGACGGAGATTGTTCCGGAAGCAGAAAGCGGGAAAGTGAAGGCCCTGACCGGCAGGGCGGCGGATAAGGAAGCTGCCAGGAAGGGAACCATCGCATATTCCATTCTTGAGGCACACAACACATCTGATAATATGGAACATCTGAAGCTCCGTTTTGACAGCATGGCCAGCCACGACATCACCTTTGTGGGCATCGTGCAGACGGCCAAGGCATCCGGTATGGAGCAGTTTCCCATTCCTTACGTACTGACCAATTGCCATAACACGCTCTGCGCAGTGGGCGGCACCATCAATGAGGATGACCACATGTTCGGGCTTTCCGCTGCCAAGAAGTATGGCGGGATTTACGTGCCTCCCCATATTGCGGTCATCCATCAGTATATGAGGGAAATGATGGCGGGCTGCGGGAAGATGATCCTTGGCTCTGACAGCCACACTCGCTACGGCGCGCTGGGAACCATGGCAGTGGGCGAGGGCGGCGGTGAGCTGGTAAAGCAGCTGCTTCGGGATACATACGACGTGGCCTATCCAGGCGTGGTTGCCGTGTATCTTGACGGGGCGCCGCGTCCGGGCACAGGACCTCAGGATATTGCCCTGGCCATCATAGGAGCCGTGTTTAAGAATGGCTATGTGAAGAATAAGGTAATGGAGTTTGTGGGACCGGGCGTTGCCTCCATGCCCACGGATTACCGCAACGGCGTTGATGTGATGACCACGGAGACCACCTGTTTAAGCTCCATCTGGAAGACGGATGAGGATACCAGGGATTATCTTGCAAAACACAACCGGGCAGAGGACTATAAGGAGTTATCCCCGGCTGATGTGGCATATTACGACGGCTGTGTTTATGTGGACCTGTCCACGGTAAAGCCCATGATTGCCCTTCCCTTCCATCCAAGCAATACATATGAGATTGATGAGCTGAAGGCCAACATGCAGGATATCCTTGCAGGCGTTGAGAAGGAAGCCGCCAGGATATCAGGCGGCAAGGCGGAATTTACCCTTCTTGACAAAGTGATAGACGGCGGACTGATGGTACAGCAGGCAGTGATTGCAGGCTGTGCAGGCGGAACCTACAGCAATGTAATAGAAGCAGCCCATGCGCTGAAGGACAGGAACTGCGGCTGCGATGAATTTTCACTGGCAGTATACCCGTCCTCACAGCCTGTATTCGCAGACCTTGTGAAGAAGGGGGCTGTGTCTGACCTGATGGATGCAGGAGCCATCATCCGTACGGCGTTCTGCGGCCCATGCTTTGGCGCCGGGGATACCCCCTGCAACAATGGACTCAGCATCCGCCATACCACCAGGAACTTCCCAAACCGGGAAGGCTCCAAGCCTGGGAACGGACAGATGGCGGCAGTGGCGCTTATGGATGCACGTTCCATTGCCGCCACCGCGGCCAACGGAGGCAGGCTTACCTCTGCCTGGGAGATGGACTGCTGGGGCAATGTGCCTGAATATGGGTTTGACGACATTTCCTATAAGAACCGTGTGTATATGGGGTATGGAAGCGGGAATACGGATAAGGACCTTATCTACGGTCCGAACATTAAGGACTGGCCGGAGATGAGTCCCCTGGCAGACAATATCCTTCTAAAGGTATGTTCCAAGATCATGGACCCGGTGACCACCACCGATGAACTGATTCCATCCGGCGAGACTTCCTCCTACCGCTCCAATCCGCTGGGACTGGCAGAGTTTACCCTTTCCAGAAGGGACCCTGAGTATGTGGGACGCACAAAGGAAGTGGATAAGTTAGAGAAAGCAAGGGTTCAGGAAGGCGCTGACAGGGAACTGGAGCTGGAGCCAAGGCTTAAGAATATATTTAAGGCCATCAACCAGATTGAGGGCAATGAACAGGTGACGGTAAAGGATACGGAGATTGGCAGCATGATTTATGCAGTGAAGCCGGGGGACGGCTCTGCAAGGGAGCAGGCTGCCAGCTGCCAGCGGGTTATCGGAGGCCTTGCCAATATATGTAAGGAATTCGCAACCAAGCGCTACCGCTCCAATGTGATGAACTGGGGAATGGTCCCCTTCCAGATGGAGGCAGATCCTGAGTTTGAAGTAGGGGATTACATCTATGTTCCCGGCGTCCGTGCTGCCCTTGACGGGGATTTAAAGAACATCAAGGCATATGTCCTTGGGGACGGGGAAAAGGAAGTTCCGGTAAAGACACTGGATTTATATATTACGGATATGACCGCGGAGGAACGTGAGATTGTAAAGGCAGGCTGCCTGATTAATTATAACCGGGGCAGACACTGATAGAGGATTGGTTTGGCAGGCGTAGGTGGTACTGTGTTCCAGTACCGGTCTTAGAGAGGAGTAATGACAATGGTTAAGGAAAGCTATCTTGCACAGTTTTATGGGAAGTCCCAGAATTATACAGATATCCCCAATAAGTGGTATAAGGAATACAATGTAAAAAAGGGTCTCCGCAATGAGGACGGAACCGGTGTCCGTGTTGGCCTTACCAGGGTGGCGGACGTGGTCGGCTATGAGGAGACGGAGGAAGGGATTAAGGCTATTCCCGGCCGCCTGCTTTACCGCGGAATCGATGTGCTGGACCTGGTTAACGGTAAGAAGGGCAGCCATTTTGGATATGAAGAAGTATGTTTCCTGCTGTTGTTCGGATACCTTCCCAAGAAGGCGGAACTGGAGAAATTCTGTAACGTGGTAAGACGCTGTTATACAATCCCGGATGAATTCGTGGAAATGAACCTGCTGCGCCTTCCCGGCAAGAACCTGATGAACAAGCTGATGGACGCGGTCCTGACCCTCTATAACTATGATGACGATCCGGATAATACAGATGTATACCAGACCCTGGTAAAGGGCGTGAACCTGCTGGCAAAGCTGCCCTCCATTGCATGCTATGCATACCAGAGCAAGGTGCATTATTATGACAGGGAGAGCCTGTTCATCCACTATGCCAATCCGGAATACTCCATTGCTGAGAATTTCCTCAGCCTGCTGAGAAAGGACCAGAAGTTCACATCAAAGGAAGCAAGCCTCCTCGATACCATACTCATGCTTCATGCGGACCACGGCGGCGGCAACAACTCCACCTTCACCAATGTTGTGATTGCCTCTACCGGAACGGATATCTATTCTACCGTGTGCGGCGGTATCGGTTCCCTGAAGGGACCGCGCCATGGCGGCGCCAATATCAAGGTGGCTGAAATGATGGATGCGGTCCTGGAGGAAACAGGCGGCTATGACGCAGATGATTCAAGGATCCGTCAGGCCGTCAGGAAGCTCATGTCAGGCGACCTCTACGACAGGTCTGGCCTGGTATATGGTTTCGGGCATGCGGTTTACACGGTATCCGACCCCCGTGCCGAGGTCTTAAGGGCCTGCTGCATGGAGGTTGCCAAGGAGCAGAACCATATGAAGGAGCTGGATTATTATATGCGGTTCGAGCGCATTGCCAAGGAAGTCATGGAGGAGATAAAGGGCAAGGCCCTTCCCACCAACGTGGACTTCTACAGCGGCTTTGCATATGGGATGCTGCGGATCCCAAGGGATTTGTATACGCCGCTCTTTGTATGCAGCCGCGTAGTGGGCTGGGTTGCCCATAATATAGAGAATAAGCTGTATGATGGCCGTATCATGCGTCCTGCGACTAAGTATGTGGGCGATAATATGGATTATGTGGCCATGGAAGATAGGTAGGGATTTTGAAAAAGCAGGGGGAGCGGCGGAGTTACGCGACCTCTGCTTTTTGGTGTTCCCGGAACCAGAGGCGGGAGTCAGGCGGGCTTGCGGTTCCTGGTTCCGGGCATATGGTCTGCTAACTCAAAAAGACAGCAAAATCAGGGCACCGCGCCAACTACAGAAGAAATCTTGATGATTTTTCTTCCGTAGGCGCTCTGCGTTCGGGCTTGGTGGCCCTCACTCGACCCTGTTTTTGCTGCCTTTTTGAGCAAGCAGACCATACACCCTCCACAAGGAACCGCAAGCCCGCCTGACTCCCGCCCCTGGCTCCGAAGCTGAGGTATGAAGAGGTTGCTGGGGCTTCCGGCTGCTGCTTTTTCATATATTGAGAAGATGTGATTAAGGGCATATGGTTAAGGATATATGGATAAGATGATGGATGGGGGTGTTAATCCATGAAATCGAACAGGCTTAACTGTTTGATTCCGCTGGCTGGGGTGCGTGCCTGTTCCGGGCGGAAGGCGTTGGGGGGTATCTCGCTTAGGAAGGAAGAGGGGGACTCGGAGGTGGTGATGATCAGTTCCTCTTTGGCGCGTGTCATGGCTACATATAGGAGACGGCGTTCTTCTTCCAGGTTTACAGGGCCGTTGCCTGATTTTAGGGGCATCAGGCCCTGTTTCAGACCGTACAGGAATACGGTGGGGAACTCGAGGCCTTTGGATGCGTGGAAGGTCATGAGGGT
Source organism: Clostridium pacaense (assembly GCF_020709765.2). Classification (NCBI taxonomy): domain Bacteria; kingdom Bacillati; phylum Bacillota; class Clostridia; order Eubacteriales; family Clostridiaceae; genus Clostridium; species Clostridium pacaense. The sequence goes on from NZ_JAJFEB020000017.1 coordinate 24,005, forward strand.
TACTGCGCTGGAGGGACAGGAGTCCTGGCCGCTTCTGGTTACGTCATTGCCCTGGCCGAAGGTCAGGGTGGTGAGCATGTCTTCCATGGTCTTGTGAAAATAAGACATGCACAGAAAGGTATCCATGGATCTGTTGTCTGTCAGGTTCAGGATTTTCATCCAGTCTTCCAGCAGCTTCCATGGCTTCTCACGCTTCAGTCTTTTGGTGAATTGTGCTTTCAGGGCTTCGTAGTCATGACAGGGACCCAGCAGTTTGCGGCAGAGGCTGGTTGTGTGGGACCAGATTTCTTCGCTGTCCGGTAAGGAGGATGCGATTCCGTGGAAAAAGCAGATGGTGCCCTGTACGGATGGCTCTTCCAGATAATCCTCGCGGCCGGCTACCACATAGGGGATTCCTTCTTTTCTTAAGCATTGCTCCAGAAGACGGGCCTGATGGTTGGTGCGGTATAGGATGGCTATATCGCTGAAGCTTCTTGGCGTATCAGTCATTGCTGATGTGTTGGCATGCGCATCCAGCATGTCAATGCCGCCGACCATGTGCCCGATTTCCTTGGCAATGAAAATGGCTTCTGAGAGACTGCTTTCAGCTGTTGCAACGCGGACTGGCGCGCCGTGGCCCAGCATGGGGGTCAGTTCCCTCGGCTCTCCAGGGTTGTGGGATATGAGCGGAAGGGCGGCTGAAAGAATCTCGGGGGTGGAGCGGTAGTTGGGCTTCAGACGCAGTACGCAGGCTTGGCTATAATCACTGCACAGCTGGTCGAAGCAGTTGCTCTGGGAACCGCGGAAACCATAGATGGACTGGTCCGGGTCACCGATGAGGAATAATTCTTTTCCGCCTTTGTTCCATGCCTTGATTAAACGGTATTGTACCGGGCTGATGTCCTGGAACTCGTCTACCAGCAGGTAGAAGAAGTGCTGTCTGCGCAGTTCCAGCTTTTGTTCTGATCCTAAAAGTTCCAATACCTTTAGAAGAAGGTCGTCAAAATCCATCAGGTTCCTGGAGGCAAGAAGTTCATTGTATCTGGAAAATGCTTCTTCCGTCAGGGCTGGGGTTCTTTTCCCGTCTTCATCCGAAGGCCCGGCCGGGGCCGGTATGGTTCCTGTACCGGATTTTTTCAGGGATATCAGGGATAGGAACTGACTGGGGGAAACAGGAAGGTTGAACTGTCCGGTTACCTGCGCAGCACATTCCTGCTGCTGTCCTTCATCTGCCAGGGACAGGCCCGTCCCCTGGTTTTGCAGCATGCGGTAGCACAGGGAATGGAAGGTTCCTACCTGCATCTGGTTTAAGCTGCGCTTGCCGGGCAGCTGGCGGCGGATACGCTGCCGGAGTTCCTCTGCTGCCTTATTGGTGAATGTGACTGCCGTGATTTCAGCGGGTTTGACACCGCGCTCACCTATCAGATAGGACAACCTGGATACCAGTGTCTTGGTTTTTCCGGTGCCGGGTCCGGCGATGACTGCTGTTACAGGGCTTATGGACCCTACGGCCTGCCGCTGGTTCGGGTTCAGGCCGTCAAGGACATCTGCGCCGGTTTGTGAGGCAGGAAGGGTCTGTTTGCAGGAGGCAGCGTGTCCGCCCGGAACCGTATGTCCGGCAGAAGCGGTGTGCCCGCTTGGAACCGTATGTCCGGCAGAAGCGGTGTGCCCGCCCGGAACCGTATGTCCGGCAGAAGCGGTGTGCCCGTCTGGAACCGTATGTCCGGCAGAAGCGGTGTGCCCGCCTGGAACCGTATATTCAGTAGAAGCAGCGTGCCCGTCCGGGACGGCCTGGCCAGCAGAAGCAGCGTTTCCGTCCGGATTGGCCTGGCTGGTGAAGCTTTCAATTTCATTGTCATCCAGCAGGAATGACAGCTGGCCTTCCACACTGTCCAGTTCTGATGCTGCAAACAGTTTCATGGTGCCGTATTCCCCATCGTATCCTGGGCGCCAGTCCACCTTGCCTTCCCGCAGGTGGCGGATTCCCTGGGCGGTAAGCTGTCCGCCGATCCGGCTGATGTCGTCGAGATTGGCGCTTCGGAGAATATGGAATTCGCTGCCCAGTTCTTCCAGCATGTGCTCATATTGGCGCGTTACCTTGACGCTGGCAGAAGAGGAGCCCATGCATGCGGCGATTACCTCTGGCAGCGGGACAAGGTTTTCGTACGGACGTCCGCCCGGAAGGATGAAATCTTCCCGGCGGTCTGCCAGCTGCTCAATGCGGTGGAGCACGCCTGTTGTCAGCTTTTTGCCGCATACAGGGCAGATGCCGTTGTATTGCCTGGCCTGGGACGGACTCAGGCAGAGATGGCATTTGCGGTGGCCGTCAAAGTGATACTTGCCCTCCTCGGGGAAGAATTCGATGGTTCCCGCCAGTCCTTCGCCTCTCTGGATGGCCCCGTAAAGCCCGTCATAGGACATGGGGATGTCAAAGAGGTTGGCCTCCCTTCCAAGCTTGGCCGGCGAGTGTGCGTCAGAATTGGAAATCAGGTGAAAGGAATCCAGGGCCGACAGGCGCCGGTTCATGGAGGGGTCGGATGAAAGCCCTGTTTCCAGCGCATGTATCTGGGGAGTCAGTTCCCCATAGCATTCCTCTATGGTGTCAAAGCCGGAAAACGCCCCGAACAGGGAGAAATGAGGCGTCCATATATGGGCAGGCACATAGATTGCTTCCGGGCAGGCGTCCAATGTAATGGCCAATAGGTCATGACAGTCAAGTCCGAGGATGGGACGCCCGTCAGAATGGATGTTGCCGATGGCTTCCAGGCGTTTGGAAAGTATCTCGGCAGCTTCCAGGCTGGGGAGAAGAATCAGGCTGTGGACCTTCCTTACCTTATCATTTTTCTTATAGATGGAGCTGATTTCCCCGCTGATTACAAATCGTGGCTGGCGGCTTCCTGGGGCGGAAGAATGACGGATGATCCGTTCCCTCTTCAGGATGTAGAGTCCCGGCTCGGCCGGTTCCAGCTTTTCTGCCAGTTCGGCCCTCCAGGCGGGATGTGTAAAATCTCCTGTCCCAACTATGTCAATCCCCTTTTTCCTGGCCCACAGATCCAGATATTCCGGTGTCAGGTCCTTGCTGGTGGCTCTGGAATAATGGGAATGGATGTGTAAATCTCCTATGTACATTCAATTGCACCTGCTTTCATTTGATATTAATAATTATAATGTATTTCCTGAAAAATGGAAGAGGATGAATGTGGAAACAGGTTCCCAGAAACAGGAATATAAGGTATGATATACTTTAATGGCAGGAAATCCATATATGGTTCCTGTAATCGATGACTGAAGGAGTATGATATTAATGTGGAGCCGATTAAAGGGGGTTCTGGGCATGGGTTCCGGAACCCGGGATTTTGATGAAATCATTGCCTCTCTTCACGTCAGTGTGGCGGGCAGGAATTTTTATTTCCATCTTTTCATAATAATATATGAGCTGATCATGCTTATCTCCATATCCCTGCGGCCCGGCGGACCATTTGTGAAACCCCGGCGGACCGCCTATTTCCTGCTGTATCTGGTGCTCATCCTGGCAACCGCCTGTGTGATGGCCGGGCAGGCGTGGGCCGGCAGGGAAAAGGACAGCCACCGCTGTTATTTCAGGATAGAGCATGGGTACATGGTATTCTTCAGTTTCTGGGGACTTGCCGTTACCCTTAATGACCAGCTGGGTGGGAACGGGCTGACGGTTTATAATTATGTGATATTAATCATGGCCATAATGTCCATGATGAAGCCGTGGAAGACAGCCCTGCTGTTCCTTGTGAATTTCCTGCTGCTGAATCTGCTGCTGCCATATTTCCCTGATCCGGCAGGACTGAATCACGGTTATAACAATCTTATGAACAGCCTGTTCCTGTCCCTGGCGGCAATTGTGATTAATACAAGCCTGTACAATTCCAGGATTCAGGCCAAAATGGATGAGATGACCATCAACAGGCAGTACCGGCAGATTGAGGCGGCCAATAAGATTTTAAGTAAGGAAGCCCTTTTGGATGCACTCACCGGACTTCAGAACAGGAACAGCTATACAAAGGCAGTGCAGGCTTTGGTTGACACGGAGGCCGCATCCCTGACCTGCATTTACGTGGATGTTAACGGACTTCATGAACTGAACAACCATCTGGGACATGAGGCAGGTGATACCATGCTGAAAACGGTTGCCGGTATCCTGCTGCGGCATTTTAGGCCGGATGAGGTTTTCAGGATCGGCGGGGATGAGTTTGTGGTGCTTTGTAAAAACATTACATATCATGAAATGGTCCGAAGGACAAAGGATGTATGCAGGGAGGCCGGGGAGGCAGAATACTCACTTTCCGTAGGTCTGGATTGGAGGGAATCCAATCTGGATATCAATGAAATCATCCAGACAGCTGAAGCAGATATGCAGAAAAACAAAGAAGAATATTATTCCTCAAAAGGGGGAGAACGCCAGCAAAGGATATTAGACAGGAAGGTGGAGCGGATCATAGCTGAAAAAAGGGATGCCGAGCGGTTCATGCGGGTCCTGGCGCCTGCATTTAAGGGAGTATATTTTGTCAATCTGGAAACAGATACGCTGCGCCAGATTTTCATTCCAACTTATTTTAAGGAAATGCTGGAAGAGTCCAACGGACGGTTCAGCAAGGCCCTTATGCTTTATGCCGGCCGCATGGTGAAAACCGGGTACATCCCTGATTTCAAACAGTTTTGTGATTACACGTACCTGGAACAATTGCTGGATGGAGAAGACATACCTGAACTCATATATGAGAAAAAGGACGGGTGCCGGTTAAAGCTGAGGGTTTTGAATTTCAGCACTTATTCCGGCAGCCCAAAAGAAACACTCTGGATTTTTTCCGACCTGGAAGAGGCCTTATGATTTTATCCGCTGATTCCTTCTACCTCATCCACTGGAAGGGAGAATGCAACCGCATGTTCGCCGGTTTCCCGCAGCACGGTTTCGCAGATAGCCCTTAGGATAGGCTGCTTCTGCATGGATGGGGTGAGGATCAGGAGGATGGCTTTTTCTTGGGAAAGGGTCAGGCCGAAAATCTTCTTTTCCTCATCGGAGCCGATTTCACGCGCCTTCACAAGGGTGCCGCCGTGGCATCCTGCCTTCCGGGCAGCTTCCATCACAGGGATGGACAGGTCGGTATGGATGACAGTTGCTATCAATTCGTAGTTTTTATGATCTGACATAGGGGTATCCTCCTTGGAACTGGCAGTGTGGTGGGGATGCTGGCGCGCATCCCGATTCTTCAGGCGGCCCAAAGCCGCAATGCTGATTCCTGAAAGCGGAATGGAAAATGCAATCCCGTGGCCTGGTTTATGGAATTCCAATTCATTTTTCAGGGCGTCCATCAGATGATGGGAGTCCGGGGCGGATGCAATACCCAGGACCAGGTCTTTTTCCGGTTCATCCAGACCAAGACAGTCCATGATGGCGGAGCTGGCTGTTCCGTGGCCCCTGGCAATCAAGAGGATTGAATGGTCATGTTCCTGGAAAATGGCAGCGGCCCGGTTGCCTTTGCCGCGGTCTACGATGGCGGCCATCCATTTTATATGGTTAGGATTCATAGGGGTCCTCCTTCTCTAGTTCAATAAATTCACTGCCCATATCAATAAAGGACAGCTGTGCGCTGCTCTTTTCCCTCCGCGTCTTAAACTCATAGGACAGGCCGATAAGCTGTATGATGATAAGAGGGGTCATGGCTACCATGGCCACAATACCGAAGGCGTCTTTTAAAATGTCACCGCCCAGCGCCTCGCATGCCCCCATGGCAAAGGGCAAAAGGAATGTGGCCGTCATGGGGCCGGAGGCAACACCGCCTGAGTCGAAGGCAATGGAGGTGAAGACCGGAGGGACAATGAAGGACAGTCCCAGGGCAATCGCGTAACCTGGAAGGAGCAGGCTTAAAAGGGGAAGGCCGGTAAGTACCCTGAACAGTGAAAATCCCAGGGACAGGGCCATGCCCACGGAAAGACCTTTCATCATGGCTGCCTCTGATATGGTGCCTCCGGTCATGTCAGCCACCTGCTTGTTAAGCACCTGGACGGCTGGCTCGGCTTTTACAATGAAGTAGCCGATCAGCATTGCCACGGGAACAAGGATCCACCGGTAAGGAAGGGAGGCCAGCTGCTTACCAAGATAGCTTCCCGCGGGCATGAAGCCTACGTTGACGCCTGTGAGGAACAGGGTCAGGCCGATGTAGGAGTACAGCATGCCCACCAGGATTTTCACCACCTGCCTGCGGCGCATTTTCAAAAAGAAAATCTGAAACAGGATATAGAATGCAAGAATGGGGAAAAGGGCCGTAAATACCTCCAGGGCATACTCCGGCAGTTCGTGCTGGAATGCCAGCCACAGGTCCTGGGAGTTACTGATGGAGGGAATGGACATGGGTTCATATGTACCGGAAGAGGATTGGTACACAAGTCCAAGTATCATCACGGAGAGGATAGGGCCGATGGAACACAGGGCCACCAGCCCGAAGCTGTCACTGTCCTGGTTTTTGCCTTGGCCAATGGAAGAAAGCCCCATTCCAAGGGCCATGATGAAGGGGACCGTGATGGGACCGGTGGTAACGCCGCCGGAATCAAATGCCACTGCGAGGAAGTCACCTGGAATGTAAAAAGCCATGATAAACAGGATGATGTAGCAGACCATAAGGATATGGGAAAGGCTCCAGCCGAAGAGGGAGCGAAGGAACGCAAGGGCCAGGAAAAACCCGACGCCTGCAGCTACTGCCAGTATAAGAACCATGTCAGGTACGGCGGGTGTCTGTCCTGCAAGGACCTGAAGGTCCGGTTCCGCTACCGTCACCACTGCGCCGATGATGATACATGCCGTGATGATGATTGGAAGGCGCTTTGCCCGTGCCAGCTGCGCCCCTACCTTTTCACCGATGGGCATCATGGCCATATCCACACCAAGGGTGAAAAATCCCATACCTATGATCAGGAAGGCCGCGCCAGCCAGGAACAGCATCAGCGGATCCAGCGGAATAGGTGCAATCGTAATCCCAAGAATCAATACGATACAGGTAACGGGCAGCACAGATGATAAGGATTCTGTGATTTTTTCTTTTAACTTCTGATTCAATAAGTTACCTCCTGTCGTCCGTTATTTTGTCCGATATGCCTGGTACAACTTATGTATCAAGGGCATACGTCAATTAAAGCTTAACATAGGGACAAACGGAAATGCAATAGGAGGCAGTGTTAGAGTTATGTTAAGATTTCCTCTGCAATACGGACATCTCAAAAATACAAAACTAAGAATGATGATGACGGCAAAAAGCATATATTACATCTTACCGTCCGCCTTCCATGGACAGAAGATGGTTTGAACTCAACGGAGCGTTTATTGTAAATGAGTTTTTTAGTTTTATAATTATGGACAAGGAGAGAGAAAAATGGATAATGTGAAAATTGGAAAATTAATTTACCAGCTAAGAAAAGAAAACCGTATGACACAGTTACAATTAGCCAATCAGATGAACATAAGTGATAAGGCGGTCAGTAAGTGGGAAAGGGGACTAGGCTGTCCGGAATTATCACTGCTGCCCGAATTATCAAAAATCCTTAATGTTGATTTGGAAAAACTGCTATCCGGCGAATTGGACGCTAACGAGATACTGGGAGGTAACATGAAGAAAATGCACTTTTATATGTGTCCTAATTGCGGAAATATGGTTACTGCAATGACGGAAACCGACATATCCTGCTGCGGTAAAAAAATGAAAGCATTACAGCCGCAGAAAGCCGATGGGAATGAGAAGTTAAATGTAGAAAGAATTGAAAATGATTTTTATATCACGGCTGACCATGCAATGGAACGTGAACATTATATCGTATTTGTGGCACTGCTGACAGGGGACAGTATCCTGATTAAGAGACAATACCCTGAATGGGGACTGCAGGTGCGTATTCCTGTTTCTGGTCATGGGAGATTACTTTGGTACTGTAACCAACATGGATTATTTTATATGGAACTATAAGCATGGGTATAAGGACGGACAGGTTGGTTATTATGAAACATTGACCCCGCTTTATGCTTCTTTCCAAGCCGTATTATTTTCCGTCTGTTGAAGCAGGAAAATTGATAAATTTCTTCATTCCCTGTAAGACAAGGATTGAACCAGATACGGTGAAGTAGTATAATATACCCATTCCCTTTATGGATATATGATATCTGGAAGGGATGGAACCGGAAAATAGATACAGGGAGAACGGGTACATGACATTATATGAAAGAACAGGCGTGCCGGCAGCCTATATTGACAGGGACGGGGAACACATCTATCTGTTTGACGGCAGTCCCGCGGCCTACATACACGGGGACGCAGTGTATGGGTTTGACGGAACCCAGTATGGCTGGTTTGAAAAGGGATGGGTCAGGGATTTGGACGGACTTTGCGTTTTTTTTACGGAGGAAGCCCGGATTGGAGGCCCGGCCCAGCCGTCCAGATATGAGACTCCGGCCAAATGGGCCAGGGCAGCCAGGCCAATCCGGCGTTCCAGGGAAGCCAGGCATGCCAAGACAGCCTATAAGGCGGCATGGTCCGGGATGACGTCCAGGCAGTTTTTTCACCGGTAATGGTTGACACTGTTTCGGAAATATGCTAAATTAAGAATCAGTGTAAATACGCTGATAGGGAGTAGTAGGTAACTGGATGGATACAGAGAGCCGGCGGATGGTGCGAGCGGGTGACAAAAGGTTATTGAACTGGCCCTGGAGTAGCTTGCCCCAACATAAGACTGCCGGACACACGGGGGTCAGGGTCAGTAGGGCAGGCCGGAGACCTTACCGTTATAAGAGGAATAAGTGCATGCATGAGCATGAACCAGAGTGGTACCGCGTGAGGATTTAAGCCCCACGTCTCTAGCAGTAGAGGCGCAGGGCTTTTTTATTTCATAGGAACCTTGAATAACCAATGGAGGAATGAAATCATGGCAACACAGTACAATCACAGCGCCATAGAGAAAAAGTGGCGGGAGAACTGGGAAGAGAAGCCCATCAATGTCAATGATGGCAAAAAAGAAAAGTATTATTGTCTGGATATGTTCCCATATCCTTCAGGCAGCGGCCTGCATGTGGGCCACTGGAGGGGGTATGTCATCTCCGATGTATGGAGCAGATACCAGCTGTTAAAGGGCAAATATGTCATCCATCCAATGGGATGGGATGCCTTCGGCCTGCCTGCTGAGAACTATGCAATCAAGATGGGCGTCCATCCTGCCAAGTCCACGGAGGCCAACATTTCCAATATAAAGAAGCAGATCAAGCAGATTGCAGCCATCTATGACTGGGACATGGAAGTGAATACCACGGATCCGGAATTCTACAAATGGACCCAGTGGATTTTCGTCCAGATGTTCAAAAAGGGCCTGGCATATGAGAAGGAGTTCCCCATTAACTGGTGTCCTTCCTGTAAGACAGGACTGGCCAATGAGGAAGTGGTAAACGGCTGCTGCGAGCGCTGCGGCACCACTGTGACCAAGAAGAACCTGCGCCAGTGGATGTTGAAGATCACAGCCTATGCCGAGCGCCTGTTAAATGACCTGGATAAGCTGGACTGGCCTGAGAAGGTTAAGAAAATGCAGACAGACTGGATTGGCAAGTCCTATGGCGCTGAGGTGGATTTCCCGGTTGATGGACGCGATGAGAAAATCACCGTGTACACCACTAGGCCTGACACCCTTTACGGCGCCACCTTCATGGTGCTTGCGCCTGAGCATGAGCTGGCTAAGAGCCTGGCCACGGACGATACAAGGGAAGAGGTTGAGAAGTATATCTTTGATTCCTCCATGCGTTCCAATGTTGACCGTATGCAGGCAAAGGAAAAGACAGGCGTATTCACGGGCAGTTACGCCATCAACCCGTTAAACGGGCAGAAGACGCCTATCTGGCTGTCTGACTATGTGCTGGCTGATTACGGCACGGGCGCCATCATGTGCGTGCCTGCCCATGATGACAGGGACTTTGAGTTTGCTAAGAAGTTCGGCCTTCCCATTGTACAGGTCATTGCAAAGGACGGCGTTGAGATTGAGGACATGACCGAGGCCTATACTGAGGCAAGCGGTATCATGATTAATTCCGGGGACTGGAACGGCATGGAATCTTCCGTGCTTAAGAAGGAAGCGCCCCACATGATTGAGGAGAAGGGCTTTGGCCATAAGATGGTCAATTACAAGCTCCGTGACTGGGTATTCTCCCGCCAGAGATATTGGGGAGAGCCGATACCGATCATCCATTGCCCCAAGTGCGGCTGTGTCCCGGTCCCGGAGGAAGAGCTTCCCTTAAGGCTTCCTGATGTGGAGAGTTACCAGCCCACCGGAACCGGTGAGTCACCTCTGGCCGGAATTGACGAGTGGGTCAATACCACATGTCCTGCCTGCGGCGCTCCCGCGAAGCGCGAGACTAACACCATGCCCCAGTGGGCGGGTTCCTCCTGGTATTTCCTGCGCTACGTGGACAGCCACAACAGCGAGGAACTGGTTTCCAGGGAAAAGGCGGACAAGTATCTTCCGGTTGATATGTATATCGGCGGCGTAGAGCATGCGGTGCTCCACCTTTTATATTCACGTTTCTATACAAAGTTCCTGTGCGACATCGGGGCAATTGATTTTGATGAGCCTTTCAAGAAACTGTTCAACCAGGGCATGATTACCGGTAAGAACGGTATCAAGATGAGTAAGTCCAAGGGTAATGTGGTATCCCCGGACGATCTGGTAAGGGATTACGGATGCGATTCACTCCGCCTCTACGAGCTGTTCGTGGGACCGCCGGAACTGGATGCGGAGTGGGATGACCGCGGCATTGAAGGCGTTTCCAGGTTCCTTAACCGTTTCTGGAACCTTGTGATGGATAACAAGGACAAGGACATCCAGGCATCTAAGGAAATGATCAAGCTGCGCCACAAACTGGTATACGATATCGAGTACCGCTTTAACCAGTTCAGCCTGAATACGGTTATTTCCGGTTTCATGGAATATAACAATAAGCTGATTGACCTGGCTAAGAAAGAGGGCGGCATTGATAAAGAGACCTTAAGGACCTTCGTTACCCTCCTGGCACCATTCGCACCCCATATCGGCGAGGAACTGTGGCAGCAGCTGGGCGGCACGGACAGCGTGTTCCATTCCCAGTGGCCGGAGTGCGATGAGGAAGCCATGAAGGATGATGAGATTGAAGTGGCTGTGCAGGTAAACGGAAAGACACGTGCCATCATCAATGTGGCTGCCGACATTTCCAAGGAAGATGCCCTGGCAGCGGGCAGGGAAGCTGTCAGGGATAAGATGTCCGGCAGCATTGTAAAAGAGATTTACGTTCCCGGCAAGATTATCAACATTGTTTGTAAATAAGCTCCATATCAGGGGAAAAGCGCATCAGTCCTGCAGGCTGTGCGCTTTTTCTGATAATTGTAAGAAAAAAGAAATACCCATACGGGCGGGTGCGGGTTATAATGATGGAAGTAAAATAAGGCAGAGGTGACTACATATGAGACAACATGGATGGATGGCAGCGACGGCCCTGGCGGCAGGTATCATGGCGGCCCTGGCAGTGACCGGATGGGCGGCACAGCCGGGCCTGGGTACGGCGAAGGCAGGTCTGCGCGGTACGGCGGGATACCGCCTGCAGGCAGAAGAGAAGGGACCGGGTGTATCCGGCATGGGCGCTGCCCTTGAACCAGGGATTACACCAGGGCCTGCGGTGGTGGACGGCGTGATACAGCCCCACAACCTGACAGGGGCCGAGGGCGCGGACCAGCTGATCGTGGTGGTCGGGACAGGCGGCTGCAACGCGGATACCTACTATTATAAAAAGGGGGATGATACCTGGAACCTGGTGTGGAAGGAAGCTTCCATCGTGGGAAGGGGAGGAATTACCTCTGAAAAAGCGGAAGGGGATGGCAGGACTCCTGCGGGCACCTATGGATTCACCATGGCATTTGGCCTGAAGGATGATCCGGGCAGTGTCCTGCCATATCATAAGATTGTGAAAGGGGATTACTGGGTGGATGATTCCGCCAGCGCTTATTACAATAAGCTGGTCAATACGTCCACAACCCCCAGGACATGGAATTCAGCGGAGAACCTGGCGGCGGCATCGCCGTATTATGACTATGCCCTTGCCCTGGATTATAACCAGGACTGTGTGCCTGGGAAGGGATCGGCTATTTTCCTCCACTGCTTTACTGCGTCAGCGGACAATGGATCCGCAGGCTGTATCCGTCTGCCGGAGGCCAGGGCAAAGGAACTGGTGCAGTCGGCAACCGGGCAGACAAGGATCGTGATTGCAGGAAATCTGGAAAGTCTCAGATAGTTTTGGTCCGGGGATAGTTTTGGTCCGGAGATAGTTTTGGTCTGGGGATGGTTTTAGTCCGGAACATGCTTTGGAAGGCAGGGGGCGCTGTGTCAGCGCGGCCCTGCCAGTTTTTTTGACATCATTTTCAGCATATCCAGTTTTTTCTTTTCCGCAGGCGGCATGCTGGAGCTTAAGATAGTGACCAGGAGGGCGGTCTCCTTATCATTGAACTGGATTCCTTTTTGTCTGGCTTCCATATTGATGGACATGAATGCCTCCATCAGGTTGTTTTTGTTTGTGTGTTCAATGCGCTCGGCAAATTCTGTCAGCAGATCCAGCTTTTCTTTGCTCATGGCCTTTAGTCTGGGATCCTGTTTCCAGTTAGTATCCATAAATATGTATCCTTTCTGAATGAATAAGTTGTCAGGACATGGCCTGCATGGCGGTCATTATCATTTCCATGGTTTCGAAACGGGACTGCTGTTCCGGGGTAAGGAACCTGCGAAGCTGTTCCATGGGGGTCTGGCCTTCCATCAGTGTCTGGGCCATGTCAATCATATCCTGCTCCATGGGGTTGCCGTAGGGACGGACAGCCTGCAGCAGGTCCCGGACAGAACCGGTCCGCTCGGAACTTTCCAGGGAACATATGCCCATGGAAGCCACTTCTTCTGTCTCAAAAAGTTCCACGGTCTTTCTCAGCTCCTGTGCTTTGACAAAGAGGGATATGGTCTTCTGCGCAGACACCCCCAGGTACGGGAGGGCGGCTTTTATCATCTGCAGGTGGTGGTCCCCTATGAGATAATCCAGATCAGTAAGTTTATAGTCATCAGATGGGTTCATATCTTTCCACCGGCCTTTTTCTTTCTTTGCTTTAAGCTTATGCAGATGATTGGCAAACAATTCCATATATTTAAGCATGAATGCGCCAAAGCCTGGACACTGCATATATTATTAATATGGAAGGAGAGTGAAATCCATGTATAACCGTTTAGTAATTGAAGGGAATGCAGTGTATGAAATAGATGATGAGTGTGTCAGGAGAAGGCAGGGAAGGAAGGGGTATGGTGGGAAAAACCGTGGAAGCGCCGCGTCAGGCAGCCCATCCCCAGGCACGGACCCTGTTAAATGAATAAAAAACAGGGAGTGGCAAAACCACTCCCCGTTTTTAAATCTTTGGTGAAGGATTCTCAGAGACAGGCATTAGCAGCAGAAGCCGCCACCGCCGCCACAGCAGCACAGAAGCAGGATGATCCAGATAAAGTCACATCCGCTTCCGCCTCCGCATCCGCATCCACAACCGCCGCCGCAGTTATTGTGGTCGAAGCATCCGCCGCCTCCGCCACAGCAGCACAGAATCAGGATAAGCCAGATGATATTGCACCCGCTGCCTCCTGTTCCACATCCACATCCACAGTCACAACCGCAGTTTGTTGCTGCTACATCACTCATGTTAGTTCCTCCATATAAAGTTTAATTACACTTTATCATATGACCCCCTGCTTGCTCATGTTTCCTGGTTTTGAAAATATTTTTATAAAATTTTAAATGGTACATCCTGTCAATCTATAGTATAATCATGGAAGCATTGAAGAAATGAGGCGTTGAAGGAAATGGACAAGAGCAGATTATATTACCAGACTCCCTATGTGAAATCTTTCATGTGTACGGTGGAGCGCTGTGAAGCAAGCGGTAAGGGAACCTGGCTGGCCGTACTCAACCAGACCGGGTTTTATCCTGAGGGAGGAGGACAGCCCTCTGATACAGGGACACTGAACCAGGTGCCGGTACTATCTGTCCATGAACAGGGGGAGGAAATCCTCCATGAGCTGGCATCCCCCCTTGAGCCGGGAACATTGGCAGAGGGGGTCATTGACTGGCAGAAACGCTATGACAATATGCAGCAGCACACAGGGGAGCATATCCTGTCCGGCCTGGTGCATAGGCGTTACGGATATGATAATGTGGGATTCCACATGGGTGCCGGGGAGGTGACCGTGGATTTTAACGGCATCATGACAGCGGAAGAACTGGACGGACTGGAGGATGCGGCCAACCAGGTGGTTTATGACAATGTGCCGGTACATACGCTTTATCCCTCCAAAGAGGAACTTCCATCCATTGATTACAGGAGCAAGAAGGAACTGAGCGGACAGGTAAGGATCATAGAGATTCCCGGCGGGGATGTCTGCGCCTGCTGCGGGACACATGTAGAAAATACCGGAGAAGTGGGTATCATTAAGATAAGAGGCATGATCCGCTATAAAGGCGGGGTCCGCATATCCATGCTGTGCGGCCGCAGGGCGCTTCTGGATTACAGGGAGCGGCTGAAGGATGGGATACGGCTGTCCAACCTGCTGTCCGCCAAACTGCATCTGGTGCCTGAGGCGGTTGAAAAACTGAAAAATGACTGCCAGGACAGGGAGATTGAGATCGGCCGCCTGTACGGTCAGCTGTTGGAGCTGAGGGCAGGACAGTATCCGGAAAGCAGCAGTCCCCTGGCCATTTTTGAGGAGGGGCTTAACATGGTGCAGATACGCCGGTTGTCCACCCTGCTTTATGAGCAGAAAAAGGGCAGTGTGGTAATGGTGTGTTCAGGCAATGGGACAGAAGGGGAGTATCAGTATGCCCTGGGAAGCAGCTCCATGGATATGCGGACCCTCAGTAAGGACATGAATGGGAAACTTCATGGAAGGGGCGGAGGCAGCAGCCTGATGGCCCAGGGAACCTTCCGGGCATCCAGACAGTCAATTGCGGATGTGTTTCAGGAAGAGACAAAATCATAAAGGATGGTATTATGGAATTAAATCAGGAGACAATTAAAAAACTCAGGGGACTGATCCTGTTTACGGTCATTGTGGTGGTTGCAGGGATTAATTACAGACGGCTTTTGGAGGTGGCGGCAGCGCTGTTCCACATGGCGTGGCCCTTTATTCTGGGCGCGGCCATTGCATTTATCTTAAACGTACCCATGCGCAACATTGAACGCCACCTGGTCATGTTCCGGGAAAACAGCAGGTTAAGGCGGCCGGTCAGCCTGGTTGTCACAATCCTGCTGGTATCCGGCATCCTGTTCCTTGTTACCTTTGTGGTCACACCGCAGCTGCTTAAGACATTCCTGACCCTTCAGTCCAGCGTCCCCCTGTTTTTTGCAGGGCTGAAGGATGAGATGGAACAGCTCTTTGCCAGTTTTCCGCAGATACTGGATTACGTCAACCATGTAGAGGTGGACTGGCAGCAGGTGTTCCAGGACATGATGGGATTCCTGAAAACAGGGGCAGGCACCATGCTTAACAATACATTCTCGGCAGCGGTATCCATTGTCAGCGGTGTATCCTCGTTCCTGATTGGTTTCATCTTTGCCATCTATATCCTGCTTCAGAAGGAGACCTTGGGACGGCAGATGAGGAAACTGCTGTCGGCCTTCCTTCCTGAGTCCGTGACAGGGCGCATTGTGGAGATTGCATCCCTTACTGAGCGGACATTCTCAAATTTCCTTACAGGCCAGTGTGTGGAGGCGGTCATCCTTGGAACCATGTTCTTTGTGGTACTTACCCTGGGACGTCTTCCCTATGCCCTGTTAATCGGGGTGCTGATTGCGTTTACGGCCCTGATTCCCATATTCGGTGCGTTCATCGGGCTGGGGGTGGGCGTGTTCCTGATGCTGATGGTGGAGCCCATGGATGCGCTTATTTTTACCATCATCTTCTTTGTGCTCCAACAGATTGAGGGGAACCTGATTTACCCCTATGTGGTAGGTAATTCCGTGGGGCTTCCCTCCATCTGGGTGCTGGTGGCGGTGACGCTGGGCGGCAGCATGATGGGAATCGTCGGCATGCTCATATTCATCCCTCTCTGCTCCGTGCTTTATGCCCTTTTAAGGGATGAGGTGAACGGACGGCTTAACAGGCCGAAGCCGGGAAGCAGAAGCAGGACCGGCGGGGATAAGGCGGCCCGGACAAGACGGTCAAAGGGCAAGGCTGTAAAAGCAGGGCCTGTGACCCAGGCGTCTGCCGGGGAGGCCGGAGCAGGGCCGGAAGACCA
Organism: Clostridium pacaense; assembly: GCF_020709765.2. Classification (NCBI taxonomy): domain Bacteria; kingdom Bacillati; phylum Bacillota; class Clostridia; order Eubacteriales; family Clostridiaceae; genus Clostridium; species Clostridium pacaense. The sequence goes on from NZ_JAJFEB020000017.1 coordinate 40,317, forward strand.
GTCCGTCAAATAGTGGGGATATCAGGAAAGACATGAAAGGCAGGGATGCCATAAGAAACAAAAAACCAGCCCATGACTGACTGTCAGTCACGGGCTGGTTTCCTGTTTCTTATATCACTTATTCTCCCTGGTACATGTATTTAATTAAACGTTCGATGTCTTCCTTCTCGTGCGCAATCAGGTCTAATTCTTTGATATATCCATTGGAGAAGATGGTAGCCATTGACAGATACTGGGCCAACTTGGATTTCAGGTTAATGCGGTCGCCTTCCGGTGATACCAGCTCAACCGTTCCCTTGCACTGGTCTACTACTTCAAAAAACTTTTCTACATCAGTAATGTTCTGAATCTTCACGGCAATTCCTCCTGTTAGTAGTCCTTTTCCAAATCTGGAAAAGTCTGGTTAATCTTTTAACATATATGATTATATCAAAATTCAGACCCCAAAACAATTACAATTTTCAATAAAAAATAAGGGATTACAATGCTTTTTTTATATCTTCTAACAGCAGGGAGGATACTCTCAGTCCTCCGCGGCCGCGGCCAATGGAAATATCCGGTTTATTGCTGCCATGGAAGTCGGAACCGCCAGTGGGAAGCAGGTGGCAGGCAGCCGCCATTTCCTGAAGCTTCATGCTTTCCAGACGGTTGTTGGAGGAGTGGTAGACCTCCAGCCCTTTCATGCCAAGGGATGTCAGGTATCCGACCAGTTCCATGGTCCCCTTGTCACCCAGCTTATACTGGAAGGGGTGGGCCAGGGCAGGGAAGGCGCCACTGGATAAGAGGGTATCCAGTACTTCATCCGGCGCCACATATGTCTTTGGCGGGCAGTATGGGCCGTCGTACTGAAGATATTTTCTGAATATCTGGTCCAGGGTGGGGCCCATTCCTTTGGAGAGAAGTGCCCTTGCAACGTGGGCCCTTGTTATGACGGTATCCGGATTGCCGCCGTTAAGTTCTTCCGGTGTAAAGGTGATGCCGTCATCGGCAAAGCGCCGGAACATTTCCTCATTCCTCTGGTCCCTGCGCAGCCGGAACTGCTTTAAGACAGCTTCCAGGGCAGGGTTGCCGGCCGTGACGAAAAGTCCCAGGATATGGATCTCATGGCCCTTATAGGAACTGGATACCTCGATGCCCGGGATGACTTCCACACCGCAGGCAGCCCCGGCCAGAAGGGCTTCGGGAATCCCGGCCGTCGTATCGTGGTCCGTCAGTGCAATGGCCCGTAAGTCTGCCTGCGCGGCAAGCCCCACCACTTCGGCCGGGGTACAGGTGCCGTCAGACGCGTTTGAGTGAACATGTAAATCCACGTAATCCATGGTAAAACCTCCAGATGTAACCAATTTTTAATAACTTCCTAATACTTACTTTATATATAGTAACATGAATTTCATAATAAGTAAAATTGGCTGGAAAAAAACAAAAAAGACGGTTCCATTTTACATAAAGTATGTTATACTACAATCTGTGAATAATATGCTAGATGAAATGATGGGTGAAGAAAATGAATCAATTAGAGAATAACCGTGAACGTAGAAACCCTTCTGCAGGCAGAAGCCGCGGCAAGGTTACCAATAATAGAGGCAATGGAAACTATTCCAACAGAAGTTCCGGGCGCAGCAGTTCCGGGGGCGGAGGTTCCCGGGGTTCATCCTCCTACCATTCAGGACAGGCCGGAAGGATGAACGCGGCCCATACTGCCAGGCGTAACAGTACCCACAGAAGGAAGAAGGGGCCTGATTATAAGAAGATAGCAGTCATCGGAATCATCCTCCTGGTGCTTATCACATGCATTGCCCTTGTGATTAAGGCAAAGGGCAGCCTTGGGGAACCGGATGAGACGCAGGTCACGGAAACCTCGGAACCAGAGATGGTGAAAGAGGTTAAGGTGGATGGGATAACCATAACCGGTATGTCCAAAAACCAGGCCAGGAACGCTATTTTGAAGGAGTATTCCTGGGGCATGACGGTTACATACGGGGATGATTCCTATCCGGTGACCGACCTTGTGGCTGAAAAAGTAGACGCGCTGTTAGACGATATCTACAGCGGGGATCCGGAAGAAAGCTATACCCTCAACATGGATGGGATGGAAGAGGCCGCTGCAAAAGAGGCTGCTGCGTGCGCTTCCAGATGGGATAAGAAGGCAAAGAACGGATCCATCGATTCTTATGATAAGGAAAAGGGAGAATTTGTATTCAAGGGTGAGGAGAATGGCTTTGCCATTGACCAGGATAAGCTTGCCGGGGATATCGTCAAGGCCCTGAAGGATAAAAACTTTGACGCGCAGATTAAGGCAACGGGAAGCGAGACCGCTCCTGATATCACGGCTTCCGCTGCCAAGGAAAAGTATAAGACCATCAGCACCTTTACCACCAAGACAACTGCCAACAAGGACCGTAATACCAACATCCGGCTGGCATCCGAGGCCTTAAACGGCACCGTGGTCCACCCGGGGGAGGAATTCTCCTTTAACCAGGCAGTGGGACAGAGGACAGAGGCAAAAGGCTATAAGGGTGCGGCTGCTTACAATAACGGGGAAGTGGTCCAGGAAATCGGAGGCGGCGTATGCCAGGTATCCACCACCCTCTATAATGCGGTATACCGGTCAGGACTGGGGGAGGAGAGCATTTCCTTCAGGCGTTCCCACACCTTTGAGCCGAACTATATCACACCGGGACAGGATGCGACCGTGAGCTGGGAACAGCCGGATTTCCGCTTTAAAAATACCTCCAGCACATCCATCGGCATCAAGGCCAGCTACGCGGACCAGAAGATGACGGTTTCCATTTACGGAATCCCAATCATGGAGGAAGGGATGAAGCTGGACCTGGAATCCAAGAAGGTGGAAGAACTGGACCCGCCTGCACCGACCTATCAGGAAGACCAGACACTCCAGCCGGGAGTGGAGGTACCAAAGAGTGCGGGTACCAAGGGCAGCAGGTGGGAGACCTACAAGGTCATCTATAAGGACGGCGTGGAAGTATCCAGGGAACTGGACCACAAAACCACCTACAAGGGCCATGCGCCTGTAATCCTGCGCAACACATCAGGCGTTGTCCTGGCGCCGGAGGAGACCACGGTTCCGGATGAAACACCAATCCCGACCGTGGACGGGATGCCGGAGGGCTATGTTCCGGGCAGTGACCCGACCATATCGTCACCGGAGGGTTCCACCCAGGAAAGCGGACCTGGCATCACACCTACCGTGCCAAGCGCCACAACGGCGCCCACAGCGCCTTCGGCACCGGGAACCCAGGCTCCGGGGCCGGGAACTGACCCAGGTGCTTCGGACGGACCGGGAGGAGGCAATCCTGTGATTGCGCCGCTGAACCAGAATTGATGGGATGACAATCAGAAAATTGATGATGGCCATATCAGGAGGGACTGTGAAAAGCAGCCCCTCTTTTATTGTGAGAGTTTATATTTTTTTAATGAATTACATTGTATTTTTTGGAGTAATTGCGATTAAGCATTTGCAATTTGTTAAATAATTGCTATAATAGTAGACAGGTCAGTCTGCATAGGGCTTCATGCCCCGGAGGCGGACTCACATGTATACCATTACATATACATATTCACTATTTGTAGGAGGAAATCAAAATGGCAAGAAAAATGAAAACCATGGATGGTAACCATGCAGCAGCACATGCTTCATATGCATTTACTGATGTAGCGGCTATCTATCCGATTACCCCATCTTCACCTATGGCTGAAGCCACGGATGAGTGGGCAACAGACGGAAGAACCAATATCTTCGGTCGTGAAGTGCAGATTACAGAGATGCAGTCTGAGGCAGGTGCAGCAGGTGCTGTTCACGGTTCTCTGGCAGCAGGTGCGCTGACTACCACCTACACAGCGTCACAGGGTCTGTTACTGATGATTCCAAACCTTTACAAAATTGCCGGTGAGCAGCTGCCAGGTGTGTTCAACGTATCTGCACGTGCACTTGCAAGCCACGCATTATCTATTTTCGGTGACCACTCCGATGTTTACGCATGCCGTCAGACAGGATGCGCCATGCTGTGTGAGTCCAGCGTCCAGGAAGTCATGGACCTGACTGTTGTTGCACATATGGCATCCATCAAGGGCAAGGTTCCGTTCATCAACTTCTTTGACGGTTTCCGTACCTCCCATGAGATCCAGAAGATTGAGACCTGGGATTACGATGACCTGAAGGAAATGGTTGACATGGACGCTGTTGATGCATTCCGTAAGAATGCACTGAATCCAAACCATCCCTGCGAGAGGGGATCTGCCCAGAACCCTGACATCTTCTTCCAGGCAAGGGAGGCATGCAACCCATATTACGATGCACTTCCTGCAATCGTACAGGAGTACATGGACAAGGTTAATGCCAAGATCGGTACCGACTATAAGCTGTTCAACTACTACGGCGCTCCGGATGCTGAGCACGTAATCGTTGCAATGGGTTCTGTTAACGATACAATCGAGGAGACCCTGGATTACATGGTAAAACAGGGCCAGAAGGTTGGCGTTGTCAAGGTACGTCTGTACAGGCCATTCAACGCACAGGCTTTAATCGATGCGATTCCTGATACCGTTAAGGTTATCTCCGTATTAGACAGGACCAAAGAGCCAGGTTCCGTTGGTGAGCCTCTGTACCTGGATGTTGTTGCAGCCCTGAAGGGAAGCAAGTTTGACCAGGTTAAGGTATTGACCGGACGTTACGGCCTTGGTTCCAAGGATACGACACCGGCACAGATTGTTGCTGTATATGAGAACACGACAAAGTCCCCGTTTACCGTAGGTATCGTGGATGATGTTACCAACCTGTCCCTGGAAGTCGGTGCTCCTCTCGTTACCACACCGGAGGGAACAACCAACTGTAAGTTCTGGGGTCTGGGCGCTGACGGTACGGTTGGTGCCAACAAGAACTCCATCAAGATCATTGGTGACAACACAGACATGTATGCACAGGCATACTTTGACTATGACTCCAAGAAGTCAGGCGGCGTTACCATGTCCCACCTGCGTTTCGGACACAGCCCGATTAAGTCAACTTACCTGATCCGTACAGCTAACTTCGTTGCCTGCCACAATCCTGCATATGTACGTAAGTACAACATGGTTCAGGAGCTGGTTGACGGCGGCACATTCCTTCTGAACTGCCCATGGGATATGGAAGGACTTGAGAAGCATCTGCCAGGCCAGGTTAAGAAGTACATTGCTGACCACAACATCAACTTCTACACCATCGACGGTGTTAAGATTGGTATCGAGACCGGCATGGGCCCGACACGTATCAATACCATCCTTCAGTCCGCATTCTTTGAGCTGACCGGTATCATTCCTGCTGAGAAGGCCAACGAGCTGATGAAGGCTGCTGCAAAGGCAACCTACGGACGTAAGGGCGAGGACGTTGTCATGAAGAACTGGGCTGCCATCGATGCAGGCGCTAAGGGCATGCACAAGGTAGAGGTTCCGGACAGCTGGAAGAACTGTGAGGACGAAGGCCTTGACTACGCTGTTGTAACCGAGGGAAGAAAGGATGTAGTTGACTTTGTTAACAATATCCAGACCAAGGTAAGCGCTCAGGAAGGTAACTCCCTGCCAGTATCTGCTTTCTCTGATTACGTTGATGGTTCCACGCCATCCGGTTCATCCGCATACGAGAAGCGCGGTATTGCTGTTAAGGTTCCTGTATGGAATCCTGACAACTGTATCCAGTGTAACTTCTGTGCATATGTATGTCCTCATGCTGTAATCCGTCCGGTTGCAATGACTGCTGACGAGGCTGCCAAGGCACCTGCAGACATGAAGGTAAAAGATATGACAGGTATGCCAGGCTACAAGTTTGCCATCACTGTTTCCGCCCTGGATTGTACCGGATGCGGTTCCTGTGCAAATGTATGCCCAGGCATGAAGGGCAACAAGGCCCTTGTTATGGAAGGCCTTGAGGCTAACCTTGGCGAGCAGGCTATCTTTGACTTCGGTCAGGCACTGCCGGTTAAGGAAGAGGTTCTTGCCAAGTTTAAGGAAACCACTGTTAAGGGCAGCCAGTTCAAGCAGCCTCTGCTTGAATTCTCAGGCGCCTGCGCAGGATGCGGTGAGACACCTTATGCAAAACTGATCACACAGCTGTTTGGTGACAGGATGTACATTGCCAACGCAACCGGATGCTCATCCATCTGGGGCAACTCCTCACCATCCACACCATACACCGTGAATGCCAAGGGCCAGGGACCTGCATGGGACAACTCCCTGTTCGAGGATAACGCTGAGTTCGGTTATGGTATGCTGCTGGCACAGAACGCTATCAGGGACGGCTTAAAGGCCAAGGTTGAGAGCGTCATGGCCAATGAGAAGGCTACGGAAGAGATGAAGGCAGCCTGCAAGGAATGGCTTGATACATTCGGCGTCGGCGCACTGAACGGGACTGCTACCGATAAGCTGGTTGCTGCCCTGGATGGCGTTGACTGCGACATCTGCAGGGACATTGTTAAGAATAAAGATTTCCTGGCTAAGAAGTCCCAGTGGGTATTCGGCGGTGACGGATGGGCTTACGATATCGGCTTCGGCGGCGTGGACCACGTTCTGGCATCCGGCAAGGATATCAACATCATGGTATATGATACCGAGGTTTACTCCAACACAGGCGGTCAGTCTTCCAAGGCTACCAAGACAGGTGCTGTTGCACAGTTCGCTGCCGGTGGTAAGGACGTTAAGAAGAAAGACCTTGCAAGTATCGCAATGAGCTATGGTTACGTATACGTGGCACAGATCTGTATGGGTGCTGATATGGCCCAGACTGTTAAGGCAATTGCCGAGGCAGAGGCTTATCCGGGACCATCCCTGATCATTGCTTACGCTCCATGTATCAACCATGGTATCAAGAAGGGCATGGACAAGGCCCAGACAGAGGAGAAGCTGGCTGTAGAGTGCGGTTACTGGAATAACTTCCGTTACAATCCTGCTGCTGAGAAGAAGTTCTCCCTGGATTCCAAGGCTCCTAAGCTGGAGACCTATCAGGACTTCTTAAAGGGTGAGGTACGTTACATGTCCCTGGCCATGAAGAATCCTGAGAGGGCAGCTGAGCTGTTCGCACGTAACGAGGCTGAGGCTAAGGAGCGTTACGCTTACTTAGAGAAGCTGGTTACTTTATACGGTAATGACTAATCCTGAATAGTGAATTGTTTTAAAGATGCCCCTGGTGTGCAGAGATGCCCGCCAGGGGCATTCCTGTATAAACTGTTTCCAAAAGGGGATAATACTGGAAGAAGACATATGCCGGACCAGGCTGCAAAAAGGCAGGAAAATGGGCTGGCGGAGAGGATGTGTGATACCAGTATGTTAGAAGAAAAAGCAATGGTGCATTTTTTGAACCGCTTTACGGATTATCCCTTTCTGGTAAGGTGGGAGGGACATGAGGACCGGATTGGGCATGGCAATCCAATCTTTGCAGTGAATATCAAGGAAAGCATTCCTGTAAAGGAACTGACAGACAGTACTTCCCTGGCCCTTGGGGAAGCGTACATGAAGGGAAGGCTGGACGTGGAGGGGAATCTGTACGAGGCCCTGGACCACTTCCTTGGACAGATGGACCGGTTTTCCGTTAACCAGACCCGGCTGAAAAAGCTGCTTCATCCTTCCAATTCCAGGAAGAACCAGCAGATGGAGGTTTCCTCCCATTATGATATTGGAAATGATTTCTACCGCCTGTGGCTGGATGAAACCATGAATTATTCCTGCGGTTACTTTAAGACGGATAGAGACACCCTTTACGAGGCCCAGGTCAATAAGACGGATTATATATTAAAGAAGCTGGCCCTGGAGAAAGGGATGGACCTTCTGGATGTGGGCTGCGGCTGGGGCTTCCTGTTAATCAGGGCCGCAAAGGAATATGGGGTAAGGGGGACCGGAATCACCCTGAGCCGTGAGCAGTACGAGGGGTTTACAAAGAGGATAGAAGAGGAAGGGCTAAAGGAGCTTGTCAGTGTAAAACTGATGGATTACAGGGACCTGCCGGAATCCGGCATGAAGTTTGACCGTATTGTCAGCGTGGGCATGCTGGAGCATGTGGGCAGGGAGAATTACGGCAGGTTCATGGATTGCATGGATAAGGTGCTGAAACCGCGCGGAGTCTTCCTTTTGCATTATATCAGCAGCCAGAAGGAGCATGCAGGGGACCCATGGATAAAAAAATATATTTTTCCCGGAGGCGTCATCCCCAGCTTAAGGGAAATCATATCCCTGATGGCGGACCATGATTTCCATGTGCTGGACGTGGAAAACCTGAGGAACCATTACAACAGGACATTGCTCTGCTGGGAGAAGAACTTTAAGGAACATGAGGATGAGGTCAGGGAAATGTTTGACGGGGAATTTGTCCGCATGTGGGATCTGTATCTGTGTTCCTGCGCAGCCACCTTCCACAACGGGGTGATTGACCTGCACCAGATCCTGGTGAGCAAGGGCGTGAACAATGAACTGCCCATGGTCCGCTGGTACTGACAGGAAAGCAAAGGCATGCCGCCCGGTATTAAAATCAGGGGCCGGCATGCCTTTCTTATGGAGTTGGATGGCTTTATGGGTAAAAATCTGGTATAATGATAAAACCATGTAAAGAAAAGGGAAGGACGGAATTACATGAAGACAAAACAGGATTTAATTAAATACTGCCTGACCTACAAGGATGTCTACGAGGACTATCCCTTCCGCGACCATGAGTGGGCAGTCATACGCCACCGGAACAATAAAAAGGTCTTTGCCTGGATATACGCCAGGAACCAGGAAGTATGCATTAATCTGAAATGCTCCCCGGAATGGATTGAATTCTGGCGCAAGACATACGAAGGCGTGCGTCCCGGCTATCATCTGAATAAAAAGCATTGGAATACCGTGGTAATGGATGGGACCGTGCCGGATAAGGACGTCAAGCGGATGATAGGGGAAAGCTATGACCTGACAAAGTGAAAAGCGGTAAGCTTCCAATCAGGGCGTGGTAAGACCCGGCTCGAAAAAGTCAAGTGATTTACCCGATTCGCCATCCTCAAGAAGGGCAATGGCCAATACGCCCGGTATTTCCTGGCTTTCTTCCAGGGCTAATAACTCATTAAATTCCGTGCGTGGCGATACATATTTAGGAATGTTCCATTGATAGTAAACGGATATGGGGCTGCCTGGCTGTAAATCAGAAAACGCTATTTCATTTCTGGCTGCATCATACACGGTCAAACCGGAATGATATTTAACTGCATACGTACCATTCCGCCCTTTGGGATTGGTTACCTGGCCTTTTATGGTCAATTGGCTGCCATCATTGGAGACAACCGTTCCTGCCAGCTGGGTTTTGTACCTATCCCCATGCTGGTTCATGAAATACCATCGTGATGCTATTACGGTACATAGGGCTGTGCAGATTACGGCAAATAATAAGACGGGTATGGAAACTCTTTTTTTATCCATGGAATGCTCCTTTCATTCAGGTGTGGTTTATGCGGCGGCGGCGGGGACCGGAAGTCCCCTCTGATAATAATATAACTGATTGGAGTGAAAAGGTATTGAAGATAATGTGAAAGTTTCTTGAAGTTTTTGTTGTTGATGATTTAAGATTTTGGGAGGAGATAGGGAATGAGCGATATTAAATTTGATATAAAAGAAGAATTAGGCGTATTGTCTGAGAACGCCAAAGGATGGCGCAAGGAAGTGAACCTTATCAGCTGGAATGGCGCGGCTCCCAAGTACGATATCCGCGATTGGGCGCCGGACCATGAGAAGATGGGAAAAGGGATCACCTTGTCCGCGGAGGAGGCGGGAAGGCTTAAAGAAGTTTTAAATTCGGTGCAGGAGGCGGGACTTTGAAACAGATTTATGACGGCGTGATTGTCCTGGCGGCAGGTGATGCGTTAGGAGTGCCGGCAGAGTTTAAATCCAGGGCGGAGATTGCAGATGATTCGGTCATCTCCATTAGGGGATATGGGACCCATAGCGCAAGTGTCATGCTGGTACATGGTCGGATGATACCAGCATGACACTTGCGCTATTAGACAGTATAGAGGAGTCTGAAATCAGCAGTTATGACCGGTTAAGGCGGTTGGATGGATTCATGAAGCTGCCGGAAAAAGATATATCCAGCAGCGGGTATGTGGTCCATACGCTGGAGGCGGCTTTATGGTGTCTGCTGAATACAGATACATATGAACAGTGTGTATTAAAGGCAGTGAATTTAGGGGATGATACGGATACGGTGGGGGCCGTGGCCGGAGGCCTGGCCGGGATATATTATGGCGCCCGCGGCATACCGGAAGCATGGCTGGATGTGGTTGCAAGGCGCGGATATATCATGGAACTGTGTGAGAGGGCGCAGGGGAAACTGTAAAAAGCTGTAAAGATTTTTAAAGAGATTAAAAAAATACTTGATTTTTGGGAATATTTATGATATATTTTTCTGGTCGGGGCATTAGCGCAGCTGGGAGCGCGCCACACTGGCAGTGTGGAGGTCACGGGTTCGAATCCCGTATGCTCCATTTTTTATTATCTAAAAATGAATCTTAACAATCATTGATATACAATCTTAATGAATCCATTTACTTCAGCCGGACAGTCTTTTATATATTCCCATATCCCTTTTGAAAAAACCATAAAAGTTTGGCATGATTCCACTGAAAACCGTACAGACTAATCTAAAACCATCCATACGGTGAAAGGCAGGAGCATGAAATTCGACGCGGTATATTATGAACCGGGAATCATGTCCTATCCCCTGGGAGAGAAGCTCAGGGAAGATTTTAGGGACATTACATGGATTCCCATTGAGAGCCACAATTCCATCAAGGAAATGCAGGAAAAGCCCAACTCGGAATTTGGGCATATGAAACGGAACCTAATCATAGGTGTTCGGAAAACGCATAAATATGTGGAGAACCATAAGGTTTCTGATTACCTGGTTCCCTATACGTCTTCAGGCTGTACGGCCATGTGCCTGTATTGCTACCTGGTCTGTAATTATAATAAGTGTGCATATCTGCGGCTTTTTGTGAACAGGGAGCAGATGCTGGACCGTATCATAAAGAAGGGCAGGGAGGGCGGGAATCCGCTGACATTCGAGATTGGGAGCAACAGCGACCTGGTGCTGGAGAATACAATTACGGATAACCTGCTTTATACCATACCAAGATTTGCGGCAGAGGGAGAGGGAAAGCTTACATTTCCAACCAAGTTCCATATGGTGGGGCCGTTACTGGACCTGGAACACAGGGGGAAGGTGATTTTCCGCATGAGCGTCAATCCCCAGGCCATCATCAGCAGGATTGAGCTGGGGACCTCCAGCCTGAAACAGAGGATCCAGGCAGTCAATCAGATGTGTGATGCCGGTTATCCATGCGGGCTTCTTATTGCCCCGGTCATCCTGATGGAAGGGTGGAGGGAGATGTATACCGGCCTTTTGGAGGAACTGGAAGCCGGACTTAGCCGGAAGATGAAGGGACAGATGTTCCTGGAGGTCATCCTGATGACCTATTCCTATGTCCACCGGGCAATCAACAGTGAGGCATTTCCGGCTGCGCCGGACCTTTATGACAAGGAGCAGATGACGGGACGGGGGAGGGGAAGGTACTGTTACAGGGCGGATTCCAGGGAGGAAGCCGAGACTTTCCTGCGGTCTGGGATTAAACGGATACTGGGAGATGTGCCCGTGCTTTATATCAGCTGAAACGAAAGAAATCTTAATATAATCTTTAGCAATTCTTATTTGACATGGAATCAGGGCGGTGATATAATACATTCCAATAAAAGGGAGTAGCGAACCACCATCGGTGGATTTTAAATCGTCTTCTTGGTGCTTTTTAACAAGCACCCGTATAAAATGAAATGTGCAAGACTTTTATTGTGGCAGATTGCCGACCACGATAGAAGTCTTTTTAAATATCGCAGCCGGTCCCCATTCATCTGCCGCGCACATGCTTTAACCATATGAGTGTCAGATGACAGAAAGGAGATTGTTATGGAGAAAAAGGACATGAGGAAAGAAATTGCAGAGGCTGTCACGGCGGCGGACAGGGCGCTGCAGAGCCTGGAGGAGGCAGCGGGATATCTGTCCAAAGCAGCCGGATGGGGCGTATGGGATCTGCTTGGCGGCGGTATGTTGGGTACCTTCATGAAGCATTCCAGGATGGATGATGCAAGCCATGCCATGGAAACAGCCAAGTCACACCTGAGGAGGCTGAAACGGGAACTTCTGGATGTGGAGCTTCCGGGCGAGTTCAAGCTGGATGTGGGGGATTTCCTCACATTTGCGGACTACTTTTTTGACGGCATCATAGCCGACTGGATGGTACAGACCAGGATTAAGGATGCAGAGGCACAGGTGGAGGAGGCAAAGCAGCGTGTGATGCGTATCCGCAGCCGTCTGTATGAATTAAGGGCGGAATTGCCGCCGGAAGAAGGAGGGACTGTGTAATGGGTTGTCTTGGGAATGTTTTATGGTTTATATTCGGAGGCTGCATCAGCGGGCTTAGCTGGCTCCTGACAGGCTGTCTGTGGTGTATCACGATCATCGGGATTCCGGTGGGTCTGCAGTGCTTCAAATTTGCAAGCCTGAGCTTTTTTCCCTTTGGGAAAGAGGTTGTGTATGGCGGCGGCGCGGGTTCCCTGCTGCTGAATATCATCTGGCTTGTTGTCTCGGGCCTGCCCCTTGCCATTGAATCAGCCATCATCGGCGCACTGCTCTGCATGACGGTCGTGGGCATCCCCTTCGGGCTGCAGCAGTTCAAACTGGCAAAGCTGGCGCTGATGCCCTTTGGCAGTGAGATAAGATAGGGCGGTCCGGCAGCACGTCATGACCGGCAAAAAAGGCGGGACATACAGAAGGATTTCTGCTATACTAGAACAAAAGCAGGAACCGGGCAAATGCGGCCATATCTGCCCGGTTCCCTATATGATATCAGGAAGAAGGATGTGTATATGCCCAGAAACATTACGATGGATGATATTGCCGCCATGGCGGGCGTTACCAAGAGCACGGTGTCCAGGTATTTTAACGGGGGAAGCGTTAAGGAATCCACAAAGCAGAGGATTCAGGAGATTACCAGGGAGTATAACTACCAGCCCAATGCATTTGCAAGGCTGAAGGCAAGGGAGAGCAACGTGGTCGGAGTGGTCCTCCCTACCCTGAATTCCAAGATTACCAGCCGGGTGGTCACCAGTATCGGGCGCTATCTGCGGGAGCAGGGGTATGAGGCCATTATCAAGGATTCGGACCACAGCATTGATTTGGAACTTAAGAATATACAGAGGCTGATTACCTTGAAGGTGGACGGAATCCTGCTGAGCGCCATCAATATCACGGATGAACACAGGGAACTCATCAGGAACAGTCCGGTTCCCGTGGTGGTGCTTGCCCAGGATTATGACGAAGGGATATGCGTCGTATATGATGATTACGGGGCGGGAAAGGCCATGGGGGCCTGCATTGGCAGGAGTCATCCTGACAGGGTCGGGTACATGGGGGTGGATGAATCCGACGAGGCGGTGGGTATTGCCAGGAAAAGAGGAGTGGTTGACGGGCTGAGGGAATGCGGCGTGGACTGCATCAGGGAGGTGTCCGGGGATTACAGCTATGAAAGCGGGATCGGCATGGCCAGGGAGCTGCTGGACCAGGGACCGCTGGATGCCCTCATATGTGCCACGGACCGTCTGGCCTTTGGGGCGTACCGGGTATTGGAAGGGCATGGGCTTAGGATCCCGGAGGACGTGTCAGTGGCGGGCTTTGGCGGTTATGATGAAAGCACCCTCCTGAAACCGGAACTGACAACCCTTAAATTCGATTCCTATGGTCTGGGGTATCTGGGGGCAGAGACCCTGCTTAAGATGATAAGGGAGGAACCGGTGCCGAAAAAACAGATTGTGGGTTACCGGATGATTGAGGGAAAGAGTGTAAGAAAATAGGAAAATAAGAATAGTGGCTGCGGTTTTCTTGTGTTTTTGTGAAAAATGCATAAAAAATCGCAGTATTTTTTTACGTTCAAAAAGAGGAACCGGTGCCATAAAGTATTGACATAAATGGGTAAAAGTATTAATATTTAGTTATGGAACCGATGCCAAAAAACAGGAGAAGAAAGAGGTAAGGTTATGGATTATGCAAAAACCGCAAGTCTGGTAATCAAGTATGTTGGTGGAAAAAGCAATATTAAATCAGTGGCCCATTGTGCGACAAGGCTGCGCTTTCAGCTGAAGGACAACGAACTGCGCGATGAGGAGGCAATCAGTGACCTGGAAGGGGTGAAGGGGGTATTTTTAACACAGTCCCAGTTCCAGATCATCTTTGGCTCAGGTACCGTGAACCTGGTCTGCGCCGAAGTACAGAAGCAGCTGGGTAATATGGAGGAGGGACCGGAGGATAAGGAGGCCGGGGAGGAAAAAGGCAACCCGATCCAGCGGTTCATTAAGATGCTCAGCGACATTTTCGTGCCAATCATCCCGGCCATTGTTGCAGGCGGTCTGCTGATGGGACTTAATAACCTGCTTACCTCGCCCCTGTTTAATGGGCAGGCCGTCATTGAACTGTTTCCCCAGTGGCAGGGCCTGGCAACGGCCGTGAATACCTTTGCCAATGCGCCGTTTACATTCCTGCCCGTGCTCATTGGATTCAGCGCCACGAAGAAATTCGGGGGCAATCCGTTCCTGGGCGCGGCCATGGGCATGATAATGGTCCATCCGGATTTGCTGAATGCATATCAGATCGGTATTGCAGACCCGCCAATGTGGAATATTTTCGGATTCCAGATTGCAGCCATTGGTTATCAGGGAACCGTGCTTCCGGTACTGGCCGTGTCATGGATCCTTGCCAATATTGAGAAGAGGCTTCGCAGGATCACGCCGTCCTGGCTGGATAACCTGACCACGCCCCTGCTGTCCATCCTTGTGACATCCTTCCTCACCTTCATATTTGTAGGCCCTGTTTTAAGGGAGGCGGGAAACCTTCTGGCGGCAGGCATTACATGGCTTTATAATACCCTTGGGCCGGTGGGGGGCGCGCTGTTCGGTTTTGCGTATGCGCCTATTACCATGACCGGTATGCATCACAGCTTCATTGCAATTGAGACACAGCTCCTGGCTGACAGCGCCCATACAGGAGGCAGCTTCATCTTTTCCACTGCAAGCATGAATAATGTGGCCCAGGGAGCAGCTGTCCTGGCCGTGCTTCTGATGACAAAGAACGACAAGATTAAATCCATCTGTTCCGCTTCCGGTATATCCGCGCTTCTTGGGATTACCGAACCAGCCATGTTTGGCGTCACACTTAAATTAAAATATCCATTCTACGCAGCCATGACAGGTTCCGCGGTGGGAAGCGCATACCTGGCGGGAACCAGGACCCTGGCCCAGGCATTGGGGGCAGCGGGGCTTCCGGGATTCATTTCCATGAAACCTGACCATTACCTGAACTTTGCAATCGGCATCCTGCTTTCCATGGGCGTGTCCTTTATACTGACCATTGTGTTCTGGAAGAGGTTCGGGCTGGAGAAACCAGAGGGACAAAAAGCAGTGAAGGCAGAAACAGCGGTGAAGGCAGAAGTAAAAAGAGCAGAGGGCATAGAAACAGCGGAAGATGTGGAAAGCGCGGGAGGTGCGGAACATACGGGAGATGCAGAAACCACCACTATCCTGTATTCTCCCATGAAGGGCGAAATCCTTCCCGTGGACCAGTCCATGGATGAGGTATTTGCTTCCAGGGCATTGGGCGATGGAATCGCACTGAATCCTGAGGACGGAATGGTTCATGCGCCCTGCGATGGGACCATAAGCCTTCTGTTCCCCACAAAACACGCGGTGGGGCTTACATCCGATACGGGAGTTGAGGTGCTGATCCATATCGGTATCAATACCGTGCAGCTGGACGGAGCCGGATTTGAGGCATATGTGGCCCAGGGAGATAAAGTAAAGCGCGGGGATAAGCTGATTCTGGCTGATTTAAAGCTGATAAAAGAAAATGGCCTGAATCCCCAGACCATGATGATCCTGCCGGAGGGCGGGGGACTGAAGACAGAGGTATATCCTTTGGCCGGGGCGGATGCAGGGACCAGGGCAATGGCGGTGCGCAGATAAAATAAGACATCAGGAGGACGCAGGTGGAAAAGTATCGTAAGGTATTCAGGAAAGATTATGAGAAATGGTATCAGGAGAATCAGGAATACAGGGAACGGGTGGCGTCCGACCCAAGACGGCTGAGATTCCATCTGATGCCGGAAACGGGCTGGCTTAATGACCCCAACGGCCTGTGCCAGATGGACGGGCTGTACCATATCTATTATCAATATACGCCCTTTGAGCCTACGGGCGGGATTAAACTGTGGGGGCATTATACCACAACGGATTTTGTCCGTTATACCAACGAGGAACCTGTCCTGTTCCCGGATACGGATTTGGACGCCCATGGCGTGTATTCAGGCTCCGCTTTTGTGGAGGACGGTACCATCCACTATTTCTATACAGGCAATGTGAAACGGTTTGACCGGGATGATTATGACTATATTATGGATGGCAGGGAAAGCAATACAATCAGCTTTGACAGCAGGGACGGCTTCCGGTTCACTGAAAAGAAATTATTGCTGGGCAATGAGGATTATCCCGGGGATATGAGCTGCCATATACGGGACCCGAAGATATTTAAGAGGGGACGGATGTATTATATGGCGCTGGGAGCCAGGGATGCACATGGTAAGGGTCTGGTGCTGTTATATGAGTCCCCGGATTTAAGGTCCTGGAAATATCATGGCCGGATTACCACCAAGGAAACATTTGGATATATGTGGGAGTGCCCGGACCTGTTCGAGCTGGACGGCCAGTTGTGCCTCATCTGCTGTCCCCAGGGGGTTGAACCCAGCGGCGTGGATTACTGGAATGTACATCAGTGCACGGTCATGGGCCTGGATGATGATATATGCCGGAATATCCCTCTGGATGCCGCTGCCATGGTTGACCGGGGATTCGATTTCTATGCGCCCCAAAGCTTTTTGGATGAAAGCGGCAGACGTATACTCATTGGCTGGATGGGAATCCCGGATGCGGATTATACAAACCCGACCACGCAGGCCGGATGGCAGCATGCATTGACCATTCCGCGTGTCCTGCATTGGAAAGAAGGACGCCTTGTCCAGGAGCCGGTCCGGGAACTGCAGCAGATGCGCTGCAATGAGAGGACATTTGCCCTGGGACAGTTGAATGCGGCCGGGGAGGATGGGATTGTGTTCGAGGGCTGCTTCCGTTTTGAATCCTGCGGACACATGCGCCTGACACTCCGCCAGGGGGTTACCCTGACGTATGAGGACGGCCTTCTGACCCTGGATATGGGAAATGCAGGCTCCGGCAGGACAAAACGTTGTGTCCGTCTTGAGGAACTGCGGGAACTGCAGATATTCTCTGATACGTCTTCGCTGGAGATATTTGTAAATCAAGGCAGGGAAGTCTTTACCACCAGGGTATACGGCCTTGAGGGCAAGATTCGGCTGGAGGGGGAATGTACAGGGACGGCGGTACTATATGACCTGTCGGGTTTTATATATCAGTAGAATATATCGGAAGATATGAATGACAGACACCCCTGAAAGAATTCAATCGGTCATCCGCTTTTATTTGACACCGGAAAGTACAGGCATTAAACTGGTACTGTATGGACTGCATTTACAAAAAACATATGGCTGCGGTGCATCATACGGAAGGAGGAGAACGGATGAAATCTTGGATAAGGTCAGCCCTGGCGCCGGCGGTGCTGCCGGTGGCACTGTCAGCTGCCATGCTGGTTACGGCCTGCGGACCAGGCAGCGGTGCGGCAAAGGACAGTACGGCCGTGACATCTGCCCGGACAGAAGCAGAAAGTACGGATGGGTATCACGGCGCGGCGGCTGATGACGGGGAGGATGGAACGGATGGAACGGATGGGACGGATGGAACGGCAGAATCCCATGAGGATTTAGAGGAATCTGAGGCAGGGAAAGAGGACGGGATAATAATAGGACTTCCGCAAAATGAAAACTGGTGCATGGACCCGGTCTACAGTACGGAGGAAGGAACTGTGGAGCAGGTCATGTTCCATGACGGGATAACGGATTCAGACGCCATACTACGCGCATCCAGGGAAGAGGACGGGGATCCGTCCGTATTCTACTATATGTTTGATGACAGCAGGAAAGGGACATGGACAGCCAAGTCGGAGGATGGGACTGAAATTATCATCACGGTGGAGGTTACAATAGAAAATTCCGATATACCCGGTGTGCTTGCCACATGGGGGTACAATGGGACGCTGTTTGCGCTGTGGGAAGATGACGCGGTGTCTGCAGTGGATTCGGTGGCAAAACTGGCTGTGGAGATAGCAGGGAGAAGCAGATAGGATAGTATACAGATTAAAAGGCGGAGTTGTCTGACGGGTAGCATCCCAAACAAGGCAGCCCGCCTTTTTCCCGTCAATGGGCTGTTTTGGACGTGATTCCCCATGGAATACTGAAGTGGGCGCGGGATTACAGCGCCTGATCTGTTTCGGAACGTCTGTAGGTGATGATGTCATCAATATCACAGTTCAGTATCCGGCAGAGGTCATTGATGGTGGTGGTGCTCAGAGGTTTATTCTTGCGCAGGCGGTCAATGGTGGAACTTGACAGGTTATGATTATAAATCAGAGTATAGGTAGATTCCTCAGACTGTTTTAGGGTGTTCCAAAAAGGTTCGTATGTAATCACGGTGTTTCCTCTTTTCTTGTGATATAAGTATTTAAAGTTTAACTTAAAACCAGGCTCCCGTATTGAAACAACGCAGAATTTACCGTTCAAAATGGTGAAAATTTTCACAGGGATATTTCCTTGAGGGGATAAAAACAGCGTTTTCAGGCCATGGCCTGATCTTGCAGGTCAAACATCTATTTAAAGAACGAAGGATTGATTCCTATTCCCCTTTATATTAAAAAAATATATGTATTTTCCAGTGTTTTAAGGAAAAAGTAAGACAGTGTAAGAGGAATAGGACTTGCTTTTTTTGAAAAAGTTTGTATAATAAGATAACGGACTTAGACTAAGCAGCAAAAAGGTGAAGTATATGCTTATGAATCGAATCCAGGAGGCGGAGTAAGATGAAGATCAGGAAGGTACTGGGCAGTTTTGCATGGGTCCTGCTTGCAGCGCTGCTGATTATGGTTAATGCCACAGCAGCCAGTTCGGACGGTATGTTTAACCAGAAAGAAAATACCAATGTATCAACTTCGATGATTCAGTAAAAGTAAGGCAAGGCAATATAACAGGAAAAGACCGGGCGGCCAGGTCTTTTTTTGTTACCTCCTTCCATGGTATGCTCCTGGGTCCCACCCTATATTTCCTGGCGGGAATGGTACCGCAAGTTTTGCAATATAGTCGGCAAAAAGGGACATGGCTTATTCCTTTTCAGGGTGATAAGATAAAACCATGAGTTTCAGGAACGCGCAAATAACAATATTGGTCAGTATCATTCATTCAGGAGGGAAAGGCTATGCATTTATTAGACAGTGAACTGAAGGACAGGGAGCAGTGGGAAAAGGCAGGAATCAGGCTGCCTGGATTTGACAGGGATGCCATGAAGGAAGCCACGAAGGAATGCCCCCGGTGGGTACATTTCGGTGCGGGCAATATCTTCCGCGCATTTCCGGCGGCGCTTCAGCAGAAGCTTTTAGATGAGGGCGTGGAGAAAACCGGGATCATCGTGGCAGAGGGCTATGATTATGAAATCATTAAGAAGGCATACAGACCCCAGGATGATTTAAGCCTGCTTGTAACCCTGAAAGCCAACGGGACCATTGAGAAAACAGTAATCGGCAGCCTTGCGGAGTCGCTGGCCGTGGACCGTCAGGATGAGGCTGACTGGAACCGCCTGAAGGATATTTTCGCAAGCAGCACCCTTCAGATGGCCAGCTTCACCATCACGGAAAAGGGATACGGCATCACATCCCCCGATGGCTCTTACCGTCAGGATGTAGCTGGGGATTTTGAGGCTGGCCCGGATATGGCGGACAGCTATATCGGAAAACTGGTATCCCTGTGCCACTGGAGATATACCCATGGTGCAGCGCCTCTGGCCCTGGTAAGCATGGATAACTGCTCACACAACGGCGATAAGCTGTTTGCGGCAGTGGATGCCTATGCAAAAGCCTGGACGGAAAACGGAAAGGCGGCCCGGGGATTCCTGGAGTACATTGAGGATCCTGCCCGTGTGTCCTTCCCATGGAGCATGATAGATAAAATCACCCCACGCCCGGATGACAGTGTTAAGGAAATGCTGGAAGCTGCAGGTTTTACCGACACAGAAAGCATTGTCACAAGCAGGAATACTTACGTGGCGCCCTTTGTCAACGCGGAAGAGGCGGAGTACCTGGTGATTGAGGACGCGTTCCCCAATGGACGCCCGGCCCTGGAACAGGCAGGCGTCATGTTCACGACCAGGGATACGGTGGAGAAAGTGGAGCGCATGAAGGTCTGCACCTGCCTGAACCCCCTTCACACAACGCTGGCAGTGTATGGATGCCTGTTGGGATACACGAAGATCAGCGAAGAGATGAAGGACGGGGACCTGGTTAAACTGGTGGAGCTGATTGGCTATAAGGAAGGTCTGCCGGTAGTGACCGATCCGGGCATCCTGTCACCCAGGAAATTCATTGACGAGGTGCTTAAAATCCGTGTCCCCAATCCATTCATGCCGGATACGCCGCAGAGGATTGCATGCGATACATCCCAGAAGCTGTCCATCCGCTTCGGGGAAACCATTAAGGAGTATCTTGCAAGACCGGAACTGGATGTCAGGTCCCTTAAGTTCATTCCCATGGTGCAGGCTGGATGGTGCCGTTATCTTCTGGGCGTGGATGATGAAGGCAATTCATTTACAGTCAGCCCTGACCCGATGTACGGGGAGCTGGCAGAAAAACTGAAGGGCGTCAAAGTAGGGGAACCCTGCGATGTCCATGCCGTTCTCCAGCCGATTTTGAGCAACGCCGCCATATTTGGCGTGGATCTGTATGAAGCAGGGCTGGGCGGATATACTGAGGATATCTTTGCTGAACTGATTGCGGGGAAGGGCGCTGTCAGGAAGGCGCTTAGGAAACATCTGCAGGAAGCGTGATGGCGGACTGCGCGGGGCCGCGTCTGCGAAGCGGGCCAGGACGGACGGCGGGGCCGGGACCCTGGGCTTTGCAGGGATAGCTTCTAAGGCCTGACAATATAAAAGACGGGGATGTTTCTGGTTTTGACGGCAGAATCCACCCCGTCTTTTATGCTACCAGAACCTGGGGAACTATTTAGTATTTTACAGAAAGTGGGAGAAATTAATGAAATCGTAACAAAAATGTCATATTTTATGTACAAATCCACAGGATTATGCTATTATAGTGGGAACGAATGGAAGAAATTACCGGATTCACCGGACTTACAGGCATTTGCCTTTTGAGGATAGATAGCATAAGAATGAGGAAGACAGAGGTTACGTATGAAAAGGTGGATAGCAGCAGGTATCATTGCATTGATTTTAACCGGATGTACCCGGTATGAGCCGTCTGAGGAGATGACGATGGCAGAGGAAAGCCGGACGGAACCGGAGACAGGGCAGGCTCAGGAGGCGGCGGAGCCTGCAGAGGCCATCACTATTTCCAAGTATCCCCCCAGGGACCGGGTGAAGGTGAAGGGCATCTATGTGTCTGCTTATGTGGCGGGAACCGGTGATATGATGGATAAAATCATTGAGGAGATTGACCGGACGGAACTGAATGCGGTGGTTATCGACGTGAAGGATGACCAGGGCCGTATTACGTTTGATATGGATTCACCTACTGTGAATGAGATTGGGGCCTGCCAGGCATTTATCGGGGATCTGCCGGGGCTGATCCGCAAGCTGGAGGAGCATGGGATTTATCCCATTGCCAGGGTGGTGGCATTCAGGGATCCGTATCTGGCGGAGCAGAAGCCGGAGTGGAGCCTGCATGTGGCGGATGGCAGCATTTACCGGGATAATAAGGGACTGGCCTGGGTAAACCCATATAAGAAGGAAGTATGGGATTATCTGGTAGAGGTGTCTAAGAAGGCCGGGGAGATGGGCTTTAAGGAAATCCAGTTCGATTATATCCGGTTTGCCGTGGATAAGACCATGAAGGACGTGGTGTTTGATGAGGCTGATACCGGGGGGCGTGACAAGACCCAGGCCATTACGGAATTCGTCAGCTATGCATATGATGAACTGGCAGAGGAAGGGCTTTTGGTGTCCGCGGATGTGTTTGGGACCATCATGAGAAGCGAAGAGGATGCGGCGGCCGTGGGCCAGGAATATGGGGATATGGCTGAGCATCTTGACTATATCTGTCCCATGATTTATCCTTCCCATTACGGCCCGGGTAATTTTGGTATTGCAAATCCGGACGCGCAGCCGTATGATACTATCAGGCATGCCTTGAAGGATTCCGCGACATTGCTGAAGGCTTCCAGGAAGGAAGATGCGGGACAGGCGGTCGTGCGTCCGTGGCTGCAGGATTTTACAGCTTCTTATCTCAAGGATTATATTGATTATGGGGATGAGCAGGTGCGCCAGCAGATCCAGGCTGTCTATGATTCGGGATATGATGAGTGGATATTGTGGGATGCAGGGGTATCTTACCATTATGGCGGTCTTCTGACGCCGGAGGAGGCTGCTGCAGAGGAACAGGAGATTGCTGAGTCCAGGGCTGCATTGCCGCCGGAAACAGAGGCTGCGCCGCCATCGGAGACAGAGGCCCCGGCGGGGACTGGGACTGGGCCGTGAATAGGGGCTGTGCCTTGAGCAGGGGCACTGCCGCACAGGAGGCAGGGACAGATATGGACAGAATACCAAAGCCTGGTGAATTTTACAGGCACTTTAAAAATAAGCTGTATCAGATAGTGACAGTGGCCATACATTCTGAGACAGGCGAGAAGATGGTGGTCTACCAGGCGCTTTACGGGGACTATAAGACGTATGTGCGGCCCCTCAGTATGTTTATGGGCGAGGTGGACCATGGGAAGTATCCGGATGTGGAACAGCGCTGGCGGTTTGAACAGATTGACATGGAGGAATGACAGCATTGTTTGATTTAGAGGAAGAACTGAAGAAACTCCCGGCCAGCCCGGGAGTTTATCTTATGCATAACAACAGGGATGAGATCATCTATATCGGCAAGGCCATCAGTTTGAAGAACAGGGTGCGCCAATATTTTCAGAGCAGCCGCAACAAGACGGCCAAGATTGAACAGATGGTTTCCCATATCGCATGGTTTGAGTATATACTTACGGATTCGGAGCTGGAAGCCCTTGTGCTGGAGTGCAACCTGATCAAGGAGCACAGGCCCCGCTATAATACCATGTTAAAGGATGATAAAAGCTATCCTTACATTAAAGCGACCATGGGCGAGGAGTTCCCAAGGCTGCTGTTTGCTCGGGATATGAAAAAGGACGGGAGGAGCAGATACTTCGGGCCTTATACAAGTGCGGGCGCGGTCAAGGACACGCTGGACCTGATCCATAAGCTGTACCGTATCCGGACCTGCAGCAGAAGCCTTCCAAAGGATATCGGCAGGGACAGGCCCTGCCTTAACTATCATATCAAGCAGTGTGACGCCCCCTGCCAAGGATACATCACGGCCCAGGAGTACCAGGCCAATTTCAGCCAGGCCCTGGATTTCCTCAATGGCAGATATGACCCGCTTCTGAAGACACTGCAGGAAAAGATGGAGAATGCTTCGGAAAACCTGGATTTTGAACGGGCCATTGAGTACAGGGAACTGTTAAACAGTGTGAAGCAGGTTGCACAGAAGCAGAAGATTACCAGCAGCAGTATGGAGGACAGGGACATCGTGGCCATGGCAAGGGATGAGAAGGACGCGGTGGTACAGGTGTTCTTTATCCGTGAAGGCAAGCTCATCGGCAGGGACCATTTCCATGTGTCGGCTGCAATGGCGGAGAACGAAGGTGAAATCCTGGACAGCTTCGTGAAGCAGTTTTATGCAGGGACGCCCTTTATCCCCAGGGAACTGTGGCTTCAGCATCCACTGGCGGACGAGGAGGTCATCAGCCAGTGGCTGAGCGCGAAACGGGGCCAGAAGGTGCGCATCGTTGTGCCGAAAAAGGGGGAGAAGGAACGTCTGGTGGAACTGGCTGCCAGGAACGCCGCCCTTGTGCTGTCCCAGGATAAGGAACGGATTAAGAAGGAGGAGCTGCGCACCATCGGGGCCATGAACCAGATTGGGGAGCTGATCGGTATCGGCGGTATCCGGCGGATGGAGGCATTTGATATATCCAATACCAGCGGTATTGAGTCCGTTGGCTCCATGGTGGTGTACGAGGACGGCAAGCCCAAGCGCAGTGATTACAGGAAATTCAAGATAAAAACAGTTCAGGGTCCCAATGACTATGCGTCCATGGAGGAAGTGCTCACAAGACGCTTTTCCCATGGCATGCGCGAGGTAAGGGAGCTGGAGGAAAAGGGCGGGGATTTAAATCTTGGAAGCTTTACACGGTTCCCTGACCTGATCATGATGGACGGCGGAAGGGGACAGGTGAACATAGCCCTGGAGGTCCTTGATAAGCTGGGACTTTCCATTCCCGTGTGCGGCATGGTCAAGGATGACAGCCACAGGACCAGGGGGCTGTATTACAATAATATAGAAGTGCCCATTGACAGGCACAGCGAGGGGTTCCGCCTGATTACAAGGATACAGGACGAGGCGCACCGTTTTGCCATCGAGTACCACAGAAGCCTCAGGGGGAAAGGACAGGTGAAATCCATCCTGGACGATATACCGGGAATCGGACCGGCCAGGAGGAAGGCATTGATGCGCCACTTTAAGGATATCGAATCAGTGCGGGCCGCTTCGGTGGAGGAACTGGAGCAGGCGCCCCAGATGAATAAGCGGGCGGCCCTTGCGGTTTATGGGTTTTTCCATGAAGACAGGCCGGAGGGCGTCCAGGATGGCCCGCAGGTTAAGACGCAGGATGACATGGGCGGCAGCGCACAGGAAAGCCGGTGATTGGGTTCCAGATTCTGGAAGCTGACTTGGGAGAAAACACATGACAAGAAGTTTAAAGTATGATAGTATGATAAGAGTTAAAATAGAAGCATAAGCAGCTTAAGGGGGTATTACCATGCATGGAGTAACCATATCGGAATTAATTGAGAAAATGAAGCTTCGCAACACCACTCCGGATATTGACACGGACAAGATTGTGCTGACACACCCGGACGTGAACCGTCCTGCCCTGCAGCTCACCGGATTTTTCGACCATTTTGACAGGGAACGGGTTCAGATCATCGGATACGTTGAGCAGGCATATATTAATACCATGGACCAGGAGCGCAAGCGCCTGATGTATGATAAACTTACATCCAGCCAGATTCCCTGCCTTGTATTCAGCCGCAGCCAGGAACCGGATGAGGACCTGCTGGAGTTCTGTAATTATTACGGCGTGCCCTGCCTTGTGTCCGATAAGACCACGTCTGCCCTTATGGCGGAAGTAATCCGCTGGCTGAATGTCAAGCTGGCCCCCTGCATAAGCATTCATGGAGTGCTCATCGATGTATTTGGTGAAGGCGTGCTGATCATGGGAGAGAGCGGGATTGGCAAAAGTGAGGCTGCCCTTGAACTGATTAAGAGGGGACACCGTCTTATCACCGATGATGTGGTGGAAATCCGCAAGGTCAGTGATGACACCCTGGTGGGCAGTGCGCCGGATATCACCAAGCACTTTATTGAGCTGCGGGGAATCGGCATCATTGATGTCAAGACCCTGTACGGCGTGGAGAGCGTGAAGGATACCCAGAACATCGACATGGTCATAAAGCTGGAGGACTGGAGCAGGGATAAGGAATACGACAGGCTTGGACTGGAAGACAGCTACACGGAATTCCTGGGCAACCAGGTGGTATGCCATACCATACCCATCCGTCCCGGCCGTAACCTGGCCATCATCGTGGAATCCGCCGCAGTCAATTACCGCCAGAAGAAGATGGGCTATAATGCTGCCCAGGAGCTGTACAACAGAGTGCAGGCCAACCTTGGGAAAGCCAGCGATGATTAAGAAAATGAATATTGAGTGAGGATTGCAAGTTGAATTTGGAACACACATTAAAAGATATCCTTGAATCAGAACTGCCAGGATGCAGGTTCATGGAACCCATGAGCAGACATACGTCCTTTCGGATTGGAGGACCGGCAGAGGTCTTTATAAGTCCTTCCGGCGAGGAGGAACTGGCGGCCGTGCTGCGTGTGTTAAGGACGTACCATGTGCCCTGGAGGATCCTTGGGAATGGCAGCAACCTTCTGGTCAGTGACAGCGGCTGCGAGGGAGCGGTGATTGCCATGGAGGGAATCTGCCATATGGAGGCATGCGGCAGATTCCTTCGCGTGGGAGGCGGCCAGCTGTTAAGCCGGGCGGCCCATCTGGCCCTTAAGCATTCCCTGACAGGCATGGAATTTGCCGCAGGGATCCCGGGCAGCGCAGGCGGCGCACTGGTCATGAACGCAGGCGCCTATGGTTTTGAGATGAAGGATATCCTCAGGGAAGCCAGGGTCATGACCCCGGAAGGTGAAGTCCTTGTGCTGGATGCGGACCGGCTGGATCTGGGGTACCGCACCAGCTGTATCCCATCCAAGGGGTATATCGTACTGGAAGCCGTATTTGGCCTGGAACCCGGCGACAGGGCTGCAATCGAAGCCAGGATGAAGGAGCTGTCAGACCGGCGCCGGGAGAAGCAGCCCCTGGAATATCCCAGCGCAGGCAGCACCTTCAAACGCCCCCAGGGGTATTTTGCTGGCAAGCTGATTGAGGACGCGGGCCTTCGGGGATATCAGGTTGGGGGAGCCCAGGTGTCTGAAAAGCACTGTGGGTTTGTAATCAACAGCGGCAGTGCAACAGCATCCGACGTGATGGCGCTTTGCGGCCATGTCAGGAAAAAGGTCATGGAAACCTCCGGTGTGGAACTGGAGATGGAAGTGAAACGCTGGGGCCGGTTCTGACAGGCCGCAGTACTGGCATATTATCAGACAGGACAGAGGTGGATGGATGAAGCTTGTGATTGTAACCGGAATGTCCGGGGCAGGCAAGACGATAGCGCTCAAGATGCTGGAGGATTTGGGCTTTTACTGTGTGGATAACCTCCCCATTTCACTGGTGGATAAATTCTCACAGCTGGCGGCGGTCGGCGGTGAGATCAAGCAGGCAGCCCTTGGGATTGATATTAGAAGCGGCGAGGAACTGAACCAGCTGGAGGCCATCCTTAAGGGATGGAAGGACACGGGCCTGGATTACCAGGTCCTGTTCCTGGATGCCAATGACGGGACCCTCATCAAGCGGTATAAGGAAACACGGCGCAGCCATCCTCTTGCCGGGGCCGGCCGTCTGGACAAGGGGATTGAGAAGGAGCGCCTGAAGCTGGCATTCCTTAAGAAGGATGCCGATTTCATCATTGATACAAGCCAGCTGCTTACCAGGGAACTGAGACAGGAGCTGGAGAAGATTTTCCTTAAGGACCAGGATTTCAATAACATGTTCATCACCATCCTTTCCTTCGGCTTCAAATATGGGATTCCCGAGGACGCGGACCTGGTCTTTGATGTGCGTTTCCTGCCCAATCCATATTATGTGGAGGACCTGCGCCCGTTGACCGGGGAAGACCAGGTCATCCGGGATTTTGTGATGCAGGGCGGGACCGGACAGGCATTCCTGGATAAACTGTATGACCTGATTGATTTCCTTCTCCCCAATTACATCCGTGAGGGCAAGAACCAGCTGGTTGTTGCGGTGGGGTGCACCGGGGGAAAGCACCGTTCGGTTGCCATGGCCAATGCGCTTTACGGGCACCTGTCCGGCCACAAGACCTACGGCATTAAGATTGAACACAGGGATATTGACAAAGATAATAAAAGGAAGTAGCATAAAAATGTCATTTTCTTCCAGAGTAAAAGATGAACTTTCCAGGCAGGCAAGCGCTGCAAGACATTGCCGGATAGCGGAGATGTCTGCCATATTAAGCCTTTGCGGCCGGGTGAAAATATCGGCGTCCGACCATTTTTCCATTGAAATGCATACAGAAAATGTGGCAGTTGCAAGAAAGTACTTTACATTATTGAAAAAAACATTTAATATAAGTACTGATGTTTCAATTCGCAGAGGCGGGAATGTTTCGCGGAACCGGACATATATTGTAGCAGTCAGGGAACATGATGATGCACTTAAGGTACTTCAGGCGGCCAAGCTCATTGACGCCCAGGGTGAGATCCGGGAGGATCTGTCGCTGGTACGCAATGTGGTGGTTCAGAATGCCTGTTGCAGAAGGGCTTTTATCAGAGGGGCGTTTCTCGCTGCGGGTTCAATCAGTGACCCGGAGAAATTCTACCATTTTGAGATTGTCTGCCCTTCCATGGCAAAGGCTGAGCAGCTTAAAGGCATCATAGCCGCGTTTGATATGGAACCCAAGATAGTATTGAGGAAAAAGTACTATGTGGTCTATATCAAAGAAGGGGACCAGATTGTGGACATCCTTAACGTGATGGAGGCGCCCGTGGCCCTTATGGAGCTGGAGAACATCCGGATACTCAGAGGGATGCGGGGCAATGTGAACCGTCAGGTGAACTGTGAAACAGCCAATATCAACAAGACCGTGTCTGCGGCGGTAAAACAGATGGAGGATATCCGTTTTATCCAGGAGACCATAGGACTTGACGGGCTTCCGGAAAGTCTTCAGGACATGGCCCGCATACGGCTGGAACGGCCTGAAGCAACCTTAAAGGAGCTTGGAGAGGCCTTAGAACCGCCAGTGGGCAAATCAGGTGTAAACCACCGTCTGAGGAAACTGGGCCAGATGGCGGATGACCTGCGGCAGCAGTTGCCGGACAGTTAGTATTGTTTCATTAAGTACAATTCAGTATGGGCACCGGAATGGAAGCCGTGACAGGGCTGCTTGGGCAGCGGACATGGCTGCGTACCATTCAAAGGAATGAGGAGGATAATTATGGTAAAGAAATTGATCACAGTTGAATTGTCATCAGGGCTGGAAGCCAGGCCGGCAGCTATGCTTGTACAGGTGGCAAGCCAGTACGAAAGCAAGATTTATCTGGAAGCTGAGGCGAAGCGCGTGAATGCCAAGAGCATCATGGGAATGATGACCCTGTGCCTCACTGCCGGTGAAGCCATTACAGTGGTGGCTGAAGGTGATGATGAGGAACAGGCAGTTTCTGAGATTGAGAAGTATCTGAAGAACCAGGAATAACAACCGCCTTATACAGAGTATGATCATAGATTTAAGAACCGGGAGCTCTTTAACCTGGTTCTTTTCTTTTGACCGGATCTATGCTAAACTATAACTCATATGGAAGGAGAAGAGAACCAATGGCATTTACCCACTTACATGTCCATACAGAATACAGTCTGTTAGACGGCTCCTGCAAGATTAAAGAGCTGACAGCCAGGGCCAAAGAGCTTGGGATGGACAGCATGGCTGTTACGGACCACGGTGTGATGTATGGTGTGATTGATTTTTATAAAGCTGCAAAGGAAGCAGGCATTAAGCCCATCCTTGGCTGCGAGGTCTATGTGGCGCCCAACTCCCGCTTTGACAGGGAGACGGTCAGCGGCGAGGACAGGTACTACCATCTGGTGCTTCTGGCAGAGAACAACCAGGGGTATGAGAATCTGATGAAGATTGTGTCCAAGGGATTTGTGGACGGCTTTTATTATAAACCCAGGGTGGATTATGAGGTGCTTGCAAAGTACCACCAGGGGGTGATTGCCCTGAGCGCCTGCCTGGCCGGCGAGGTACAGAGGTATCTTACCAGGGGCATGTATGAGGAGGCTGTGCGGGCAGCCGGACGTTATGTGGACATATTTGGAAAGGACAACTTTTTCCTGGAGCTGCAGGACCATGGGCTGCCTGACCAGAAGCTGGTCAACCAGGGCCTGATGCGCATGAGCAGGGAGACCGGGCTTGAACTGGTGGCAACCAATGATATCCACTATACATTCGCGGAGGATGAGAAGGCCCATGATATCCTGCTGTGTATCCAGACCGGCAAGAAGGTGGAGGATGAGGACCGCATGCGCTATGAGGGCGGGCAGTATTACTGCAAGTCTGAGGAGGAGATGAAGGCCCTGTTCCCCTATGCGCCCCAGGCCCTGGAGAACACCCACAAGATAGCCGGACGCTGCAATGTGGAGATTGAATTCGGCGTTACCAAGCTTCCCAGATACGAAGTGCCGGAAGGCTTTGATTCCTGGAGCTATCTGAACCATCTCTGCCGGGAGGGGTTTAAGACAAGATACCCGGAGGATGACGGCACCTTAAGCAGCCGCCTGGATTATGAACTGGATACCATCCGTACCATGGGATATGTGGACTATTTCCTGATTGTCTGGGACTTCATCAATTATGCCCGTTCCCAGGGCATCATGGTGGGACCGGGGCGCGGCTCCGCGGCCGGAAGCGTGGTATCCTATACCCTGGGAATCACCAATATCGACCCGGTCCGCTATAACCTCTTGTTTGAGCGTTTCTTAAACCCGGAGCGGGTGTCCATGCCTGATATTGATATCGATTTCTGTTATGAGCGGCGCCAGGAGGTCATAGACTATGTGGTACGCAAGTACGGCAAGGACCAGGTGGTCCAGATCGTAACCTTCGGTACCCTGGCAGCCAAGGGCGTGGTCAGGGATGTGGGAAGGGTGCTGGGCCTGCCCTATTCCATGTGCGACACCATTGCCAAGATGATACCCAATGACCTGGGAATGACCCTTGATAAGGCATTGGTGATGAATCCGGATTTAAAAAAGGCGTATAATGAAGACCAGCAGGTGCGTAACCTGATTGACATGTCAAAGCGTCTGGAAGGCCTGCCAAGGCATACGTCCATGCATGCCGCGGGCGTGGTGATCGGCAGCCGGTCCATCGATGAATTCGTACCACTTTCCAGGGCAAGCGACGGTACCATCACCACCCAGTTCACCATGACCACCATAGAGGAACTGGGACTCCTGAAAATGGATTTCCTGGGCCTTCGTACCCTTACCGTCATCCAGAACGCGGTGCGGCTTGCTGAGAAGGATTATGGGATAAGCATTGACATAGACCATATTGATTTTGACGATAAGCAGGTGCTGGAGTCCATTGGGACCGGAAGGACGGAAGGCGTGTTCCAGCTGGAAAGCGCGGGGATGAAAAGCTTCATGAAGGAGCTGAAGGCAGAGAACCTGGAGGATATCATCGCAGGTATCTCCCTGTACCGCCCGGGTCCCATGGATTTCATACCAAGGTACCTGAAAGGCAAGAATGACAAGGAATCCATTACCTACGAGTGCCCCCAGCTGGAACACATACTGAGCCCCACCTATGGCTGTATCGTATACCAGGAGCAGGTCATGCAGATCGTGCGGGACCTGGCCGGATACACCATGGGCCGCAGCGACCTGGTGCGCAGGGCCATGAGTAAGAAGAAGACCTCTGTCATGGAAAAGGAACGCCATAATTTCGTGTACGGCAATGAGGAAGAGGGCGTTAAGGGCTGCGTGAAGAACGGGATTGATGAGAAGACGGCCAACCACATCTACGATGAGATGATTGACTTTGCAAAGTATGCGTTCAACAAGTCCCATGCAGCTGCGTACGCCGTGGTATCCTATCAGACCGCCTACCTTAAATATTACTATCCCCGTGAGTTCATGGCTGCCCTTATGACGTCGGTCATGGATAATGTGGGCAAGTTTTCTGAATATATCCTTACCTGCCGCCGGATGATGGGGATTCCTGTGCTGCCCCCGGATATCAATGAGGGGGAGAGCGGTTTTTCCGTGTCAGGGGAGGCCATCCGCTACGGGCTTTCCGCCATCAAGAGCGTGGGCAAGCCGGTTGTGGATGTGATACTGGCAGAGCGCGGGAAGGGCGGGCCGTTCCGTTCCATGGAGGACTTTGTGGGCCGCATGTCCATGAAGGAGGTCAACAAGAGGACGCTGGAAAACTTTATCAAATCCGGCGCCCTGGACACGCTGCCCGGAACCAGGCGGCAGAAGATGGCGGTGGCTCCCACCATGCTGGAGGAGAAGGCCAGGGAGCGCAAATCCATGTTTGAAGGCCAGCTGAGCCTGTTTGACATTGCCGGCGAGGAGGCCAGGAACGAGTTTCAGATTACGTTTCCAGATGTGGGGGAATACTCCAAAGAAGAACTGCTTGCTTTTGAAAAAGAAATCCTGGGCGTATACATCAGCGGCCATCCCCTGGATGACTATGAGGAGGCCTGGCGCAGGAACATAACCGCAACATCTGCTGATTTCATGGTGGATGAGGAAACGGAAAAAGCAGGTGTCCAGGACGGGAGCAGGGTCGTCATCGGGGGCATGGTTGCCGGAAAGACGGTGAAGACCACCAGGACCAACCAGCTGATGGCGTTCATTACCCTGGAAGACCTGATGGGTTCGGTGGAAGTGATTGTGTTCCCCAAGGACTATGAAGGCAACCGTGAACTGTTTACCGAGGATGCCAAGCTCTTTATCCGCGGCCGGGTTTCCATAGGTGATGACCCAGTGGGGAAGCTGGTGTGCGAACAGGTGGTGCCTTTTGAGGACACACCCAAGGAGCTGTGGGTCCAGTTTGCGGATAAGGAGGCCTACCAGGAAAGGGAACAGAAGCTGCTTTCCCTGCTGAAGTCCAGCGAAGGGAAGGACCGGGTGGTCATCTATCTCCAGAAGGAGCGGGCCAAAAAGATGCTCCCCCCCTCCTGGAATGTACATGTCACGGACCAGCTTTTACAAGGGCTGCAGCATGAACTTGGTGAAAAAAATGTCAAAGTGGTAGAAAAAGGTCTTGAAAAGCTGGGAAAAATGCATTAGAATAGCGTTGGGCATAAAATGAGAGAATGAATAAGAGTGACATTGCGCAGGCGGCGGACGCAGGCGCTTAATACAAGGAGGTAAATTGCTATGGCAAAGGCAGTGAAGACCATTGGAGTACTTACAAGCGGCGGCGATGCGCCGGGAATGAACGCGGCAATCCGCGCAGTGGTTCGTGCAGCAATTAACAAGGGACTTAAGGTGAAGGGAATCATGCGTGGCTACGCAGGACTTCTGGAAGAAGAGATTGTGGATATGGAGTCCACCAGCGTATCGGACACCATCAACAAGGGCGGTACCATACTTTACACAGCCAGATGCAAGGAGTTTACCACACCGGAAGGCCAGCAGCAGGGCGCTGAAATCTGCCGCAAGCATGGAATCGACGGAATGGTGGTCATTGGCGGCGACGGTTCCTTCCGGGGCGCGGGAAAGCTTTCCGCCCTTGGAATCAATACAATCGGACTTCCGGGAACCATTGACCTG
This sequence comes from Clostridium pacaense, assembly GCF_020709765.2. Lineage (NCBI taxonomy): Bacteria > Bacillati > Bacillota > Clostridia > Eubacteriales > Clostridiaceae > Clostridium > Clostridium pacaense. Next base: position 73,646 of record NZ_JAJFEB020000017.1, read on the forward strand.
GATATTGCATGTACGGATTATACCATCGGTTTTGACACAGCTGTCAACACGGCCATGGAAGCCATTGACAAGATCCGTGACACCTCCACCTCCCATGAGCGCTGCAGCATCGTGGAGGTAATGGGAAGGAACGCGGGCTATCTTGCGCTGTGGTGCGGCATTGCCAACGGGGCAGAGGATATCCTTCTCCCGGAGCGGTATGACGGGGATGAGCAGGCGCTGATCAACCGGATCATCGATAACCGCAGACGGGGCAAGAAGCACAATATCATCATTAACGCCGAGGGAATCGGACATTCCGGCTCCATGGCAAAGCGTATTGAGGCAGCCACCGGAATCGAGACAAGGGCAACCATCCTGGGACACATGCAGAGGGGCGGCACGCCGACCTGTAAGGACAGGGTTTACGCTTCCATCATGGGTGCCAAGGCGGCAGAACTTCTGGCTGAAGGCAAGAGCAACCGTCTGGTGGCCTATAAGCACGGCGAATTCGTGGATTATGATATCCAGGAAGCCCTGAACATGAAAAAGGATATTCCGGAAGAGCAGTATGAGGTTGCAAAGCTGCTCATAAGGTAAGGGGCGCTGCGGCAGTGTATCAATAATGTAAGGCCCTGGCCGCATCCGAATATAGAATGAATGGAAAGTCCGCGCCTGCGGTAGGTTATCTCCTCCGGGGCAGCGGACTTTTGTGGAGAGATGAGATGATGGATACAAAGGTGCTCTGCGGAGCCAATTCCTATGAACAGAAGTATTATTTTAACCAGGAGTTCAGTTCACTGCCCCAGTCCATTAAGGATGAGCTGCACATCATGTGCGTTCTTTATACTGAGGATGTGGGGGGGATCCTGACCCTGGAGTTTGATGACAGCGGAGCCCTGGAATTCAAGGTCACGGCTCCTGAGGAGGATTACCTGTTTGATGAGATTGGCAGTGTCCTTAAGATTAAGCAGTACCAGGAAGAAAAGAGGGAGATGCTTGAATCCCTGGAACTGTACTACAGGACATTTTTCCTGGGGGAAGACCTGGACCTGGACGGTGAAGAATAGATGGAACTGCGGATAGGAAACACCATTCTTGACAATAATGTGATACTGGCACCCATGGCAGGAGTGACGGACCTGCCATTTCGTCTGCTCTGCCGCGAACAGGGGGCCGGATGTGTGGTGACGGAGATGGTCAGTGCAAAGGCCATCCTGTACAATAACAGGAACACAAAGGAGCTGATGCAGATACACCCGCAGGAGCGCCCAGCAGCCATCCAGCTCTTTGGCTCGGACCCGGATATCATGGCTCAGATTGCTGCCAGGATTGAGGACGGTCCATATGATTTCATTGATGTGAACATGGGGTGTCCAGTGCCTAAGATCGTGAATAACGGAGAAGGCTCCGCCCTTATGAAAAATCCTGAACTGGCTGGAAAAATCCTTTCAGCCATGGTGAAGGCGGTGAAGAAGCCGGTTACGGTCAAGTTCCGCAAGGGATTCAATGACACCTGCGTCAATGCGGTGGAGTTTGCAAAAATGGCTGAGGCCAGCGGCGTGGCGGCAGTGGCTGTCCATGGCAGGACAAGGGAACAGTACTATTCAGGAAAGGCTGACTGGGATATCATCCGGCAGGTGAAGGAGGCGGTGAGGATTCCTGTGATTGGGAACGGGGACATTTTCACGCCCCAGGATGCCGGGCGGATGATGGAGGAGACCGGCTGCGATGGAATCATGGTGGCCAGGGGCGCCAAGGGGAATCCGTGGATCTTCAGGCGGATCAGCCATTACCTGGACACAGGGGAAATCCTTCCCGGTCCTTCTATAGAAGAGATACAGGCAATGATCCTCCGCCATGGGCATATGCTGGCGGAGTACAAGGGCGAACAGACCGCCATGCGTGAGATGCGGGGGCATGTGGCCTGGTACACCAAGGGAATGCCCCATTCAGCTGCCCTCAGGAACGAAATCAACCAGGTGGAAACCCTGAAAGGACTGGCAGGACTTCTGAATCGGACCGCACCGTCAATCCCGCCGTCAGATCCACGGTGAAAAGATGGAAACCATTCTTGACAATAGCCATATTTTCTTATATAATACACTGAATGTGTAGGTAGTAAGACAGATACTTAAGTGAAAACAAACATAAATCAAAGAATCAAAAGGAAGGAAGCAGGTAAAATGGCGGATAAGAAACACATATTGACATATGCCGGACTCAAACAGTATGAGGATGAACTGCAGAATCTGAAGGTTGTCAAAAGAAAAGAAGTAGCACAGAAAATCAAGGAAGCCAGGGAGCAGGGGGACCTGTCCGAGAACGCGGAGTATGACGCTGCCAAGGATGAGCAGAGGGACATCGAGCTGCGCATCGAGGAGCTGGAAAAGCTGCTTAAGAACGCAGAGGTTGTTGTGGAGGATGAGATTGACCTTGACAAGATTAACATTGGATGTAAGGTCAAGCTTCTGGATGTTGAATATGATGAAGAGATGGAATTCTATATCGTAGGTTCCACCGAGGCCAACAGCCTGCAGAATAAGATAAGCAATGAGTCGCCGGTAGGCCGCGCCCTGATCGGCAAGGTTGTGGGTGACTGTGTTGAAGTGGAGACACAGGCCGGGGATATCCAGTACAAGGTGCTGGAAATCCAGAGGGTTTCATAAGGAAACCGATTGATAGAATAGATGAACGCAGGAGGAGTGCGAAACGTGGGAGATCAGCAGAAGGTTAACCAGGCAGAACAGGATTTGAATCATGTGCTGAAGGCCAGGCGGGATAAGCTGGCAGAACTTCAGGCAGCTGGAAAGGACCCTTTCCAGATTACAAAATATGATGTGACTGCCCACAGCATGGATGTGAAAGACAATTACGGGCAGTGGGAAGGGAAGGAAGCAGCCATCGCAGGCCGTATGATGTTCAAGCGCGTCATGGGTAAGGCTTCTTTCTGCAATATCCAGGATTTAAAAGGCAATATCCAAGTCTATGTTGCCCGCGACAGCGTAGGGGAAGAGCCGTATAAGGATTTTAAGAAAATGGACATCGGCGATGTGGTTGGCATCAGGGGAACTGTGTTCACCACCAAGACAGGCGAGATTTCCATCCATGCCACAGAGGTGACCCTTCTCTCCAAGAGCCTTCAGGTGCTTCCTGAGAAGTTCCATGGACTGACAGACACGGATATGCGTTACCGCCAGCGTTACGTGGATTTGATCATGAACGCGGAGGTGAAGGATACCTTCATCAAGCGTTCCAGGATCCTTGCCGCCATCCGTAAGTATCTGGGCGGGGAAGGTTTCATGGAAGTGGAGACCCCCATGCTGGTTGCCAATGCGGGCGGAGCTGCAGCAAGACCTTTTGAAACCCACTTCAATGCACTGGATGAGGATTTAAAGCTTCGTATTTCACTGGAGCTTTACTTAAAGAGGCTGATTGTAGGCGGCCTTGAAAGGGTTTATGAGATTGGACGCGTGTTCCGCAACGAGGGACTGGACACCAGGCATAACCCGGAGTTCACCCTGATGGAACTGTACCAGGCATATACGGATTACCATGGCATGATGGACCTGACAGAGAACCTGTACCGTTTTGTGGCACAGGAGGTGTTGGGGACCACCACCATTACCTATAACGGGATCCAGATGGATTTAGGCAGGCCATTTGAACGTATTACCATGGTGGATGCGGTGAAGAAGTATTCCGGCGTGGACTTCTCACAGATCCACACCCTGGAAGAAGCCAGGGCAGCTGCCAGGGAAAAGCATGTGGAGTTTGAGGGGCGCCATAAGAAGGGCGACATCCTGAACCTTTTCTTTGAGGAGTTTGTGGAAGAGCATCTGGTCCAGCCGACCTTTGTCATGGACCATCCCATTGAAATCTCACCGCTGACCAAGAAGAAACCGGAGGATCCGGAGTATGTGGAGCGTTTCGAGTTCTTCATGAACGGCTGGGAGATGGCCAATGCCTATTCTGAACTCAATGACCCAATTGACCAGAGGGAGCGTTTCAAGGCCCAGGAGGAACTGCTGGCCCAGGGGGATGAGGAAGCAAACCACACGGATGAGGACTTCATCAATGCCCTGGAAGTGGGTATGCCTCCCACAGGCGGCATTGGGTTTGGAATCGACCGTATGTGCATGCTGCTGACGGATTCAGCGGCAATCAGGGATGTGCTGCTGTTCCCGACCATGAAGACGCTGGGCGGTTCTGACGCGCCTAAGAAGGCTGAAAAGCCAGTAGGGAAATCCGTGGATGCTGAAGAAAAAGCAGAAGTGGAAATTGATTTTTCTAACGTGAAGATTGAGCCATTGTTTGAAGAAATGGTTGATTTTGAAACATTTGCAAAATCTGATTACCGTGCTGTGAAAATCAAAGACTGTGTCGCAGTACCGAAAAGTAAGAAACTTCTACAGTTTACCTTAGATGACGGTTCAGGCACGGACCGCACGATCTTAAGCGGGATCCATGAGTATTATGAGCCGGAAGAGCTGATTGGGAAGACGGCCATTGCCATTGTAAACCTGCCTCCGCGCAAGATGATGGGCATTGATTCCTGCGGTATGCTGATATCTGCGGTACATGAGGAGGACGGGGCAGAAGGGCTCCATCTTCTGGTGGTGGACGACCATATCCCGGCTGGTGCAAAGCTGTACTAAGAGGTTGTTTGATGATTCATTCCTGAACAGGGAATTTATTTCTGATTAGCAGTAAGAGGACATTTCTAAGAGGGATTTTAGAAATGTCCTTTTTGCTTTGACCGTAACGTGGTATAATATATATGTTTGTCTTAAGAGAAGTAGATTAAAGGGGAATATCAATGAAAAAGGGCATAAAATCAGGACTTTTCATAACGGTAGCCTTATCTGCGGCCCTGATATCGGGCTGCGGCTCCGGAAACCGGGTGGTGAATTACGGCAAGGCCCAGGAAGAGCCTGTGATGATTACTTTTTTTGGAAATAAATATGAGACGGAAAACGTGATTGTGATTGAGGAAATCATTACCGGTTTCATGAAGGAAAACCCGGACGTACGGGTATCCTATGAGAGCCTGAAGGGAACGGAATATTATGACGCCCTCTGCAGGCGCATGGCGGCTGGTAAAGGGGATGATATCTTCATGGTGAACCATGACACGGTGCTGGAGCTGCGGGATAAGGGACAGCTGGCGGACCTTTCCGGTGTCAGTACGCTTTCTAATTATACGGATATCATGCTCAGCCAGATGGGGGATGACGGGAAGATATACTGGCTGCCTACAACCGTGTCCGTGTTTGGCCTTTACTGCAATATGGACCTGTTAAAGGAGCATAAGCAGAAGATACCGGAAAACCTTGGGGAGTGGGAGGATACATGTGGATATTTTCTTTCACAGGGCATGACGCCGGTCATTGCCAATAATGACATTTCCTTAAAAACACTGGCAATCGGCAGGGGATTTTATGACGTATACCAGGAAAAACGTCAGATGGAGGTGTTTGAACGCCTGAACAGAGGACAGGAACATATCAGCAGGTATCTGGGGCCTGGCTTTTCCCTGGCAGAGGAACTGATAACCAGAGGTTATGTGGATGCAGGGAAATCCCTTACAACAATGAAAACCTCAGATGACCTGGAGGAATTTGTCAGGGGTGAGTCCCCCTTCATGCTGACCGGCGCATGGGCGGCCGGCCGGGTAAAAGGCATGGAACCGGATTTTAAGTTCCAGGTGGTCCCTTACCCGGTCCTGGATGAGGGGAATCTTGTGGTCATTAATGCGGATACGCGTCTGAGCATCAATGCTGACAGTGAATATCCCGAGGCGGCGGCGCGGTTTGTGGAATACTTTACCAGGCCGGAGAATATTCAGAAATTCGCGGACCAGCAGTCTTCCTTAAGCCCGCTGAAAAACGGGGCGCCTTCATCTGTCAAGGAAATTGAACCTTTGATATCCTGCTACCAGGAAGGCAGGACCGTGATCGGTACGGACGGATTTCTCGAACTTCCAATATGGAACCTGACGGCGGAGGTTTCCCGGAAGCTTCTTTCAGGGGAGCCGCTTGAAGCTGTCATGGACTGGATGGACAAACAGGGCATTACAGAAGGAGGGACACCATGACGGACCGCAATGGTGTAAACATTAAATCAAAAATCATCCTGGCAGCGGTCCTGATTGGCGCGGCCCTTAGTTTCCTTACCTTCCTTTTCGTGCAGGATGTGAGCACGCAGCTTTGGGAACAGTCCATCCATACAATCATGGAAAGCACGAAGCAGGGCTGTACCACACTGCGCATACAGCTTCAGGAAGCGTATGAGGATATGGAGGACGCGGCAGTGGAGCTGGGCGGATATTCTTTGCTGCAGAAGCAGGAGATTGGGGAAATACTGGAGCACTCCGCCCGCTCGCGCCATGGGGTAAGCCTCTACCTTCCCGACGGCACCTGCCTGCCCGGACATGGGGGATGGGATGAAGAGGCTGGGAAACAGATATTCGGACAGCAGGGGGAAAGCGGCATCATCAACCCGCATATAAGCAGCGTGACAGGGGTGAATGTGTTCAACCTCTACAATCAGGTTGTCCTGGCTGACGGCACAAAGGCTTATCTGGTTAAGGAGTATGAAGTGGACACCATTGTGGACAGCTTCAGTCTTTCCTTTTATGATAATGCAGGCTTTTCTTATGTTGTGAACACAAAGGGGGATATACTGATCCGTTCCCCCCATCCGGGCAGCAATAAAACCGTGAGGAACCTTTTTGATATGCTGGATGTGCCGCAGAATGCGCCAGAACAGCTGGAAGAGTTCAGCCAGGCCCTGGAAAACGCGGGAAATGGCTGGGCGGTGTTCACATACCAGGGGGAGAAGACCGTATTCTGCTTCATACCGCTAAAGCTGCAGTCTGACTGGTATCTGGTATCAATCATCCCGCAGCATACCGTGAATGAGCAGACCAATGAAATCCTCATGCGGGCCCTGTCCCTGATGGCCAGCATCATATTGGGGATATCTGTCCTGGCCGCCTTTTATATCCGCTATGTGAGAAGGACCAATAAGCGGCTCATGGACCAGGCCGCCTACATCGGACATCTGTATAACGCTGTGCCGGAAGGCATTGCCCTGATAACTGTGGAAGAACCCAACCGGTTCATCCAGCTTAACAGGGAAGGGATGGAACTGCTTGGATATCCGGAAGGCACCTCCAATGAGGCCATATCCGGAAGGAGCATCAGGGAAGTCATACTCCCGGATGACCATGAGGATATGGACCGGCTCCTTGACTATGCATCAAGGGAAGGAGGCAAGGCCGGATTTGAAAAGCGCATGCTGAAAAACAGCGGGGAAGTTTTCTGGGGAGCAGGTATTCTGGAGAAGACGATGGATGAAAATGGAACCCCTGTGCTGATTGCAACCTTTCATGACATAACAGCTGAGAAACTGGAAGAGGAAGCAGCGGAACGCGACAAGCTCCAGGAACGCATCACATTGGTGGGGGCCATCTCCAATGCCTATCCGGTAATCATACGCCTGAACCTGACCAGGGATACCCTGAATTTCATCTATGTCAGACAGGGTCTCATGACGGACCTGGGAAGCCAGCAAACATACAGCCGGCTTTATGAGGATTTTTCATCCGGCGTGCACCCGGATAACCGGAAGGAATACGCAAGCCGTTTTTCACTGGAATCCCTGCGTGAAAGCCTGGTACATAATAAGAATGAGGTATTCCTGGAATCAAAGCATCTGCTGGCGGACGGGGAGTATCACTGGATATCCACCCAGATCATCTATGTGGATAATCCTTATTCAGATGATATGCTGGCCATCCTTATTTCACGCCGTATTGACGAACAGCGCCATGAAGAGGAACAGCAGCGCCTGGCCCTTGAGAGCGCCCTGGACAGCGCCAAGGCGGCAAGCAATGCAAAGAGCCGCTTCCTTTCCAACATGAGCCATGATATACGTACCCCTATGAATGCCATCATAGGGATGACGGCAATAGCAGCCGCACACATTGACGACCGGGACAGGGTTCTGGAATGCCTGAAAAAGATTAATCTTTCAGGAAAACATCTCTTAAGCCTGATTAACGATGTCCTGGATATGTCAAAGATAGAGAACGGAAAACTCTCAATGAGGGACGAACCTTTTAATTTCCCTGAACTGGTTGCTGATGCGGCCGAGCTTATACGTTCGCAGGCAAACGCAGGCCGGCTTGCCATGGATGTCTGTCTTTCACCCATGAAGCATGAAAATGTTGTTGGGGACCCCCTCCGGATGCGCCAGGTATGTATCAATATCCTGAGCAATGCGGTAAAATATACCCCGCCAGGAGGATTTGTCAGGATTGAGGCATGGCAGGAGGAAAGCCCGGTCCTGGGTTATGCAAACTATGTGTTCCGCTGCACGGACACAGGGGTGGGAATGGAACCGTCATTCCTGGAACATATCTTCCAGCCCTTTGAGCGCGCCCGGGACCATGCCGGCATGAGGGTTGCCGGTACCGGTCTTGGAATGGCCATAACAAAAAACATCATAGACCTGATGAATGGGGATATACATGTGGAAAGCAGTCCCGGCAAGGGTTCCGTCTTCACCATATCCATTCCGCTTAAGCTGCAGGATGCGCCTAAGGAGCAGGTGCCGGAGGCATGGCTTGGGATAAACAGCCTGATTGTGGATGACGACAGGCAGACATGCCTCAATGCAGTGGAACTGCTTCGGGATATGGGACTCAGGGCCTGCTTTGTCACGGACGGCGAAACAGGTGTAAGGTATGTGGCGGATGCAAAGGACACAAAAGACCCATATGAACTCATAATCATTGATTGGAAGATGCCTGGCATGGACGGGGTTGAAACAGCGCGCCGTATCAGGGAAAACGTGGGGGAGGCGGTGCCGGTCATCATCCTGACCGCTTATGACTGGTCGGAGATAGAGTGTGAGGCCAGGGAGGCAGGGGTTACTGCCTTTATCTCCAAACCCTTCTACCGCTCTAAAATGTGTTACCTGCTCAGGGGATTGGACGGAAGCGCGGGAGAGGATAAAAGGACGGAAAAGAGGCTGGATTATAAAGGGAAACGGATCCTGCTGGTAGAAGACAATGAAATCAACCGGGAGATTGCCGGGACCCTGATCCGGGAGATGGGAATCATGGTTGAGGAGGCCGTGGATGGCGGAGAGGCCGTGGATAAGGTGATGAGGTCGGAGGAAGGATATTATGATTTGATATTCATGGATATCCAGATGCCGGTCATGGATGGATATCAGGCTGCCAGGGCAATCCGGGGCCTGGAACGGAGGGATGTATGCCGTATGCCGATCATTGCAATGACTGCCAACGCCTTTGAGGAGGATGTGAGGGCGGCCATAAGGGCCGGCATGAATGCACATTTTTCAAAACCCATTGACCTGGATGCATTGGAATCGCTGCTTTCCAGATACCTGAATGGTGAAAGCGGAAAATAGGACGGGCGCCGGAATGAATTCCCGGCACCTGTTCTTTTTAGGGAAACAATTCTTCCAGTTCCTTACAAAAACATAAAAATTAATTTAAGGTGTCGCAAAACATAAAAACTTGTGGTATACTAAATTGATATGTTATGAGATTCCTAAGGAGTGCCTATGCTGAACGAGGAAAAGGTCAAATATATGACGGAATTGGCCATATTTGAAAAGAATGAAGGCAAGAAGATATTCCCTATCAACCGCTATTTTAAAAAGGATTATGTAGGCGGACAGATGTTCCGCTCATTTTTTGGGTATACCTTCTGTTATTGTCTGCTGCTTCTGATGTGGGTTCTCTATAAACTGGACGAGCTGCTGAATGATATGAGTATTGACGAAATCCTTCACTCTGCAAAGCAGTGGGGGATCATCTATGTGGCAGGCCTGGTGGTTTACCTGTTCATTACCTGGATTGTGTATGCCAAGCGGTATGATTACGCGTCCCGCTCCCAGACCATGTACGCTTCCAAGCTTAAGCATCTGCTGAAGCGCTACGATAAGGACAGGACTGACAGAATGAGGGATAACAGAGGAGGAAGGGCCAGATGACAAGTCTTCTGCTATGGAAAGAGCAATTAAAGCAATTTTATAATAAGTACAGTTATGGCGTACAGCCGGTCATCCGTTTCCTGTTTGCACTGTGTACGTTCCTGAGCCTGAACGCCAATATTGGCTATATGAACAAGCTTAAGAACCCGCTGGTAATCATCCTGGTATGCCTGGTAAGTTCCCTTTTGCCCTACGGCGCCATCGTATTCTTGGCAGCCTGCCTTCTTGTGGCCCATGTTTATGCGGTGTCGCTGGAGATGGCCCTGATTACGCTGGTGCTTATATTGACCGTTGCAATCCTTTACTATGGTTTCAAGCCCGGGGACAGCTACCTGATTGTACTTACACCCCTGGCATTCCTGTTTAAGATTCCCTACGCAATCCCTCTTTTGGTGGGACTGGGAGGCAGCCTTGCATCCGTAATCCCGGTGGGTTGCGGGGTTTTCCTGTATTATCTTGTGATGTATGTAAAGCAGAACGCAGGTGTCCTCACCAATGAAGGCTCTGTGGACATTGTGCAGAAGTACAGCCAGATCCTTAAGTCCGTCATATTCAACCAGACCATGATGGTCATGATTGCAACCTGTGCTGTGGGCATCATCATCGTGTATCTGATACGCAGGCTGTCCATGGATTATTCATGGATCATTGCCATCGTAGCCGGTTCCGTGGCAGAACTGCTGGTTATCTTTGTGGGGGATTTTGTTTTTGGCGTATCCGTGGCAGTGGGCCAGCTGATTCTGGGCATACTATTGTCAACCCTCATTGCGGTGGTATATAATTTCTTTATCATCACAGTGGATTATACCAGGACGGAATATGTCCAGTTTGAAGATGACGATTATTATTATTACGTCAAGGCAGTGCCCAAGATGAACGTGAGTACCCCGGATGTAAAAGTACAGAAAATAAGTTCCAGAAAACGCAGCACAAGGGAGAGAAACGTGTATTAATGAAAAAGATTAAATGCAAGGAGGTGACGACATGGCAGAAATGTTAGGACAGATGTCATCATGGCTGACTCTGCTGCCAAGGATATCACTTGGGAATATTCTGGAGATGGTTATCATCTCCTTCCTGGTGTATGAAATCCTTGTATGGATTAAGAACACCAGGGCATGGAACCTGTTAAAGGGCCTGCTGGTCATCCTGTTGTTTGTGGTATTTGCTGCTGTGTTCCACCTGACCGTTATATTATGGATATTGGAAAATACCACGACCATTGCAGTGACAGCCCTGCTGGTAATATTCCAGCCTGAACTGCGCAAAGCCCTGGAACAGCTGGGAAGCCGCAACATAATATCCAACATCCTTTCCTTTGATGACGGAAAGGACAGCCAGGCGTTCAGTGACAGGACCATCAACGAGCTTGTCAGGGCCACCTTTGAGATGGCCAAAGTAAAGACAGGGGCCCTGATGGTAATCGAGAGAGGGTCCTCCCTGAAGGAAATCGAGAGGACGGGGATAGAGATTAACGGCCTGGTGACCAGCCAGCTGCTGATTAACATATTCGAACACAACACCCCGCTTCATGACGGCGCGGTTGTCATACGTGGAAACCGCATTACCGCGGCGACCTGTTATCTGCCGCTGTCCGACAACATGACCATCAGCAAGGACCTGGGTACCCGTCACAGGGCAGCAGTAGGCGTCAGCGAGGTGACGGACAGTGTGACAATCGTGGTTTCTGAGGAAACAGGAAGGGTTTCCGTGGCAGAGGAAGGGATGCTGACTAAAATTGCAGACGCAGAAGGCTTAAAGAAGATCCTTTCCACTGTTAAGGAGGAATCTGTTTCTTTAAACCGTTTTAAAATATGGAAGGGAAGGCTGAAGAATGGAAAAAAAGCTGTCTAATAACCTTGGGCTTAAAGTACTTTCCGTCTTCCTGGCATTCTTTGTATGGCTGGCGGTGATGAACATTGCGAATCCAAAAGTTACGCGCAGCCAGGAGGTGCCCCTGGAAATACTCAATGAGAGTATCCTTGAATCCAGCGGAAAGACATATGAAGTCATAGGCGACAGGGACACGGTCAGCGTGTACTATAAGGTAACCACATCGGATTCCGCCAATATAAAGGCGTCTGATTTCAGGGCCTATATTGATTTGGCGGATGTGTATGAACCCACAGGCGCGGTGCCGGTTAAACTGGAAGTGAAGAATAACAGCAACAAGCTGGAATCCGTGGTATCAAAGCCCAGCGTCATCCGGATTGAGACAGAGGATTTACAGCGCAAGCCCTTTAATCTTGAGACAAAGACGGAAGGCGTGCCCGAGGATGGATATAATCCCGGCGTGGCCACTGTTTCACCCACGTATATATATGTAAGCGGACCCGTGTCCGTGGTTGGACGGATCAGTTCCGTGGGGATTGTGATTAATGTTGAGGGAGCCAACAGCGACCTGTCAGGCACATTGCCTGTGAGGTGCTTTGACGCCAATAACAATGACCTTACGGATCAGATTGGCGACAGGGTGACCTTCAGCCGCTCTGAGATTGATTATACCCTCCCCATACTGAAGGAGAAGAACCTGAACCTGACCTTTGAGACAGAAGGGACAGTGGCAGACGGTTACCGGTTCACGGGCATTGAGAGCAGCAGGAATTACGTGGAGGTCAAAGGACTCAAGTCCGACCTGGCCAGGGCGAATTCGGTCACGGTCCCAAAGTCTGAGCTGAACATGGACGGTGCAACAGGGGATAAGGAAGTCACCATTGACCTGAACAAGTACCTGCCGGAGGGGGTTGAGCTGGCGGACCCGGCTGCCAATGAGATTAAGGTGGTCATCAAGGTGGAGGCCCTGGAGAGCAGGACGTATGAGATGCCTGTGAGCCAGATTAAGCAGGTTGGCGCATCCGGCCAGTATGATTATGAATATGACAGGAAATCACTCAATATAGTAGTAAAGGGACTGAAGGAAGACCTGGACCAGCTGACAGCTGCAGCAATCCAGGCTGAGCTGGATGTAAGCAGCATGGAACCAGGGGATAACATGGGGACGGTAACGCTTCTGCTGGGCGATGCCTATGAGCTTGTAAGCGGCAACAGCGTTCTGGTAACAGTCACTGAGAAAGGGCCGTCTGCGGCAGATGAGACAACAGAAGAAGGCGAAAGTCATTCCGTGGCCGATGAATCCGGGGATCCTGTGAAGGAAACAACCGGGGCATAGTGTCCGGGAATTCATTCCCTCCATCCGCAGGCTCTAGAGCGTGTTTGAAAATTCATTCCCGCCATCTGCACGCCCCACTTCGCGGCATATTTGGTCCCAATTCGGTCAACGTAGCCCGCTACGCCTCCCTCATCGGGACCAAATCTCCCACAAAGTGTGACGCACAGCTGACGGAAAGCAATTTTCAAACACGCTCTAGGTCCTGGCTGCCGTTTATCCGGGCAGCCGGCCACGGATGCATCAGAATATAGCAGCACTGTACAAAGAGGTGCAGCGCAAAGGAGAGAGGTAACATGGTAAGTGCAACAACCGTTATTAAGAACCCGTCCGGCCTTCATCTGAGGCCGGCAGGAATCCTCTGCAAGGAGGCCTTGCTCTATAAATCCAAGATATCCTTCAAGATACGGACCACCACGGCCAATGCCAAAAGTGTCCTCAGTGTTCTTGGCGCCTGTGTGAAGTCTGGGGATGAAATTACATTTGTCTGCGAGGGACCGGATGAGGAAGCAGCATTAGCCGCCATGGTAAAGATTGTGGAGGATGGTTTAGGGGAGTAACGGCCGCCAGGATGGCGGGTTAACTGGAGAGTGACGGCAACCAAAGGTTGTGAGTATAAATGAAAGCAATAAGGAGGTACAAGAGTATGTACAAGGGAACTAGCGCTTCTGCAGGGATTGGGATTGGAAAAGCAGTAATTGTGGAAGAAGCAGAGCTGGTAATCACCAGACAGGCAGTGGGTGATGGGGAGGCGGAAGTACAGCGTTTTAAGGGAGCGCTGGAGCAGACCATCAAGGACACGGAGCGTCTGGCAGAGGACCTGGCTACCAGGGTAGGGGAAAAAGAAGCGGAAATCATGCAGGGGCATATGATGCTGCTGTCTGACCCCATGCTGACAGGGGAGATTGAGAATTCCATTAAAAATGATGGGGTCAACAGTGAATTTGCCATTGAGAATGTATGCAATATGTATGCGGATATGTTCGCCTCCATGGGAGATGAACTGATGCAGCAGAGGGCCACGGACATGCGTGATATCAAGACGCGGATGCAGCGTGTGCTGATGGGCATCCAGTCCGTGGATATTTCCTCCCTTCCGGCGGGAAGCATCCTTGTTGCAAAGGACCTTACACCGTCCATGACAGCGGGAATCAATCCTGCCAATGTAACGGGTATCGTGACGGAACTGGGCGGCAGGACAAGCCACAGCGCAATCCTTGCAAGGGCCCTTGAGATTCCGGCCGTGGTGGCTGTGAACGGTTTTATTGAAGGCGTTAAGGACGGGGATGACGTTGTCCTGGACGGCAGCACCGGCGAAGTACATGTGAACCCGGAAGCAGCTGTTAAGGCTGATTATGAGGCTAAGAAGGTCCGGTTCCAGGAAGAGAAGAAGGAACTGGAGCAGTTTATCGGCAAGGCTTCGGTCACAAAGGACGGGGTAAGGGTTGAAATCGTGGCCAATATCGGCAAGCCTGAGGATGTGGATAAGGTGCTTGAGTATGACGGGGAGGGAATCGGCCTGTTCCGCACGGAGTTCCTGTTTATGGACAGGACTGCCATGCCTACGGAGGAAGAGCAGTTTGAGGCATATAAGAAGGTCGCGGCGGCCATGAACGGCAAGCCGGTCATCATCCGTACCCTGGACATCGGCGGAGACAAGGAAATCCCGTACATGGGCCTGGAGAAGGATGAGAACCCGTTCCTTGGCTACCGTGCAATCCGTTTCTGCCTGGACCGCAGGGAGGATGTCTATAAGCCGCAGCTGCGCGCCCTGCTGCGCGCCAGCGCCTTTGGAAACATCCGCATCATGGTTCCACTTGTTACCTGTATTGAGGAATACCGTGAGGCAAAGGCACTGGTGGAGGAACTTAAGAAAGAGTTAGACAGCAAGGGAATTGCCTATAACAAGGATATCCAGGTGGGTATCATGGTGGAGACGGCCGCCGCATCCCTGATTGCGGATATTTTTGCAAAGGAGGCTGATTTCTTCAGCATCGGTACCAATGACCTGACACAGTATACCATGTCGGTGGACAGGGGCAATAAGAAGGTGTCCTACCTGTATTCCACCTTTAATCCTGCCGTGTTAAGGAGCATCAGGCACATCATTGCCTGTGCACGGGAAGCAGGCATCATGGTGGGCATGTGCGGCGAAGCTGCCAGCGACCCGATGATGATCCCGTTACTTCTTGCATTCGGCCTGAATGAATTCAGCATGAGCGCGTCTGCCATGCTAAAGGCCAGGAAGATGGTCATGTCCTACAGCACCAGGGAACTTCAGGCGGTTGCTGACAAGGCCATGGGTTTTGCAACGGCAGCGGAAACAGAACAGTATATGAAAGAATTTGTGGAGAATGGAACAGTATAATGCCAGTTTATCTTGTTAGTTATATTATCAGTTTCATATTGGCCCGGCAGCATTTTTATATGCTGTCTGGGCTGGTTTTAATTATAGCCGCCCTGTGGCTGTATTACAGGGATTATGCGGACAGCGGGAACATCATCCATCTGAGGGGGCTGTTCTGCCTTTTTTTCGTGGGCGGTCAGGGGATATCCTGTTTTAAGCTGAGCCGCCTGCAGGGGGATTGGGACAATATGACCTGGCTGTGCCTGGGACTGGCCGTGGTGGCCTTCTGGGGTGTGTTTGAGGTGCTTTCAAGGCTTTTTGACGGCTGGAGCGAGGATGATATGGAATCCGTGTACCGGTTCTATGCATCGGCAGAATCACCATACCAGGTCAGACGTATTTTGCAGGCCATGGCAGGGCTGGTGGCGGTTTCCTGGCTGGCATTTGCCTTTGAGGCCTGGAAGCTTGGGTTCATACCGCTTTTTTCCTATGGTGTGCCCCATGCGTATTCTTATTTCCATGTGAGCGGTGTCCATTATTTTACGGTTGCATGTGTGCTGGTGCCCAGCCTTTCCGTGGTCTACAGCCTTATGGTCATGAGGCGGGGCAGGGGAGTGACAAGGTCCGGCGGGTTCTGGCTGGCAATGGGCTTTAATGTGCTGGCCCTGGCCATCCCTGTGCTGTGCGTATCCAGGTTCCAGTTAATACTGGCAGTGGGAATGGCGGTCTTTACCTATATTTCCATGGCAGGGAACATTAAGCCTGTTTATGTGGGAATCCTGTTTGCCTGTATGGTGCCGGCCTATCTGCTGCTTACCGTGATGCGCAGCCACAGCGTGGAATACCTGAACGGCATATTTGAGATGAAGAATGCCAACATGCCTATTTTCATCACCCAGCCTTATATGTATATTGCCAACAATTATGATAATTTCAATTGTCTGGTGGAGCAGCTTCCGTCCCATACATTGGGGCTTAGGATGCTCTTTCCGCTGTGGGCATTTACAGGGCTTAAATTCCTGGTGCCCTCACTGGTGGACTTCCCTCTGTTTGTGACAAAGAAGGAGCTGACCACGGTTACCCTGTTCTATGATGCCTATTATGACTTTGGGATGATTGGGATGGTGCTTTTCGGGGCGCTTCTGGGCGCTGCCTGTTATTACCTGGTCCGGGGGAGGAAGAAGCTTACATGTCCGGCAGGCCATGTGATTTACGCACAGATTGCCATGTACATGATGCTGTCCTTTTTCACAACCTGGTTTTCCAACCCTGCAACCTGGTTTTATCTGGTGGTTACAGGCATAATCTATATATTTGTGAAGTCCTGAAAATTATAATTATAAAAAATATCTAAAATATTATTGACTTTTATCTTAAGATTTGTTATTATTCAGTTAGTGAAGTAAATCTTTGGAAGTATAATTAAATAATTAATAAGGATTGTTACTGTTCGGCAGGCAAAACCAGGTTTGTTAAGGGGATTGGATGATATTCGCATAAAAGGCGTATGTCTCTTTAACAAAGTTGGTTTTTTTGTTTTTATCAGGAGCAATTATGAAAATATCGAAAATAATTAATAATAATGTTGTAAGCACCTGCGATGAAGAAGGCAGGGAAGTCATTGTAATGGGAAGAGGCGTTGGCTTCAAGGCCAGGGAAGGCAGTACCATTGATGAGGAGAAGATAGAGAAGGTATTCCGCCTGGACAGCCAGAACACCATGGATAAGTTCAAGGAACTGCTTGTGAACCTTCCGATGGAGCATGTACAGATATCCGCTGAGATCATCAGCTATGCAAAAGAAGTGCTGAACCGTCCCATTAACCCGAATGTGTATATCACCCTTACGGATCATATAAATTTTGCGCTGGAGCGTTTTAACCAGAGAATGATGTTCAGCAACCCGTTAATCAGGGAGGTACGAAGCTTTTACCATGCGGAATACCTGATTGGAGAATATGCCATTGCCATGATTGACAGGGACCTGGGGATTAAGCTTCCTGTGGATGAGGCCGCCTCCATTGCCCTCCACATCGTCAACGCGGAATATGATGCGCCCATGGGGGATACAATAAAAATCACCAACCTGATCCAGCAGGTATCAGAGGTGGTAGAGGAGTATTTTAATATAAAACTGGATGAACAGTCCCTGAGTTACGAACGGTTCATCACACATCTGCGTTTTCTGGCCCAGCGGGTATTTACAGGGGAGCATATGGAACTGGATAACCTGGAGTTCCAAAAGGTCATCGACAGGTTATATCCGGAAGAATATGCCTGCAGCCAGAAAGTACAGGCGCTGATTAAACTGCAGTACGGGCATCAGGTAACGGAAGAGGAAGTGGCTTACCTAGCCCTGCACATCAAGCGTATCAGAACAAAGTAGTATTAAAAGCATTATGGTTAAGGGGCCCCGGCAGGGGGACAGAGAAAGGAGTAATAAGGATGTTTGGTTCATTAAAGAAACTGTTTGGGGGAGAAGAAAAGGACGGGAAGGTCATCGCAGCTCCGGTGAGCGGCAAAGCCGTTCCCATGAGCCAGGTCAATGACCCTACATTCAGCCAGGAGATCCTTGGCAAGGGCACGGCCATCATTCCTTCTGAGGGAAGGATTGTCGCACCGGCAGACGGCCAGGTTACCATGGTGTTCGACACAAAGCATGCCCTCAGCATACAGACGGATAATGGTGCGGAGCTGATAATCCATATCGGACTGGATACCGTACAGTTAAAGGGACAGTATTTTGAAGCCCATGTGCAGGCAGGGGATAAGGTCAAAAAGGGTGACCTGCTTCTGGACTTTGACATGGATAAGATAAAAGCAGCCGGATATGATGTGATTACACCTGTCATTGTGTGCAACACACCACAGTTCCCGAAGATTGAGTGCATCAGCGGAATGGATGTAAAGGCCGGGGAGACAGCAATCATTAAATTATGATCAGAGGTGGGGATGGGTTGATAGAGCGCAGCTTTATCCTGAAGGATGAGATGGGACTTCATGCAAGGCCGGCGGCCTTGCTGATGATGAAGATGCTCAAGGTCCGATCCGATGTGATGATTTCCTGTAATGGGAACACAGCGGATGCAAAAGACGTGATGAGCATCATGGCCATGAACACGGTGGCAGGGGATGAGGTTGTCTTCTGCATTGACGGACCGGATGAAGAAGAGGCCATGAAAGCAGTGGAATCTGTCCTGGCCGGATAAAGGCCGGGACAGTGGTAAGAATGATTTAAGCCTGGGTCCAGGTTTAGATAAAGTAATCATGAACAAGTAAATCAGAGTTTTCCTATGGGAATAATACCATAAGAATGCTCAAATTAAGAAAGGGGATTTATGTTATGATGAAGTGGCTACAGAAACTAGGTAAATCTTTAATGCTGCCAGTTGCCGTTTTACCGGTTGCAGGTATCCTGTCTGGTATTGGTTATTGGCTCTGCCCGGCTGTCATGCAGGGCGGCGATATCACGGGTGCAATCCCGATGATTGGTTATTTCCTGACACAGGCAGCCCTTGCCTTGATTGACGGCACGATTATCGCACTCCTGTTTGCAGTTGGCGTTGGCGTTGGTATGTCAGATGACCACGATGGTACAGCCGGTCTGGCCGGTCTGGTATCCTGGCTGATGATTACCCATCTGCTCTCACCAGGCGTTGTGCAGACGCTGGCAGGTATTGCACCGGACAGCATCCAGGGTATGGCTTTCGCTAAGATCCAGAACGCCCTGATTGGTATCATCGCCGGTGTAATCGGTTCAACCTGCTATAATAAGTTCAAGAACACAAGGCTTCCTGACTGGCTGGCATTCTTTTCAGGCAAGCGGTGCGTTGCAATTGTCACGGCCCTGTTTTCCGTTGTTGCGGCTGCAATCCTGTTGTTTGTATGGCCAATCGTATTTGGCGGTCTGACTGCTTTAGGTGAGTCAATTGCCAAAATGGGAGCAATCGGCGCCGGTATCTATGCGTTCCTAAACCGTCTGCTGATTCCGTTCGGCTTACACCATGCATTGAATAACGTATTCTGGTTTGACACCATTGGCCTTGGCGACCTGTCCCACTTCTGGGCCGGAGATACATCCGCCAACGTAAGCTGGAGCCTGGGCATGTATATGTCAGGATTCTTCCCATGTATGATGTTTGGTGTTCCTGGTGCCGCATTAGCCATGATCCACTGTGCAAAGGACAATAAGAAGAAGGTTGCTATCGGCCTTGTTGCTTCCGCAGCCCTCTGTGCCTTTATCTGCGGCGTTACAGAACCTTTTGAATTCGGTTTCATGTTCCTTGCACCTGTACTGTATCTGGTATATGCCGTACTGTACGGCATCTTCACCTACATCACCGTGCTGGTTGGTTTCCGCGCCGGTTTCTCCTTCTCAGCAGGCGCAACGGATCTCCTGTTCTCAGCATCCCTTCCGGCTGCTGCGAAAACCTGGATGATCATCCCGCTGGGAATCGCGGCGTTCATCGTATTCTATGTGGTATTCCGCGTCATGATTACGAAGTTTAACTTAAAGACCCCGGGACGTGAGGATGATGATGAACTTGATGAGACAGTTGTAAAACTTGCCAATAATGACTATACACAGGCAGCAAAAATCATCATGGAAGGTCTTGGCGGCAAAGAGAATGTAACGAGTGTTGATAACTGTATTACCAGACTGAGACTGGAAATCAAGGATTACACCCAGGTGGATGAGAAGAAGATTAAATCTGCCGGTATCGCCGGTGTCATCCGTCCCAGCAAGACCAGTGTGCAGGTCATTGTGGGCACGCAGGTACAGTTTGTTGCAGATGAGTTTAAGAAACTGATGAAGTAATTGGGATGATGTAAGTGTTTAGATTCAAGGAGGACGGCTTTGGCCGTCCTCTTTGTGTTATATGATGCGTGTGACTCTCTGATGCATAATTGCCGGACAGATGGAGTAGTGCAGCATTGTATAAAAATGAATTATGTAATGACTAAATTTGGAAATAGTTGTATCATATTAAGAGAGGGGGGATTGAACTGTGCATTATTTATGATGACAAAGAAAGAAAATTAAAAAAATATACAAATAGCACAAAAAGTAGTTGACAAATAAAACGCAACTAATTATACTACTATTAATAACACCACAGGAGAAATTAAATGAAGGATTTAGCAGCACAACACCAAAATGTACTCAGGTACAATAATAGTAAGGCTGTTATCAGGGTGATACAAACGAATAAGTTCAATCCTATATCAAGGGCGGACATTGCCAAGGTGCTCCAGATGAGTCCGACTTCCATCACAAGGATCATCACCTCGCTGATGGAGCTTAACCTGATTAAACAGGAGGAAGCCTTCTCAAAAGGTGTTGGAAGAAATGGAATTAATATCTGTATCAATAAGGACGCATTTTTGAGCCTGGGATTTGCCATTGACTGTGATTATCTTAAAATCAGTCTCATTGACTGCGAACGCTGTGTGGCAGCGGAAGATATATTACGTCTGGAGACAGAGGACTATGATATTGATAAGCTGATGAGCCAGGGAAAGCACATGTTCTGGCAGCTTTGTAAAAGAGAAGGGATTAATCCGTCGCTGGTTAAATGTATGGGGATTTCCTGCTGCGGACTGGTGGATTATAAAAATGGGGTGTCATGTTTCTCGCCCCAGCTGGGATGGAAGAACCTGGACATCAGGCAGAAGGCAGAGGAGATATTCGGCATGCCGGTATGCGTTGATAATGACATTAAGATGGCTTTGGTGGGCGCTACCTTCCAGTCCACGGAGATGAACCATGCGGATGTTACATACCTGTCCATCGGATCCGGCGTGGGCGTGGCCGTCATGTATGGCGGGAAGATGATCCGCGGAATCAATAATGCGGCAGGAGAAATCGGGCATACCATGTTCTCCCTCAACGGCAGGCTCTGCGCATGCGGCAAGCATGGATGTTTGTCCGCCTATATATCGGAACAGGGCGTGGTAAGGGAATGCAGCAATCAGGGACACCCCATAGGTGAGCTGAAGGAGCTGATGGACGCCTACCATGGGGGGGAGGAGTGGACAGCATCCATCATTGATGATCTGACAAAGGATATGGCTATGGCTTTCTGCAATATGATTTATACCTATAATCCCCAGTATCTGCTGGTAGGAGGCAACATGGTAGTGGATTTCCCTGAACTGTATGAGATGGCAAGGATTAAGTTTTTAGATCTGATTAATGAGGATTTTAATCTGGATATTATAATTAAAAAGAGGGAGTTTAAGAATAATGAGGCTATGGGCGCTGCATTTGTTGCCCAGGAACAGTATATAGACAGGTTGCTTACAACCTGACATGTTTAACAGCATATCTGAATCTGCGGATTGACAGAAACAGATATGCTTTCAATCAAACATATTTATTACACCATTGGAGTAATAAATAAAATAAAGAATATAAAATCCAGGAGGAAAAAGTATGAAGAAATTAACTGCTTTATTATTAACCATGTCCATGGTAGTATCCCTTACCGCCTGTTCCACGGGGGGAACGTCCGGTACAACCGCCGCCTCACCGGCTGGTGATACCCAGGCCACAGAAGCAGCCGCCCAGGCCACAGAGGCGGCCAAGGAGGCCAGCGGCAAGGATGAAGGGTTTACCATAGGAATTGCCTTTGCCAATGAAAATGGTGCCAGATGGCACTATGATGAGAAGTTCATGGTGGAGACCATTGAGGCGGCCGGAGGCAAGGCATTGGTACAGTGGGCCAATTATGACCAGACAAAGCAGGAAAACCAGGTGGACAACCTGATTACCCAGGGGATTGATGCGCTGATACTGATTGCTGTTTCCTCCAATATGTCCGCGACCGTGGAGAAGGTAAAGGAAGAGGGAATCCCGGTTGTCTGCTATGACAATTTTGTTGAGAATGCACCCCTGGATGCATATCTGGACAGGGATAACGTGGAAGCCGGCCGCATCCAGATGAAGGCAGCCATGGAGTCAATGGGCGGAAAAGGCAAGATTGCCATCATCCACGGCGAACCTACCTCCAGTGTGGTTCTGGGCATGAAGAAGGGATATGATGAGGTCCTTGCTTCCTATCCGGATGTGGAAGTGGTACTGGAACAGTACTGTGAGGGATACAGCGCAGAAAAGGCCCTTAAATATGCGGAAAATGCACTTTCCGCCAACAACGACGATATCCAGGCAATTGTGTGCACGGCAGATGTGCTGACACTCGGCATCCTGCCGGCACTGGAATCAGCCGGTCTGGCCGGACAGGTATACCTTACCGGCATGGACTGTGAGGTGGCAGCCATGCAGGCAGTCAATAAAGGCTACATCGGGGTGGATATCTGGACCGAGATCGATGTATGTGCATCCGAGGCCGCAAAAGCAGCCATAGCACTGGTTAAGGGTGAAGAAGTGGATTACGATGAGATGATTGATAATGGGGATTACAAGGTCCCGAAAAAATACGTTCCTATCGTAGGTGTGACAAAAGACAATATTGAGGAATGGGCAACACAGATTGCGCCGGAGGGTTGGATTACAATGGAGCAGATTGAGAGCGGACAGTAAGGGCAGGCGTTGAGACGCGGTTTATCGGGTAGTAACAGCGGGTGTAAAAACGCAGCTTAGTGAGTAATAACAGCAGGCATTGAAATGCAATTTAGCGAACACGACAGCAGGCGTAAAAACGCGGTTTAATAGGTGGATGGGCTTCCAGGTGGGAAGTCCATTCCGCTGAACGGCTACTACAAAAGGAGCGTAAGGGATATGGAAAAACGGGAACCAATACTTAAGATACATAGCCTGACAAAAGAATTTCCAGGTGTGAAAGCAGTATCGGAAGCTGACCTGGAACTGTTCGGAGGCGAGGTGCATTCCATCGTGGGAGGCAACGGAGCTGGAAAATCAACTCTTATGAAAATGCTGGCGGGCGTATATCCCTATCATACATTTACCGGCACAATTGAACTTGGCGGGGAAAATTGTGAGTTTAAGACCATACTGGATGCCCAGAACAAAGGAATCGTCATGATTCCGCAGGACCTTAATATGCTGGAAGAACTGAGTGTGGCGGAAAATCTCTTTATGAATAAATATCCGGTACATGCTGGTTTTATTGATTATCACAAAATGTATGGGGAATCCCAGAAAATCATCGATGATTTTGGACTGGATTTAGAACCTCAGACAAAGGTAAAGGAAATCGGGATTGCGCAGAAGCAGCTTCTTGTCATAGCAAGGGCAATGTACAACGACGTGAAGGTTCTTCTGTTAGATGAGCCTACGGCCACGCTGTCTGACAAGGAATGTAAAATCCTCTTTGGGAAAATTAAAGAACTGAAAAACAGGGGGATTGCCTGTATCTATATTTCCCACAGACTGGAGGAGGTTAAGGAGATATCCGATATCATAACAGTCATGAGGGACGGCCATATCGTGGGGACGGCCGAGAATGTGGATATGGATGAAAAGAGGATTGTCTCCCTTATGGTGGGGCGCAAGGTGGATGAAGTCTACCCTGCCCATGACAGGACGCCGGGGGAGGTGGTCCTGTCCGTAAAGAATGTGACCATCATGGACCAGAAGGTACCGGATAAGAAGATTGTGGACCATGTGTCCTTTGATCTGCGAAGGGGCGAGATCCTTTCCCTGTATGGTCTGGTGGGGGCGGGCAGAAGTGAGACAGCGCTTGCCATTATCGGGGGATTTAATGGGGAAGTCACATGTGAACAGGAAATAAAAGGAAAAACAGTGTACATAACATCGCCCGGAAAGGCCAACCGGTACAAGATTGGTTATCTGCCTGAGGACAGGAAAAAGCAGGGAGTGGTGGATATAGCCAGTGTCGGACGTAATATCACCATGTCATCCCTGGACCATCTGGCCTGTTATGGAATCCTTAATAAGGACAGGGAGAGGGATGTGATCCGTGATGTCATTGACAGGCTTTCCATAAAGACGCCTTCATCAGAAACATTAATCCGCAACATGAGCGGAGGGAATGCACAGAAATGTGTGCTGGGAAGATGGATTGCCGCGGAATCGGAGATCCTGATCCTGGATGAGGCAACCCAGGGCATTGATGTGGAGGCCAAGACGCAGATTTATCATATCATGGATGAACTTGCAAAGAAGGGAAAGTCGATTTTGTTTATTTCTTCCGACCTGTCGGAGGTTATGGGGATATCGGACCGTATACTGACCATGCGACATGGGAGGGTGGTCAATATAACGGACGGTAAAAAGGCGGATAAGGACCAGATACTGTGGGAGGCCACGGTAGGAAACAAGGAGGAGTAAGATGGATAAGACAAAAAAACATATATTAAAGCGGGCAGGGACCTGTGTGGCAGTGGTGCTGATGTTTTACCTGTTCAACCGGCTGACGAACCAGGCTTTTTTCTCACAGCGTAACCTGACCATGCTGTTAAAGCAGGCCTCTGTACTTATGATACTTACCTCAAGCCTGATGCTTCTGCTCATTGAGACAAACATTGACTTAAGCGGCGGCGCGGGTGTGTATCTGTCCGGCGTTACCTGTGCGCTCCTTGTGGTCAGATGCGGCTGGTCCATATTTCCGGCTATTGCAGTTACCATTGCAGTGGGTATCCTGATGGGGGCTGTCAACGGTTTCTTTATTGGCCGGATTGGCCTCCCTGCTTTTATCGTAACCCTGGCAGCACAGCAGATATTCCGTGGGACGGGTTATGTCCTGACCGACTGTGCTACCATAGGACCCATGCCGAAACAGTTTACGGCAATCAGTGAGAACTTCATCCCCCCGGTCATATCGGTCATGGTCGTGGTTGTCATCTTTGCAGCATTTGCATTTATCAATCTTCGCAATTACCGCAGGATGGGAAAATGGTATGGCACCAAAGGACATCTGGCGGAGAACCTGCTGCTTGGTGCAATGGTTGCAGCGGTTGCCATCTGGGTATTTTATGGATATAAAGGGATTCCCATGGCAGCGGTCATCGCAGGGCTTATTGCATTCATGTCCTATATCATAACCACAAAGACCACCTTCGGAAGGAAGATATTCCTTATCGGCGGCAATAAGGAGGCCTCCCGGCTGGCAGGCATCAATATAGAGGATATTGTATTTAAATCATATTTATATGAGGGTCTGATGTATGGCATAGGGGGGATTGTACTGACGGCCCGGCTTGGGGGCGCTGCTTCCACAGGAGGAAACCTTCTGGAACTGGATGCGGTGGCAGCGGCCTGTATAGGCGGCGTCAGCATGAGCGGCGGCGCAGGAAGTATCGTGGGATGTATCTGTGGCGTACTTATACTGACAGCCATAGACAATGTAATGAGCCTTATGAATATTTCTTCTTATCTGCAGATGGTCATTAAGGGAATTATCCTTCTGTTTGCAGTATGTCTGGATTTATATACCAATAAAGCTAAATTTAAATTCAAATTAAAAAAATAATGTAAAAGAGGTAGATGATTATGAAGATTGCAGAGGGTATGTTCTATCATGAAGCCAATTCCTTTAATCCGCAAATGGTACATAAGGATGATTTTGTATATGAAGAAGGGCAGAATGTGATAGACAGGATGTTTGCCACGCAGGTATTTGAGGAGGAGGGTGCCGAGATTGTTCCTCTGGTGTATGTGAATACGCTGCCGAACGGAATCTGCTCCAGGGAAGCATATGACTTTTATTCAGCCAGGATCATAGAACTTCTGGGTCAGGACAAGGATGTGGACGGGGTCATGCTTCATCTGCATGGCAGTCTGGAAGTAGAGGGACTGGGGTCCGGCGAATACGACCTTGTGAAGAGGATCCGCAGTCTCCTGGGAGATGACGTGATTATCGGCCTGGCCCTGGACGCCCATGCCAACAACCATCCCAAGCTGGCATCCCTGGTTAATGTAATCCGCAACTATCGGACGGTTCCCCATACGGACCAGGATGTGACCGAGAAAACCGTGGCGCGGCATATGGTGGACTGCATTAAACATCACAAGAAGACGGTTCCCCAGTACGTAAGGATGCCTTATGCCATCCATCCGGAGAAAGCCACAGCGGCAACCTGGCCCCTGTGCGAGATTTATGATAAGCTGTGGGAAATAGAAAAAATGGAAGAGGTGTCTGTTGCAACACTTGGAATCGGCATGGTGTGGTGCGACTGTGAAACAATGGCCTCCAATATTATAGTCACCCCATCGGAGGAACGTTATACCGAGGCATGTGCAAAGATAGCCCGGGAACTGGCAGACTATGTATACAGCTACAGGGAACTGTTTGAATTTGAACAGGTTCCGATGGACCCCCATGAGGGCGTGAAATTCTCCGTCAAGTATCCGGAAAGCCCTGTATATATATCTGATTCCGGTGATAATACAACAGGCGGCGCCGTAGGGGACCATACCATCCTGCTCAGGGAATTCCTGAAACTTAAGGATTATAATGGAAGGAAGGTTCTGGTGACTTCCATATGGGATGAGAATGCGGTGGCAAAGTGTCTGGAGTACAAGGAGGGGGACAGGATCACCCTTTCAGTGGGACATGATTATGATGAAAATACAAAAGCCGTGGAAGTGACAGGTACCATTAAAAAGATTGGCAGGCTGTTTGGATATATGGGTTGTGAGCACGATGCGGTGGGAAATGCGGTGACCATTTCCACAGAACATATGGACTTCGTGATGATTGACCGTCCAGGTTCCTTTATTTCGGTGGGGCATTTTACGGAGGGGGCCGGGCTTGACCTGGATGAATACCAGGTGGTTGTGGTGAAGCAGGGATATCTGTTTGCAGAACTTAGGAAGCTGGCAAAACTGGCAATCCTGGCCCTGACACCGGGAGCCACCCATCAGATAATTGAGAATATGGAATACCACAAAATCATACCCCCTGTCTATCCCCTGCACATTACGCCGGAAGTGACAGGATAAAGGAGATGCGGATGAATCCTAAGGATTTTGAAGTAGTATATGGGATAGTGGCCCCGCCTGAAACCAGTGTTGGTCTGGTTCCGGTTGACCTGACAGCGGATACCTGGAACGAACGGCTTCATAAGGTATGTTCCCGCATGAAAGAAGGTGGGCTGGATGCACTGGCGGTTTATGGGGACAGGGAGCATGGAGGGAACTTCGCATACCTGACTGGATTTGAACCAAGGTTTGAGGAGGCGGTCCTGGTCCTGAAACAGGATGGACAGGCAGTGCTGATGCTGGGCAATGAAAACAGGAAGATGTGCGCACACAGTGCCATCAGGGCGGATCTGGTCCATGTGCCGTATTTTTCCCTGCCTAACCAGCCCATGGGGAATGATAAGGACATGGCCGGTCTTTTTGCGGATGCCGGCATAGAAGCAGGGATGGCCGTGGGATTGGCTGGTTGGAAAATGTTTACCAGCCAGTTGGAGGACAACAGCCAGCTGTTTGATGTGCCCTGTTTTATTGTGGATGGGATTAAGACAGCGGCAGGCCATGGAACCTTAAAGGCGGCTTCCCATCTGTTCATCCACCCGGGACACGGGGCCAGGACAACGGTGAATGCCAATGAGGCAGCGCATTATGAATTCGGCTCAGCCCTTGCGTCAGACTGTGTGTACCAGGCTATGGACAGGCTGGCTCCCGGCATGACCGAGATGGAGGTGGCCGGATATATGTGCAGCCTTGGCCAACCCGTCAGTGTCACCACAATCTGTGCAACCGGGGAACGGTTTCAAGGGGCAGTGGTATTTCCAAGAAATAAGAAGATAAGGGTCGGGGATAAATTCTCCCTGACCATGGGGCTTCGAGGCGGCCTGTCATCCAGGGCGGCTTATGTGGCGGCTGGAGAGGAGGACATGGAGGACGGGGTAAAGGATTATGTGGATGTAATGGCTAAACCGTATTACAGGGCAGCCGCATGCTGGTATGGGAATATAAAAATCGGAATGACCGGAGGGGAAATGTATGAGCGGATTGATTCCGTGCTTCCAAGAGATGAATTTGCCTGGAGCCTGAATCCCGGTCATCTGACCGCGGACGAGGAATGGATGTCCTCCCCTATCTATTCCGGGTCAGACATACAGTTTAGGAGTGGTATGATGCTTCAGATGGATATCATTCCCGGAAAAGCGGGCTATGGAGGAGCTGGCGCAGAGGACGGCATTGTACTGGCGGATGAGGCCCTGAGGGAGAAAATACAGGCAGACTACCCGGAAACATGGAAACGGTTTGAGAGAAGGCGGCGCTACATGGAGAGGGAATTGGGGATTGCATTAGGACCAGAGGTCCTTCCCATGTCGGATATCGCAGGTTATATGAGGCCTTACCTGTTAAACCGGGGATGCGCTTTTAAAATTGCCGGCAGGCAGGATACCATGATTTAAAATCAAGAAAAATCAGGAGATAAATATGAGACATGATATAATTGAAAAAAAAGTAGAGCCGGAGCTGTGGACCAACCCGGTACCGGTAAATCCGGATGAGATACCCGTTCTCGGAAAAGAAGATTATGAGGGCAGGATGGCCAGGCTCTGGGCAATGCCCCAGGCAGAGGGATATGACACAATCGTGATATATGGGGACAGGGAGCATTTTTCCAATGTGGATTATTTTACCGGGTATGATGCCAGGTGGGAAGAAACCCTGCTGATCCTGCCGCGCCATGGGCGTCCCAGCATATTAGTGGGCAATGAAGGAATCGGATATGTAAAAAAGGTGGCCGTGGATATTGAAGTCGAGTTCTTCCAGACCTTCAGCCTTATGGGGCAGCCAAGTGACAGAAGTCCGCGCCTGAAGGAAATATTGGAGAGAAGGGTGGTATATGATGGCGGTAAGATTGGGGTGATTGGTTTTAAGGCGTACGATGCATCCAACCATACGGTAGGGGGATTCATTACCGATGTGCCCCATTATATGATTGAGACACTTTGTCAGGTAGTGCCAAGGGATAGCCTGGAAAATGCCACACTTCTGATGGCGGACTGCAGGTATGGCCTGAAGCACTGTGTATCAGCAAAGGAAATCGTGATTTTTGAAGCGGCAGGAACCAGGATTTCCAGAGGTGTGCTGAACTGCCTCAGGCATCTGAAGCCAGGGATGAGGGAACTGGAGGCCTCCTCCTTCTGCCAGTTTGATGGAAGTCCGGCCAATATGCATCCCAACATTAATTTTGGGGAAAGGAATGTGGCCCTTGGACTTAACAGCCCCACGGAGTGGGAACAGCTTGAGTACGGGATGCCGGTCGGAGTCGGTTATGGGCTTAGGGGAAGCCTGGTACATAAATGTGGAATGTATCTAAGGGACAGAAATGACCTGCCGGTGGAGAAGTCCGGATATATAGATGGGTTCCTAATCCCCTATTTTGACAATGTGGCTTCCTGGCATGAGATGATGAAGATAGGCACATCCTGCGGGGATATATATGAGATGACGGACAGGGAGTTAGGTCTTGAGAAGTTTGGCTGTACACTGAATCCAGGCCATCTTACCCACACGGATGAATGGACCAACTCGCCTTTTGTCAGAGGAGGACAGGTTAAGGTGGCATCCGGTATGGCATTCCAGTGTGACTATACGGTTACGTGCCACGACCCATTCATGAGCGCCCATGTGGAGGACGGCCTGATAGTCGCAGGGGAAGGACTCAGGAAGGAAGTGGCTGCCCTGTCTGCGGGCTGCTGGGAACGGATTCAGAAAAGAAGGGATTTTATCATCCGGGAACTTGGGATACAGCTTCCGGAGGAGGTGCTGCCCCTTTCTGACCTAAGCTGCGTATGTTTCCCATATATGGCTGACCTGAGTACTGTACTGGCCTGCGGATAAGTTCTGCGGGTAATGGGATTTCCATCCGGGGAAAGGGCTTTTGAACATGAAGGAATCCTGAGAATTTTCTTGTCCCCCCACTTAAAATATGATACTCTATAGTACAGAGTAATCAAAGGGGGAACAGCTGGCTATGAAGAAAATGATCCGTAAACGTCTATGTATTGTAATCTTGACTGCCATGCTGTTCTCCCTTTTCATAAATTATTATGTCCAGACGCTGAATGCCAGGAATGATATGTACCGGGATGCCCAGGACAAGTTCTGGCAGGTGGGGCAGATCCTTGACCAGAACGGGAGAGAGGCGGAAAAAGAAAAGGAAAACCTGAAGGAACGGTGTTTTATACGGGCCAAGGCCATTGCCTATATCATCCAGGACCGTCCGGAGGTTGTGGGGAATCAGGAGGAAATCGCAAAGATAACAAAACTGCTCCAGGTCGATGAATTCCATCTGTTTGACCCGGAGGGAAATCTTTACGCTGGTTCGGAACCCAGGTATTTTGGACTGAATTTCAGTTCGGGTGAGCAGATGCAGTTCTTCCTGCCCATGCTGGATTACAGCCTTCAGATGTGCCAGGATATTACCCCTAACACGGCGGAGGGGAAGCTGATGCAGTATGCGGCTGTCTGGAGGGAGGACCATAAGGGGATTGTCCAGGTGGGGCTGGAACCCACCACCGTGCTGGAATCCATGAAAAAAACGGAGTTATCCTATGTTTTTTCCCTGGTGACATCGGAAAAGGATTCCACCATCTATGCCATTGACCCGGAGAGCCATCTTATACTGGGGTCAACGGATGACTCACTGGTGGGAAAGCAGATACAGGACATAGGTATCCGGCCGGAGCAGCTGGGCATTACGGATAAGGTGGCGCGGATGACGGTGAACCAGGAGGAAAGCTACGGGGTCTTTGCCCGGAGGCAGTCGGTCATACTGGGGATTACCATGTCGGAAGCGGCCCTGTACCAGAAGGTGAACCGCAGTACATTCCTGGTGGCCCTGTATCTTACCGGGATATCCCTTATCATGATAGCCTTTATCTCCAATTATATTGACCGTTATGTTGTGGACGGTATTTCCTCCATCCATGATAAACTGGCCAGGATTACCAAGGGAAATCTGGATACAAGGGTGGCGGTGGACAGTACGCCGGAATTTAAGCAGCTGAGCAGCCAGATTAACCAGATGGTGGAAAGCCTGCTCGATACAACCAATAAGATATCCCATATCCTGGAAATGACAAAAATCCCCATGGGTGTTTATGAATATAACCGTGATATGAAGCGCGTCATGGCTACCAGCAGGCTGGCGGAAATCCTCATGCTGGGAGAAAAAGAGGCCGGAATGCTATTTTCCGACTATATCCTGTTTGAAGAGAAGCTGGAGCAGATCCGCAGGCATCCGCTGGAACAGGAGGGCGGGGTTTATGAACTGCAGGGGAAGGAAACACGGTTCATTAGGATTGAAGCCTTCGAGAGGGGACATAGCACGCTGGGAATGATTGTGGATGTGACGAACGATATCCTGGAGAAGAGGAAAATCAAACAGGAGAGGGATGTCGACCTTCTCACCGGATTATACAGCAGGCGTGCATTCTACAGTAAGCTTGAGGGGCTGTTTGCTGATCCACACGGACTGGAACACGCCATGATGCTCATGGCGGATGCGGACAACCTGAAGCAGGTAAATGACCGGTACGGACATGAGAACGGAGACCGGTACCTGGCATCCATTGCAGATATATTAAAGTCATGCAGTTGGGATAAAGGTATTGCGGCCAGGCTCAGCGGCGATGAGTTTGCCCTGTTCCTCTATGGAGGCAGTTCCCGGGAAAGCCTGGTTGGATGTGTGGACCGGATGCTTGGGTCCATGAAGGAAAGCCGGGTGGAGCTGGACAGCCATGTCCTTATCCCGGTGCGTTTTTCAGCCGGATACTCCCTCTATCCTGAGGATGGGACAGAGGCAGCAGTCCTGCTGCGCAAGGCGGATGAAGCCATGTATGAGGCGAAAAAGGGACGCGTAAGTGCGGCTGATGACGGCGGCGCGGCTGATGCCTGAATATAAAATTCATAGTGAAAGGGGGTGTTGCAAAAGTAGATGAATAATCTACTGGAGCAGCAGCTCCTTTTCTGTACCAGAAAACAGAAAAGCG